>CBFHJJ010000047.1:0-1450 GCA_965655865.1 Flavobacteriaceae bacterium | reverse complement strand
AGACGCTTTTTGATATTAATAAGAAAAAAGATTTTTACTTAGAAGGTGGTGGAATTACTTTAAATTCAACTCTTCTGTTTTGTATTCTTCCTTTTCTTGTATTGTTTGAAACGTTTGGTTTGTCTTCTCCATAACCAACAGTCATTAATCTTGAAGAAGTGATTCCGTTTTCAACTAAATATTCTTTTACAGACATCGCTCTAAGCTCTGAAAGTTTTTGATTGAAAGATTTTGGTCCTGAAGAATCCGTATGACCTTCGATCATAAATGGAATTTTAGGGTAATTATTCATAATTCCTAAAACATCTCCTAGCATTCCCTTAACCTTTGGTCCTAGTTCTGCTCTATTTAATTCGAACGGTATCATAGCGCCAACTGAATTAAGTTGTGCCATAATCTCTTTAGTTGGAACTGGACAACCGTTATAAGCTGATAAACCTGCTGTATTTGGACACTTGTCGTCTTTATCAAGAACGCCGTCTGAATCTGAATCAGGCCATGGACAGCCATTGTTAGCCGCTGGACCTGCTACATCAGCACAATTATCAACGTTGTCTGCTACACTGTCTCCATCAGAGTCAGGACAACCATTCATTTCAACAGAACCTGCTTCGTTAACACAAGCGTCTTTAGTGTCCGGCACTCCATCTCCATCTGAATCTGGACAGCCATCAAATTGAGCTAAACCTGCAACATCAGGACAAGAATCTTTACTGTTTTCTATCCCGTCTCCATCGTTATCTGGACATCCGTTAAAAGCTGGCAAACCTGCTGTGTTTGGACAATCATCGTATTGATCATATACACCATCTCGATCAGAGTCTTTGCCTCCAAAGTTAATGGCTACACCAACATTATGTTGAAAGTGCGCTTTTAAAGCTTGCATATCGTTGAAAGCGTGCTTGTAAGTTGTATTAATTTTAATTGACATTTTTTCAGAGACTGGAATATTTACACCATATCCACCGTTTAAAGTGTGTGATCTTTCTTTTCCAAACCAAGTGTAACCAGTACCTCCTTCAATAAAAGTGTTCATTTTAACGCTCCCTAATTTTAATGTTAAGGGTAAATTATAGTTTACAACCGCATCAAGGCTTCCTAAAAAAGTAGGGCTAATTCTTGCTCTCTGATCTCCAAGGCGAGTTATAGAGTTTAATGATGCTCTAAATCCATATGAAACATTTTCAGTCCCATATCTCATTAAACTTACTGTGTTGACAGGTGTTGAGGGATTATTCCAGTTTTCGTCGAAATTGAAATACTCACTAAACAATCCACCAGTTGGATTGTCAGACGAATCAGTTCCTACGGGATGAAAGTCAATTGCATTTAGTCCTATACCGAACTGCCATTTATTGTTTTTGTCTTGAGCCAGCATAGTGCTAACTGAAAAAATCATAACAAAAACTGATAATACTTTAACTAATTTTTTCATTGAATAATTTTTTTT
>CBFHJJ010000046.1:0-1633 GCA_965655865.1 Flavobacteriaceae bacterium | reverse complement strand
TTTATCTGAAGTAGTTGTAACTGCACTTGGTGTAAAAAGAAACGTTAAAGCCGTTGGGTATTCAATTACTCAAGTAGATGGTGAAGAACTAAGCTCAAACAAATCAACTAATGCTATTAATTCCTTACAAGGAAAGGTTGCCGGTGTTGTGGTAACTGGTTCTGCAATGGGGGCTAAAGGTTCAAGTAGAGTAGTTATTCGTGGTGCTAGTTCACTAAATGGAAACAATCAGCCTTTGTATGTCATTGATGGTATAACTATTAATAATGATAACTTAGGAGCTGCTGGTATGTGGGGTGGTACTGATTACGGAGATGGTATCTCTAGTATTAACCCAGATGATATTGAATCAGTTTCTGTTTTAAAAGGTGGTGCAGCTGCAGCGCTTTATGGATCTAGAGCTTCAAATGGTGTTATTTTAATAAATACTAAAAGTGGAGCTGGTACTAAGGGAATTGGTGTTGAGTACAATACTACAATGCAATTTGACGTTCTAAATAATAGTTTAGTAGATGTTCAAACAATTTACGGTCAAGGTCGTGATGGAGTTCACACTGTTGGATTTGCTAACAGAACTTTTGACAGTTGGGGAGGAAAACTTGACGGATCAATGAAAGAACAATTTGATGGTGTTTCTAGACCATACTCCTATGCTGGAGATAATCAAGATAAATTTTATAGAGTAGGTGAAACTTACACTAATACTATTTCTGTCTCAACTGCAAATGAAAATTCGAATACTCGTTTTTCTGCAACTAATTTGGATAATAAAGATGTTACTCCAAATTCGTCTCTTAAAAGAAATTCATTTTCGGTAAATAACTCTAATAAATTTGGAGATAAAATTTCTGTTGATGTAAACATGAAATATGTCTTAGAAGATCAGGTTGGTAATCCACAAATGGCAGACGGTCCTGGTAACTCAAACTGGCCAGCACGTTATTTTGCAAATTCACTAGATATTAGTACAATGACTGGTGAGGACGGTATGGGTGCGCTTGCTGACGGTACTGAATTTGGTACTTCTGAAAATATTTATTTAACAAACCCATGGTGGTCAGCATATAAATTTATCAACTCCTCTAAGAAGGAAAGATTTATAGGTGCTGTTAATGCAAGATATGACGTAACTGATTATTTATACTTAAGAGGTAGAATAGGTGGAGATAGATATTCTTTAAGAAAAACAAACTCTACACCTTATGGTACAAGATATCAACCTTTAGGTTCTATTAATGAGGAATCAAGAAATTTCAAACAATACGATGCCGATGCGTTTGTAGGTACAGACAATTTACAAATCGTTGATGATTTATCTTTAACTGCTTTTGTTGGGATAGGAACAAACTACCAAAACATGGAAATGGTAAATGCTGGTGGTGGAGATTTTATTGTTCCATTTTTAATAAATGTTAAAAACACTAAAAATCAATCTACTGGATATAATTTTTGGGAAAAGAAAATTGAGTCAATTTATGGATCCGCAGAATTTGGATTCCAAGACTGGGCTTATTTAACAGTGACTGCAAGAAATGACTGGTTCTCAACTTTATCTTTAAAAGATAAAGAAGCTCCAAACAATGACTTGTATACTTCTGCTTCTCTTTCATTAGTTCTTTCTGATGTAATGGAT
>CBFHJJ010000045.1:0-1775 GCA_965655865.1 Flavobacteriaceae bacterium | reverse complement strand
GAGCATAATATTTTATTATATGCAAATTATTACGGCGGAGCAGGTGTTGGAATAGCAGATTTTGATAATGATGGATTACAAGATTTATATTTTGGAGGAAATTTAGTAGCAGACAAAATTTATAAAAACTCTGGAAATTTTAAATTCACAGATAAAACTAAAAATTCAGGTATTCTAGATAATGGATCTTGGTCCTCAGGAATAACAATTGCAGATGTTAATAATGACGGCTATGTAGATGTTTATGTGAGCAAAGAGTTGTATGATGACCAGCCTGAACTAAGAAGAAATAAATTATATATAAATAAAGGGGATTTTACTTTTGAAGAATCATCCAAACAGTGGGGTGTTGATGTTTCGGCAAGGACAAGACATGCTGTTTTTTTTGATTATAATAATGACGGTTATTTAGATTTATACTTACTCAATCAACCACCCAACCCAGGAAGTTACTCTAAGTTTTTTGGAGCAGACTTAACATTGTCAGAATATTCCTTACAACTATTTAAAAATACTGGAAATAATAATTTTATTGATGTTACTAAAGAAGCAGGACTCGATCGAACAGGTTTCCCTAACAGTGTTGTGGCTTCAGATTTAAATCAAGACGGATTTATTGATCTATACGTAGCTAATGATTTTGATGCGCCAGATTTTTTATATTATAATAATGGTGACGGAACATTTTCTTATGAAACGGAAAGTTCTTTAAAACACACTTCTTTTTATAGTATGGGCGTAGATTCTGCTGATATTAATAACGATGGAGAGTTAGATCTTATGGTTGTTGACATGACGGCAGAGGATAATTTTAGATTAAAATCTAATATGAGCGGAATGAATCCTTCCGCCTTCTGGAAAGTTGTTAAAAACGGTGGTCACTTTCAGTATATGTTTAATACTCTACAGATAAACAATGGTGACAAAACATTTAGTGATGTCGCACAGTATACTAAAACATCTTCAACCGATTGGAGTTGGGCAAATTTGATAGCCGACTTTGATAATGATGGATTAAAAGATATATATGTTACAAATGGACTTTTAAGAGATATTAGAAATACAGATGCCGATAAAAAAGTTGGAGAATTTGTGTTAAAAATTGCTGATGATTACGTAAAAAAAAACAAATCATTTGAATATAATTTATGGGATATTTTACCTCTTGATAAAGCACTGGAACTGTTGCCAAGTGTAAAAATTAAAAATTATTTCTATAAAAATTATGGCAATCTAGATTTTAAAAATGAAGCTAAAAGCTGGGGATTAGATCAGCCTAGTTTTTCTAACGGTGCATCTTATGCTGATTTAGACAATGATGGTGATTTAGACTTAGTGGTAAATAACGTAAATGAACCTGCGTTTATTTATAAAAATAATTCTAAGAAAAATAATTACTTAAGATTAAAATTAGTTAATGAGAATAATAAACCTATTTTCGGATCTAAAGTTTCGATTTATAATGGAAATGAAATTCAGCTATTCGAAAGTTCTAATGTAAGAGGAATTTATTCTACAAGTGAAAATATAATTCACTTCGGATTAAGCGATCATAAAAAAGTAGATAGTTTAATTGTTACTTGGCCAAACTCTAGACAAACTAAATTGTTTAATGTAAAAGCTAACCAATTATTAAAAGTAAATTCAATTAATTCAAAAAATTATAATTCTAAATCCAGTTCAAAAGAATTATTTTTCGAAGAAATTCCAACTAAAATTAAATATACTCACATCGAGAATTCTTTCGATGATTTTGAAAAACAGGTTTTATTACC
>CBFHJJ010000044.1:0-1891 GCA_965655865.1 Flavobacteriaceae bacterium | reverse complement strand
CATTGTTACACCAAAGAATGCTAGTGCCACAGATGGGCATACATTTTTTAAAAATTCTCTTCTTTTATTTTTCATATTCAATATCTTTTCAATAATCGTTCCAAAATTTTTTATAATTTTTTTTATTTAGGTTTTTATTAAATTTTTTTAAACATCTAATTAATTAATAACTATACACTAAATTTTTAGTTTAGGTTTTTTATTTTAAATTTACAATTGAATATCATTTGCAAATGTATTGTAAATGTCTAATTATCAGTATTTTGAAAAAATTTATACTTCTTTTTTTATTTAGTTTTTCAGTTTTTTCACAATCATTGCCACCTATACAATCTTATACACCTCAAGAATATAGTGCAGCAAATCAAAATTGGAAAATTTCAGAAACTTCTAAAAATGAAATTCTATTTGCTAATAGTGAGGCGTTACTATCATTTAATGGAACAAGTTGGAATAATTATGATTCTCCAAACGGTAGTATTATACGTTCTGTTAAAAATATTGAAGATAAAATCTATATAGGATCTCACTCTGATTTTGGTTTTTTCCAAAAATATAGTAATGGAACATTAATATATACTTCCCTTGTAGATAAATTAAATTTAAAAATTGAGGAGGATGAAGAGTTTTGGAATATTTTGCTTTTAGATAATTGGATAATTTTTCAATCACTATCTAGGTTAATTTTTATCGATAAAAATAATAATGATGTTAAGTATTTAAAGTTAAAAGGGATAATTAATAATTCTTTTTCTATTGATAAGCAAATATATATCGCTTTGGACACAGGACTTTTTAGATTAGTAAATGGTCAGCCGGAATTAGTTATTGATAGTAATCAATTACCCTCACAAATTGTAAATATTTTTAATTCTGAAAATGGATTGTCGTTTCTTACATCAAAGCATGGTTTCTATTTAGAAAAAACACCAGGCGCTTTAATTAAGGTTAATTCTGCTTTAGACTCTTTAAATGATGGGTTTTCTGTTTTTTCTGCAATTCAATTACAGGATTCCTCTTATGCACTTGGTACAGTAGGTCAAGGATTATTCCTTTTAGAGCCTGATTTGAAATCATTTAAAAAAATTGATAAATCTCGAGGGCTTGCTAATAATACTGTCCTTTCTATATATGAGGATTCAAAAAATAATATTTGGCTTGGTCTTGATAATGGAATTACTGTTATCAATAATGATTCTCCATTTTCTATTTATTCTGATAGCGATGGTATTCTTGGAACTATTTATGCAACTAAGCTCTTCAAAAAAATCCTTTATGTAGGAACCAATCAAGGTTTGTTTTATAAAAAATATAATACTGAAGAGCCTTTTAAACTTATCAAAAAAACCAGTGGGCAAGTTTGGAGTTTGATTGAGATAGACAATACATTATTTTGTGGACATAATAACGGAACTTTTACTGTATCGAATGGAAGTGCTAAAAAAATATCAAATACTAACGGGTCATGGACTTTTAGAAAAATTCCTGGTGATTCCTTTGATGTTATTGAGGGTAGCTACTATGGATTAAAGGTTTTATCTAAAGTGAATGACCAATGGATTGTTAAAAATAATATTACGGGATTTGACATATCTTCTCGTTTTTTTGAAATTTCTAATAATGGAAAAATCATTGTTAGCCACGGATATAAGGGTGTTTACAAACTTTCTATAAGTTCAGATTTTACAAACATTATTGATTATGAGCTAGATTCAATCGCTGTAAAAGGAGGTAATACCAGCCTTGCTAAATTTGATAATAACATCTATTATAATTATGAAAAAGGAATGTTAAAGTATAATTCTATATCCAATGATTTTTCAAAGGACACACTACTTTCAAATTTATCCTCTAAAGATTTATTGTATGGTATTATTAGAAATGATTTTGA
>CBFHJJ010000043.1:0-2610 GCA_965655865.1 Flavobacteriaceae bacterium | reverse complement strand
CCTCCACAAACTACAATCCAAATATTTCCAGATAAATTATTACAAATAAAGTCTTGAATTAAAAAAGGAATTAATGGAAAAAATAGAATAATCCATCTAGGATATAATGTTTTTCTTTTCCAAACTTGGGTAATGAATAAAATTGATAAAAGTCCAAAAATAGGATAAACAATAAGTCTTAACATATTATTAGCTTCGGATGCTAAAGAAACAGCTTCATTTAAATTAAGATTATTTTGGACAGCTAATTTAGAAGATGTTGCAATTGCTACAAAAGCACCGTGAACCACACCATAAGATATTGTGATGGCGGCAAAACAGATTAAAACAGTATTTTTAATTACAACTTTTGCTGGTTTGAAAGCTTGATAAACATGAACAACACCTAGCATGTAAAACCAAGCTGCTAAAAGAGCAGTAACTGCACTGTAGATGATTCTTGAATCTGATGCGTTACCCATATTCTCAAATAAATTACTATTTACAGGATCATAGTAAAAAAGCATATCTCCAGTCAGTAAAGTTATCCCTCCGAGTATTCCAAAAACTCCTAAAATTCTATTCCAAAATTTATTTACTTCCATGCTTTAAAATATTAATTTTTTGTTTTTAAGTAATGTAATTAGACTATCCCTTTGTTTTGCATAAGAATTTAGAGCACCGATTTTTACTTCCATAAAACTTATTTTCTGAACCATTAATGCTTTGAAATGAATGTCTTTTTTCATTATTTTAAAAACATTATTTATTAGCTTTTTATCACTGTAGTTGAACCAAAAATTTCTTAAGTATATTTCTGGATAATTATTTATAAAAATTCGTTCAACTTCAATTGCAGCTTTATATTCTGCATCAACAAAATAATTTAGATAGTTGATTTTTGACTTATATACTTCATTAATAAGAGTTTTAACATCTGAAGACTTAATTAAATTTAAACTACCATCATTAACCAAAGAGTTATAAGTTGAGCTAGAGGGTTCAAACCTTAAAACAGAAAAAAACGGATTTAATGGAGAACTTTCTTTTGGGTATTCTTCAAACATCTTGAATGTTAATGAATCATCAAGTAATTTCTTTACATAATCCATTTCTCTTACAAACTCACTTTTTCTTTTTGTTATATAATTTTGATTTGATTCTAGTTCATCTAACAGGTTGGATATTATTAATTGTCTTTTCGAATCTAATTCTTTTTCTTGTCTAACATTTTGAAGAAAAAATGAAAATGTAATTCCTAAAACAATTACAAAAAACTCTAAGCTGTATTTAATAAAATATTTCTTTGTTTTATTTTTCATAATTCAATTTATTTTAAATATAAAAAACGATTAAACTTTAAAAAAGTTTAGAGGGACCTGAAAATCATATTTCATTAGGAACTCTTGAATTCATAACCCAAAACCAAAGAGGAGGAATAAAACTTAAAAGTATTGAGGCTGGATAACCCACGGGAAGTGTAGGAGATTCTTTATAACTATCTAAAATTTGATACCTCTTTGAAGATTTGTAGTGATGATCACTATGACGTGTAAGTTCATAAAGTGTGATTCTTCCAATATTAAAGTCCGAGTTCCATGAGTGTTGAGGTTGAACCCTTTCATATCTTCCTGAAGCTAATTTAAGGCGTTGTAAACCATAATGTTCGATGTAATTTATGCACTCTAAAAATAGAAACGAAATTATTCCAACAGCTAAAGCAAAAATCATTACTTCAAAAGAAAATAAATAATAAATAACGAAAAGATATAGTGGTTGAATCAAATGATACCATATCATATCATTTTTTATAGAAATAAAAGAATTGTTTTCAGTTTTGAGAAGTTTTTTTTGGTTTTTCCATGCGTCAAAGTATTGTTTAGTTACAGATGTAAACCAGAACGAATATACTGATTGATTAAATTTAGCAGTAGCACCGTCTTCGGGTGTTGCAACATGCAAGTGATGACCAAAATTGTGTTCAATATAAAAATGCATATATAGACAAGGCATATATAACAATTTGCTTAAGAATCTTTCATAATAAGGTTTTCTATGTCCTAGTTCATGAGCGACATTAATACCATTAATAGACAATAATAGACCAGTAGAAAATGCTAAGCCAATAGTTTCAAATACATTATAATCATTCAATTGAAATGAAGAAAATACAATATAAAGTAGTCCAAAAATAATAGGCACATTGAAATATAGCATTAAATCAAAAATCCATTTTTTATTTTGATGTGTAGCATCTTCTTTTGAAAAGTTTTCTTGACTTTCTCCCAATAGAAAATCTAGTATTGGAAGCAATATGAAAACATAAAAAACCGTAGAATATGTCCAAATACCTGTAGATGTAAATGATATGTAAACTGAGATAGGAACAGTATAAGCAAACAAATATTTAAGATCTTTCATTTTTGCAATATTTTTTGGGTTATTACCCAAATATAAATAAACTTAAGTTTAGATCTTTAATTAATAAACGGCTACACTTTATAAAAGTATAACCGTTTTATTGTTTTAGTAGATAACTCATTAGAAATATCGAACATCAGTTTTTCTCCAAGAAATTTTGAGCTAGCAATCCAGTCGATACAGTTTATTCAGAGCATTCTCTATTCCATT
>CBFHJJ010000042.1:0-4000 GCA_965655865.1 Flavobacteriaceae bacterium | reverse complement strand
TTAATTGAATAATTACCATCGAAATCAGTGGAAACTCCATTTGAAGTTCCTTCGACTAAAACAGTTGCTCCAGGAAGCGGAACACCATTTTCATCAGTTACTGTCCCGCTAATTGATTGAGCTTGTACGGAAAACCCGAATACAAACAACAATAAAAAAGAAGAAAGAAAATTAAATAATTTTGTTTTCATAGTTAATATTTTGATTTGTTTAAATAATTATAACAAATATAAAGTGTCAGATGTCTTTTCTTTAATAATTTTGCTTACATAACTACTACAACTATATTAATAGAAAATATTAAATATCTTAAGCTGTATGTGTCAATTTGTTAAAACAACAGAGTAAAAAAGGTGATATTAAGAAAATATGTTAGAAATAAATTCGTACTACATTAATACTACATTAGAGTTTATAAGGATGTATAACCAAACAATTGATATATTTAATTAATGAAAAAATTTATACTTATATTTTTATTTATTTTGATATCGTTTTTTGGCAATAGTCAAACTTTAAACGAAGAAACCTCTGCTCTTTTAGATTCACTTAAAAAATACAAGTTTTTAAATTCTAGTAAAGCTCTTAATTATGGTCTTCAAGCTTTAGAAATAAATGATCCGGGTGCTATTTCACAAGATATTACGGATGTTAATGTAGTAATAGGAGAAGTGCTTTTTTATCAAAATAACTACGCTAAATCAATTGAATACTATATAGCTGCATTAAACATGCATAATCTTTTACCTGTAAAAGAAAGACTTCATAAATATGTAAATGAACCACCTTGGATACTAGTTGCTTTAGGAAACCTTTATTATAAAATTGAAAGATTCGAAATTGCAGAAAAGAAATATTTAGAAGCAATAGATAATTTCAATCTATTTGAAGAAGAATTTTCAATAGACAAAACCAATGGATTAAGTACTAGTAAAACCAATATAGCCTTGATTCATTCAACTGTAGGAGATGTTCAGAAAGCTGAATCACAATATAAAGATATATTAGAATTAAGAAAAAAAAATAATAACGCAGCATTTATTATTTATCAATACATGGAAACGATGCGGTTTTACTACAAGCATAACATGACTGAAAAAGGAGATGATTTATATGATTTAGCAACTTCGTTATATAAAAAATCAATAGATATTGAAAAAGGAGATCTTCTTAAAGAAGTTAAAATATGGTACTCATATGTACTGTCAGTTTACGGATCTAACTTATTAAAATTAAAAAAAATCAATGAAGCGTTAATTAGTTTAAATGAATCAAAAAAAATTACTGTAGCTCAAAATCATAATACTACAGTTTTCCCGGATGTAAATTTGGAGATCGCTAAATGCTACTATGAATTAAAATCTTATAATAAAGCAGAAAATATACTTTTAGAAGTTTTAAATTCTAATATTGTGCCTTTAAACTCTATAAATACTAATTCTGACAAGAAAAGACTTGAAAAACTAATTTTCTTATCTAAAATTTATAATACCCAAGGTAAAAAAACAGAAGTAATAAAAATCAAAGATTCAATTATAAAAAACTATCAAAAACAAGATGATTTAGATTTTAATATAATTGAAAATAGACTTGTTTTGTATGAGAAAGAAAAAGAAATAAATAAAAATAAATTAGAAAAAACTAGATTAACTTATACCACATACATCGGGTTACTAAGCTTTATATTAATCATAATTGCTTTTTTTTCTAGATTTAAATTTCAAAGAGAAAGAAATTCTCGACTTGAACTTGAAAAAAATGAAGTCTCACTCAAACTAGAGTCAAAAAATAGAGAGTTAGTAAGTAAAGCCAATTTCATTCTTCAAAGAAATGAATATTTAAAAAATATAATATCAAAATTGAATAAAAGTGAAGTAAACGAACAATCGTTTAGAAGAGTAAAAAAAGAAGTTTCTGAACTAATAAGTTCTGAAAAATCCTACGAAGAGTTTGACAAAATATTCACTAATGTTTATCCGAAATTTTATAAAATTTTAAATGATAAACATAATCTATCTCAAACTTACTTAAGACTGGCAGCTTATATTAGAATGAATCAAAGTAATAACGAGATTGCTAAAATATGTGGGGTATCAATTCGAACAGTTGAAACTCAGAGATATAGATTATCAAAACTACTTAAGCTTGATAAGAATGAAAATTTAAACTCATATATACATAGAATAAATTAAGCAAAAATGGATATCGTTTTTTTTGTTCTTTAATTATTATATTTAAAACATGAAAAGATCTGATTATTTTATTTTAGGCGCTGCATTTCTTAGCTTTTTATTTTCCGTTTCCCTTTGGTTTTCAGGGCAGCAACAAGAGGGATTGTATGTGGGAATATGGGTCCCTTCAATATTAGCAGCAGGAGCCTACGTCAAACAAATATTTAAAAAATGAGTATTCAAATAATTTTCTTTATTGGCGTTCTTGTTTTTACAATTTTTATAATTGGAGTTTTACTAATTCCTCGTGAATCAAATACAAATACAAAAGATGAAATTGAAACAGATGTTATGGACTATGATGGAATTGGAAATTATGGACGAATTCCTGACAAGGATATCAAATAAAACATAACTAATCCTATTTAATTAAAAATGAAAAATATCTTTTTTGTAATTTCATTTTTACTAATTTTCAGTTGTAACAACCCCTCTCAATTTTCAAAATTAGACCGTCCTAACATTATTTTAATTAATGTAGATGACCTTGGTTGGAAAGACTTGGGATTTATGGGTAGTCAATATTATGAAACTCCTTTTTTAGATGAATTTGCAAAACAAGGCATGGTATTTACAAATGCCTATGCTAGTGCAGCAAATTGCGCTCCTAGCAGAGCTTCTTTATTTTCGGGTCTTAATACACCAAGACATGGCGTTTACACAGTTGGATCCGCAGAAAGAGGGAATAAAAGAACAAGAAAATTAATCCCTGCAAAAAACAAAAAATACTTAAATGATAGTATTTATACTTTACCTGAAATGTTAAAATCTGCAGGATATATAAATGCAAGTTTTGGAAAATGGCACATAGGTAAAAATCCTAAAACTCAGGGTATAGATTACAACACCGGAGGAAGTAATAAAGGCAACCCTGGAAGAAATGGTTACTTTTCACCATATAATATTGACTTTATTAAAAATGGAATTCCTGGAGAATATTTAACAGATAGATTAACAAATGAAGCTGTTGATTTTATTATAAAAAATGCAGGCCAACCCTTTTTTGCTAATCTTTCTTTTTACTCAGTTCACACCCCCATTCAAGGGAAAAAAAGTTGGATAAAAAAATATGCTTCAAAAAATGGTGTAAATGGTCAAGACAACCCTGAATACGGAGCAATGGTAAGCTCTGTTGATGAGAATGTAGGTAAAATTTTAAAAACACTTGATGATTTGAAAATTGCTGAAAACACTTTAGTAATTTTTACATCAGACAATGGAGGAATTCGCTCAATTTCTAATCAATTCCCTCTAAAAGCAGGTAAAGGAAGTTATTATGAAGGGGGAATTCGCGTACCATTTGTTTTAAGGTGGCCAAAAAAGATATTTGCTGGAGTTAACAATAATAATATTAGTAATCTTGACATTTATCCTACTATTCAAGATATTATAGATCCCAAAAATAAAGCTCTAATTCTTGATGGCATAAGCTTAAAAAATCAGTTTAAAGTTCCTTCAAATTTAAATAGAGATTTATTCTTTCATTTTCCTATTTATCTAGAAGCTTATAATAACTTAGAAGACCAGGGTAGAGACCCTTTATTTAGAACTAGACCTGGGTCAGTCATAATTTCAGGTAAATGGAAGCTTCATCATTATTTTGAAGATGAAGGTTTAGAGCTCTATGATTTAAGTCAAGATATTGGAGAATCTAATAATTTAGCTGAACTCAAGCCTGATATCTTAAAAAAACTTCTAAATAAATTAAATAATTGGAGAGAAAATTCTAATGCTATAATTCCAGATGAAATAAATAAAGAATACGATAG
>CBFHJJ010000041.1:3869-4130 GCA_965655865.1 Flavobacteriaceae bacterium | reverse complement strand
ATTTCTTTGCCATGGGATAGTGAAGAAAGTGTGGCGTTAGTACTGAAACCACTTCAATTCTTTCATCTTTGCCTAGCTTAGACTCTTCTACAATCATTGTCTCAAAATCTATGTATATCCTAGATTCATTTAATCCAAGTTTTTTTGCAAAAGCGACGTTGTCAGGATAATTTGGATTAAACACTCCTCCAACAATTTCAAATCTGTCGAACATACTTGAAGCGACTCTGTGAAGAACACCAATCAATGAATCACCACCTC
>CBFHJJ010000041.1:0-3859 GCA_965655865.1 Flavobacteriaceae bacterium | reverse complement strand
TTAAACTCTACTTTCTTCTAATTTGTTCCTATAGACAAACAAAATTCCAAATAAAACAATTAATGCAAGCGGGAAATAAACCATGTTTCCTAATGCTGCTTGGCCAGCTATAACTTCAGCAGCATCTTCAGCAACACCAGAATTTAATGCAATTTGCTTTTCTTCGTCTAGCCAAGATCCAATTACAGGATTCCACATACCAGTCGCTAGCATACCTGCACCTCCAACAAGAGACATCCCTAGCGCTCCAGTTTTTGGCAAATATTCAGACACAAATCCAATCATTGTTGGCCAGAAATAGCAAACTCCGATTGCAAATATTGCAGCGGCTAAATAAAGCATTTGACCGTCAACCTGCGACATCATAAAAATTGCTATAGTAGTAACTATGGCTGATAGAAATAAAACACCAATTGGGTTAAGTTTATGTATAATTGGTCCGGCAAAATATCTCCCAACTGCCATAATTCCTGTTATAAGAGCTAAAATCAACATTGGACTTGCTCCAGATTTTTCAAGAAGAGGATTAAGCCATTGTTGAGTTCCTAATTCTGCAGTAGCAGTTAAGGTCATACAAATTGCTATGAAAATAAATAACGGCGTAAATAAAGATTTTAAATTAAGAACAGTATCAGATTCTATGTGCTGAGTTTCAGGGAAATCTTCTTTAAAGAATAAATAACCGTAAATTAAAGTAGGTATAAGCATAATTGCTATCTGAGGTTGCCATCCTAAACCAAAGTCTGTCATAAATTTTGAAGTAAGAGATCCGATGACTATTCCACCAGGAAACCAAACATGAAATTTGTTTAACATTGTAGTTCTATTATCAGAATACATGTCGGCAATTAATGGATTACAAGCTGCTTCCACAGAACCATTAGCAAACCCAATAAAAAACGAAGAAATTAAAAGAGTAGCAAACCCTCCTGCATAAATAGTCATTACAAGTCCTAACAGGTGGGAGAAAAAAGCGATTATCATCAATTTTCTTGCTCCTAATAAGTTATACAAAAACCCTCCAAAAATTGTAGCTACTGGAAACCCCCAAAAGGCCATTGCATTTACAAATCCAAGTTGAGTGTTATTGATTTCAAAATCTTCTCCAAGTTGCCCAAGAATTCCTGCTCTAATAGCAAATGTCATCGCCGTTACTATTAGCGAAATACAAGCAGCTATAAATAATTTATTTTTTGATATTGCACTGTTCATAATATTGTTGTTTGTTTTTGTCTTTTCAAGATACTAATTTCTTTTAAAAATTTTAGATTGATTCGGTCAATCTAGATAAAAGAACTATTAAAATCTTTGGAACACTTTAATTGAGGGATTAATCTTTATGTGATCCATCACAAAACGGCAAGTTTTCGGACTTATTACATCCACAAAGAGTAAATCTTTTTCCGTGCTTTATTTTATTTCCGTCTTCATCTGTTAAAGAAACTGAACCTTCAACAACAATTTGACCTTTAGACTTTCTAAAAATATTTACAGAATTATTTTTCATTTAAAAAATAGTATAGGAGTATTTTTTTTATATTCTTTATAAGAATCTAAGTGCCCCCATTTCTTATTTCCACTTTCTTCCAAGAGCCTAACACCACTCACATAAACTAGCAATAAATACGTGAACAGTGGAGACACTAGGGTTAAGTATTGTAATCCTGAAAGAGATGAAATAGACATAATAGATATTCCTAGCCATAACAGTATTTCCCCTGAATAATTTGGATGTCTTGATTTAGACCAAAGACCTGTATTTATAAATTTATCTTTATTTTCTGTAATTGATCGAAATTTTGATTTTTGTTTATCTGCTATAACTTCAATTAAAAAACCAAACAAAAACAATCCAAACCCTAAATATAAGTACCCGTTTGAGACAACACCAGTATCAGTTGAAAGCGCTGTAAGCGCGCACAGACTACAGATTGAAACCCACATCCCTTGTAATGTCCATGCTAAAAAAAATCTAGTAGGAGATTGCTTAATTTCTTTAAACCTTTTGTCTTCACCAGCTTTTTTAATTCTAAAAAAAAGAAAAGTTCCAAGTCTTACTGCCCAAACAATTATAGCTACTCCCAAAATTAAGTTTGTAAAATTTTCAGATGAATCATATAAAACGTATGATACAGCAAAAATGTAAGTAGAGCTACCTGCTAAGTCATAAAATTTTTCAGTTTTAAAAAGATATGCTGGAACAAACAAGATCCATTGAATCATAAAAATATACAGGATTACATTTTTTAATACTGGGATGTCAGTTAAAAAAGCTAATAAATAACAAACTGAAAATGCTGAAAAAGAAATCAATAAGTGAATCAGTTTTTTTAACATACTTTAAATATACTAAACTTAATTTTTAGTTAATTTTAATGTATGCGTTACACATCTATATTATTTTTCTTTTTTATCTGTTTTAGTATTAATTCTCAATCTAAAAGAATTAAAATAATTGACTCTTTGTCCTTAGAATCAATACCATTTGCTTCAGTTTATTTTTCAAACAATAACGGTCTTATTTCAGATGAAGAGGGCTGTTTTGAATTAATCCCAGAACAATTTAATACAGGCGACACATTGTTTGTTTCTTCACTTGGTTTTCAAACAAAAAAAATTCATTTAAACTTTTTTAGAGACAGTATAATTCGTTTAAAACAGGAATCAATTACGTTAAAAAATGTTGTCGTAACAAATAAACAATTAACGTCTTTAGAAATCATTAAAAGAGTTAAACAAAATTTAGACTACAACTATAATAAGGAAATTAGCGAATACAAATTATTTTTTAGACAGGATTATAGTCAGACAAATGAAGAATTTGCTTTAAATAAGTTTAAGTCCTCAATAAAGGATTTAGACAGTAAGGTTATGGACAATATTTTAGATAATTTGCCAAAGAAGTCTAAAAGTGAATTGGAAAGTTTATCCTATTATTATTTAAATAAAGAAGTAGATACCCCGAAAATTAAATTAATAAAATCAAGAAGAACTAACGATGACAATGCAAGTGATTTGTCTAAATCGCTTGGGAAAAAACTAGAATCTTCGTTAAAGGAAAATCTAAAGTCATCGTCATATTTTAAAATTAGATCAGGATGGATTCCATTTTCATTAGACTTAAGTATTAATGGACTTTGGGACATTGATAGTACAGACGTTAATCAGATTAAAAAAATTAAAGATGAAGAAATTAAAAGAAAAGAAAATTTTGCCAGAGGACAAATCGGAAGAATTCAAAACGTTTACATGAAGTCTTTTCTCGAACCAAGCTCAGAACTAAACTTTATTTTAAAATCAAAAAACTATATATTTTCTGAGCCTGAACTATTGTACTTAGAAAATGATTTAGTTTATGTAATAAACTGTTTGCCTAAAAAATCAGATAAATTTAAAGGAACGTTATATATTAATTCCGAAGATTTTGCTGTTTTACGTTTAGATTATGAAAATATAAAGCCTTTATCTAAATTTAAATTATTAGGGATTTCTGTTTCTTCTTATTTAGAGAAAGGTAGAATGAGATTTTCAAAACTTGGTGGCGAAAAATATAATTTAAGTTATTTTCAAAGCACTAGAGGAAATACAGTGTCCATTAAAAGACCTTTTAAGATTATTGAAAAAAACAAAATTGTTAAAGGACGAAACAAACAAAATCAAATATCAGCAAAATTAAATTTTTCAACTAGATCTATATATAACAAGGAGTTACAAGTTTTTAAAATAAGAAAAATAAGTTCTAAAGAGTTCGAAGAAATTAATGATGAAAATCAAGTACTCCCTGAATATTTAAAAGAATTTAAAACAAATTTTTGGGATGAATTTGAAGATGATTAAAATAAAAAAGAGCCTCACCTAA
>CBFHJJ010000040.1:0-5233 GCA_965655865.1 Flavobacteriaceae bacterium | reverse complement strand
TAGTTACTATTGTTTTACTGTCTGTCACTGGTCATTTTGGAGGGCAAATTACTCACGGGAGTGAATATTTAAAATTACCAGATTTTAGTAAGTCCACTAATTTAACTAGTCTAGACAGCGTAAACCTGTATTCAAGTGTTGTAATGCCAATACTTGATAATAAATGTGTTAAATGTCATAATCAAAATAAATCTAAAGGGGATTTAATGTTGATTTCAAAAGAAGCAATTTTAAAAGGAGGTGAATCAGGCAGTATATTAGTCTCTTTTGATTCTAATGCAAGCCATTTGTACAATTATCCTAATCTTCCAATGGCCGATGAAATGCATATGCCACCAGAAGGAAACTCTCAACTTACAGAAAATGAAATTGAATTACTAAGAATTTGGATAGATAAAGGAGCAGAGTTTGAAAAGTTTAATTCCTTCAATACTTTTCAAAAATCTGAACAATTAATTGTGAACTCTTTTTTTCAGGACGATCTTGAAAAAGTGGATCCGCCTAGAAAAAAAGATTTAGAAAAATTATTAGACTTAAATTTTAGGCTAGAAAGAAACAGCATGTCGAATAACTATTTAGAAGCTAAATTTTTAGGAAAAAAATTAGAATCCAAACATATCAGCGCGTTATCAAAAGTAAAAACACAGTTAGTTAAATTAGACCTGAGTAATTCTAGTTTAGATGATAATTTGATTAATAAGCTAAAATCTTTTACAACTTTAAAATACTTAAAAATTAATAATACAAGTGTAACAGACAATGGATTGTCTTCAATAAGCAGTTCTGTTGAGAGTTTAAATATTAATAATACGGACATAAGTTATGATGGTGTAAATCAGTTATTGCAGAGTAATGAATTAAAAATTATATACTTATGGAACACTAATATTAGTAATGAAAATCAAAAAAAGCTTTCTGATACGTATTCTATTAATTTGAATTTTGGAGTTAGTGACTTTGCTAAGGGAGTTCCATTGTCTGTTCCAGCCACTATTTCAGAGCAAACCATGTTTTCAGACTCTTTAAAAATAGAGTTTTATAAGCCGCTTGGAAACCCTACAATTAGGTATACTCTTAATGGAGACGAGCCAGATTCTTTGTCTACAATTTATAAGGATCCTTTCTTTATTTCAAAGTCCTTAAATCTTAAAGCAAAAGCTTTCAAAAAAGGATGGGTAGAAAGTAATGTAGGTTCTGTTGATTTAGTAAAAGTAAATGGGATATTAAAAGATTACGTTTTAAAAACTGCACCAGATAACAGGTACAAAAACCCTAAAAAATTATTTGACGGAATTGTTGGAGATATTAATTTTAGAGATGGGCATTGGAATGGCTTTATTCGTACTAAAGATTACCAAAAAGGAGTTAATGAGCGAAATTCAGGCGATCTTGTACTAGATATTGACCTGAAAGGCAAATCCCATTCAGGAATTGGTATTCATGCTTTAGAATCTTTAGGCTCATATATAATGTTTCCTAAAAGTGTAGAGCTTTATGATATTAGCGGAAAACAAGATAAATTAATTTACTCAAAGAATTATACTCCGTCTTCTCTGGGAACTCCAGATTTGGTTAAGTTTTTCAAAATACCAATTACTCAAAAATCTGAAAAGTTAAGACTTGTAATAAAAAGCAATAAAAAGCTTCCCAAAGGGCACCCTGCCCAAGGCGAATATGCTTGGCTTTTTGTTGACGAAATCCTGTTTTTATAATTTTCTTTAAATAAATTATTAAAACATTCTAGTTCAGATGTTTAGGTAAAATTTTGCTGATTTTTTAGTTAAATATTGATCGTAATAATTTAAGGTTTTGTCGAAATAGTTCAAAATATTTACGAATATGTTAAAAAAGTGTTAACGTTTTTATTAAATTAGTACTGATTTAAACAAAACTAAATATTTATGAAAACAAAATTTTTTACAATTTTGTCCTCTTTTTTATTGGTGTTTGCTTTCGGATTTTCCGTGCAAGCCCAATCAATTAGCGGGACAGTAAGCGATGATAACGGTGTTCCACTTCCTGGAGCAACTGTTTTAGTCGAAGGAACTTCAAATGGAGTTTCCACTGATTTTGATGGTAATTATTCAATTAACGCTTCAAGCGGGGATACCCTTGTTTTTAGCTTTGTTGGATATTCTTCACAATCAGTAGTTGTCGGATCTTCTGCAACTGTTAATGTTTCTTTACAACCAGATAATGCTTTATCTGAAGTAGTTGTAACTGCACTTGGTGTAAAAAGAAACGTTAAAGCCGTTGGGTATTCAATTACTCAAGTAGGTGGTGAAGAACTTAGCGATAACAAAACTACTAATGCTATTAATGCACTTCAAGGTAAGGTTGCCGGGGTTATGGTAACTGGTTCTGCAATGGGGGCTAAAGGTTCAAGTAGAGTTGTTATTCGTGGTACAAGTTCATTAACTGGTAACAATCAACCTTTATACGTTGTAGATGGTATTACTATTAACAACAGTAACTTAGGTTCTGCTGGTGTTTGGGGTGGTGCTGATTACGGAGATGGTATCTCTAGTATTAACCCAGATGAAATCGAATCAGTTTCTGTTTTAAAAGGTGGTGCAGCTGCAGCGCTTTATGGATCTAGAGCTTCAAATGGTGTTATTATTATAAACACTAAAACTGGAGCTGGTACCAAAGGAATTGGAGTTGAATTTAATTCTTCAACTCAATTTGATATGTTAAATCTTTCTTTAAGGGATACTCAAGAAATTTATGGTCAAGGTAGAGATGCTTCTAAAGTATCTGATGCAATTGACACTTATCAAGCTTGGGGACCTAAAATGGACGGTTCTTTAGTTGCACAATGGGATGGTGTTTCTAGACCTTATACTAATAAGGGAAGTAACTTAGATAAATTTTACCAAACTGGTGAAACTTACACTAACACGATTGCTGTTTCATCTTCAAATGAAAACGGTAGTACTCGATTTTCTGTAACAAATTTGGATAATTTAGACATCGTACCTAACTCTACATTAGGAAGAAATTCATTTGGATTAAATTCTTCTAGAAAATATGGAGACAAGTTTAATGTTGATGTCAACATGAAATACATCTTAGAAGATCAAGAAGGTAACCCACAATTATCAGATTCACCTGGTAATGGAAACTTTGCAGTTAATTTATTTGCTCCTACTGTTTCTGTTGATGATATGATGGGAGAAGGTGGACTTGGAAGAAATGCAGATTTAACAGAATTTAGAATTAGTGATAATTCTTACTCTCAGAATCCATATTTTGCTGCTTATAACTACATAAATTCATCTGAAAAAGCAAGATTTATAGGTGCATTAAATGCTAGATATGATGTTACTGATTATTTATACCTAAGAGGAAGATTAGGTGGAGATCGTTACGATTTACACAAAACTGGTTCAACTCCATGGGGAACTGCTTATCAACCAAGAGGATCTATAAATGAAAATAAAAGTACGTTTAAGCAATACGATGCTGATGCGTTTTTAGGTACAGATAATTTACAAATCGTAGATGATCTTACTGTAAATGCATTTGTTGGTATTGGAACAAATGTTCAAGAATATGATGCAGTATCTAAATCAGGTTCTGATTTTATTGTTCCATTTTTAATTGATGTTGGGAACACTAAAAATCAAGGAGGTGGTTACAGCTACTGGAAAAAGAAAATTAACTCAGCATATGGATCTGCAGAATTTGGATTCCAAGACTGGGCTTTCTTAACAGTGACTGCAAGAAATGACTGGTTTTCAACTTTATCTTTAAAAGATAAAAAATCACCAAACAATGACTTGTATACTTCTGCTTCTCTTTCATTAGTTTTATCTGATGTAATGGATCTTGGAGATACTGTTTCTTTCTTAAAGTTAAGAGGTGGTTATTCTCAGGTAGCAGGTGGTGCTGATAGCCCATATGCTCTAAGTTTATCTTACGGAATTTACGGACAAGGTCACTTAGGTGCTTCACTTGGAAATATTTCTGGAGGAACTATTCCAAATTCTGAAATTACTCCTTTTGAGAAAAACGAAACTGAATTTGGTGTAGACTTAAGACTGTTTGACAATAAACTTTCTATTGATGCTACATACTATGATAATGAAACTTTGGGAGACATTGTTGGAGTTAGTGCTTCTGCTACATCTGGATTTGGAAGTGCTCTTGCAAACCTTGGTAATATTTCAAACTCAGGTATTGAATTACTTATTAAAGGTGAAATAATGAGAACTGATGATTTCGCATGGAACGCGTCAATTAACTATACTAATAACACAAGTGAAGTGGTTGCAACTAACGATACTGGAGGTAATATCTCAATGGACGAGCCTCGTTCGAGAAACTTAAGAGTTACTCATATTGTTGGAGAAAAATACGGAGCACTTTACGGTTCTTCTTATGTAAGAAATGATGCAGGTGCAATAGTTCACGAAATGGTAAACGGAATTCCAATTCCAAAAATTGGTGCTAGAAAAATCTTAGGATTTGGAGTTGCGCCAACTTCTTTAGGGTTTGGATCTTCGTTTAGATATAAAGATTTCAATGCTTCAATTTTAATTGAAGGAAAAACTGGAGGTCAAATTTACTCTGGAACAAATGCCTTTTTAATCAGAAATGGTCATCATAAGAAAACTGTTCCTGCAGGAGGTCGTGAAGCTGGATTTACACCAAGTGGTGTAATGGAAGATGGAAGTGCAATTACAACTTCTATTCCTCAAGCTCAACAAGAAGACTACTACAGAAGAACTTACTCAATTGCTGAAGAAGCTATACAAGATTCAGATTATATGAGAGTTCGCCAATTAAGTATTGGATACAACGTACCATCAAGCATGCTTGAGGGAACGTTTGTTGATAAAGCTACTGTATCGCTTATTGGAAGAAATTTATTTTTCTTAAGCAATAGTACTGATAATATTGACCCGGAGTCTGCATATAATAACGGAAACTCTGCTGGTTTAGAATGGTTCGGTCTTCCTGTTCCTAGAACAATTGGACTTAACGTAAACCTTAAATTTTAAACTTATATAATTATGAAAAAAATATTACTAACATTTTTTGCTTTAAGTTTAGTTCTTTCCTCTTGTGAATTCGATAAAGGATTTGAGGAATTGAACGTAAACCCAGCAAAAGCAAGTCAAATTGACGTCGCAAACAAGTTTGCTTCAGTTATTTTGCAAACATCAGGTGGTAGATATGAAAACTGGAGAGCCAGTTTGATTTACCAATCTGTAATGATTCAACATTT
>CBFHJJ010000039.1:0-5429 GCA_965655865.1 Flavobacteriaceae bacterium | reverse complement strand
AGAATACCAATAATAATATTGACTAAATCAGGTTTATATACCCATTTTGGTGTTATTTGAAGAAAAAATTTAGGATTTTTAAAATGACTAATTCCTGCGAATAAGTAAAAAAAAATCATCAGCCCAAGAGATATAGAGTTTAAATCCATAAATAGATAATTATTTAATCTTTAATATAATAAATATTAAATACATCTTTTTACAGAAAATATTTTTCTAACTTATAATATCAATAATATTTTATTAGAAATATTAGATAAAATAATATAAATTTGCGCCTGATTAAATGGTGGTTGTAGTTCAGTTGGTTAGAACGCCTGATTGTGGTTCAGGAGGTCGCCGGTTCGAATCCGGTCTTCCACCCAAAAGTAAGCCCTCGAGATATCGGGGGTTTTTTTGTTATTCCAACTTCTTCTTTTAATTTACTATAAAGGGTTTGGATTAATAAGGTTTTAGTAATTCTATTTTAAACTTGACCAAGAACCTCCGTTAACAGACTTAATTCCATTTTTTTTTAGGATACTATTAGCTTTTCCACTTCTTACACCACTTGCGCATACTACAATAATATCTTTTTTGAATGATTTAATTTTTTCAATATTATTTTCAATTAAGTTTAAAGGTATGTTAACTGAACCATCAAAGTGTCCTAAGTTAAATTCTTCAGATGTTCTTACGTCAATTACTATAGCTCCATTTTCTATCATTTTAATTGTTTTTTTTGACTTTGAATATTTATTGTAAAAAAAATAAATTAGTACAATAACAACAATTATGTAAAAGAACTTATTTCCCATAATTTATTTTATAGATACTGAAATGACAGTGTTTCCCCAGCCCATTTTTAATGTCATGTCTTTTTCAAACATCATAGAAAAAGCTTCAATATTTTCTTCTACTTTAGAGGTTTTTCCAGAAACTCTTATAACATCTTGGTCTTGCTTATAATAATATGAACCCCAAATATTTCTTGCTCTATTGATAATCACTGTCCAATCTCCATCTAAAGAAGGTATTGTGAATAGAGAATAAGTACCTGCTTTTAATGCTTTTCCTCCGAAAATAACATCTTTATAAAAAGTAATTTCAGCAGCTTCATTTGCTCCTGTTCTCCAAACTTTTTCAGGTGGTGCTAATTTTATTAAATCTCTTCCATTTAATTGTGGACGACTATATATTATCTTTACTATTTTATCTGATATTTTATAGCTACTTGGAAAAGCTGTCGCATCCATTGGGCTTTTATCTAAGCTTTTGAATTTTTGCGCTGTTAATTCTGGTGAGCTAATTAATGTAATTATTAAAATAGCTATGGATAAAATTGAATTTTTCATGTGTATTTATTTTAAATAAATTTATTTAATAAAAGTAATATTTAATTCATTAACGAAATATAAACGTTTAGAGAAGTTGCAATCATAAGCCAAATAAAATAGGGTAGCCCTAACCATGCGATTTTCCAACCAAATATTTTACGATTTAAATCAATTATATTATATATATAGTAAGATAATAACACCAAAACAACTACACCTGTCCAAGCCCAGCGTAACCCAAAGAACACAGGATTCCATACAATATTTAATAAAAGCGAGGGGATGAATAGTTTTAACGATTTTACATTATTATTTAAATATGACGAAGTCATTAATAAAGAAAAAGTGATTGCAATTGATGTCCAAGCTAGCCCAAATACCCATCCTGGTGGCGTCCAAGGAGCTTGATTTAGTGATGTATACCATTCTGATGTTACACCATCACCTGTCCATACTTGACCAATGGCTAAACCACCAAAGTTAATTATTAGAAAGCCTGTCAAGGTTATAATATACTTTTTCATTAAATATTGGTATTTTTAATAATAGATTATTAATCTTCTTTTTTGACAACAGTAGCATTGTCCATAATATAAACGCCACTACTTACATCTTCTCTTTTTAATCTTAGAGTTCCTGTAACAATAACAAGTTCATCCATTAAGAAATCATCATAGCCTGGTTTCAATCTCAATTCTATAGCTGATTCAGGCCCTCCAAAACCACAGAAAAAACAATCAGCATAAGGGTTTTCAGAAAGAACAAACACACCTTCGTCAGGTGACAGAGTAAGCATATAACCAGTAATTACAACCTCTTTATTGTCTAAAGGTTCAACTGCTTCTCCAAAATATGGAATTTGAACATAACCATAAACATCTTCAGCATATTCAGATTTATAATAAACATCTCTTAGTTTAAGCCAGTCAATTTCTACTTGAGAATACAAACTGCTTGAAATAAATAAAATAATTATGAAAGTTAGTTTATGCATCTGCTAATATTTTTGAAATGTTCATTTTATAAACTTGAATAGCTGGAATTAAAGACGATACAACACCAATGAGAACAGATAATCCTAAAAGCCAATATTCTTCATTCAAAATTTTCAATGAATTTAAGTTGTAATTTATACTTTCTTCCATTAGTGAAGATACGAACATCACTCCAAATCTGCTAAACAGTAATCCTAATATAAATCCTGAAATTGTTAGAACTAGGCTTTCAAAAATAATCATTGTTGATAATTGAAATCTTGAAGCTCCCAATGTCCTAATAAGTGCCATTTCATATTTTCTTTCACGCATTGAATTAAATAAGTTAATAAATAAACTGAACCCGGAAACAATTATAATTAAATACGCTAAATAACTTAAAGTTTCAATTCCAAATCCAAAAAGTTTAAATAATCTTGAAATTTCATAAGATGGAACTGCTGCTTGAAGATTAGTATTTTCATTTATTTGCCTAGGAAATTGAATAATATTCATTGGGCTTTTGAATTTTATTAGCATTGCAGTTATTTCTCTATTATCATGTTCATGTTCATGTTCATCGTGATCATGAGTTTCGTGGATATCCCAAACACTTTGAGGAGATGTAATAATCAATTGATCAATTACAGAATTTGAAGGTTTTAATAATCCTACAACCTTAAAAGTTCCTTCATCGTGGGATTGACCTGTTTCTCTTAGTCCATGAGAGCTAATTAGCTCATCACCTAAATTGATTTTTAATTTTTCATATACTTTAGAACCGACTAAAACTTCATACGGGTTATCCCAATCTTTTCCTTGTTTAATCACGCCTTTGTATAGTTCAATAAATTTTTTTTCAGCACCAACAATTCTAAAACCTTTATAATTGTCTCCATAAAGAATTTTAATACTTGAACCTACCATTCTGTTATTACTTATTGTCTCAGCTTCAGCAAGAGAAATATTTCCAGTTGGAGAGTCAATATGGTAAACAGATGACAGAATTAGTTGTAGAGGACTTCCTTTTGCTCCGACAACCATATCAATTCCTCTCAAATTATTATCCATTTGATCTTTTATCAATGTATTTAGCTGAAGTAAAAGAGAAATTATTCCAACACCAAGAACTAATAGTGCTAAGCTTATAGATGAGCTTAGTGGTTTATTGAAAATATTTTTTATACTTAATTTAAATATATTCACAGTTCAATCGATTTTTTAAAATGTTTTTTCAATCTACTATCATGAGTTATAACTATTAATTGTGCTCCAAAATCTGTGGCTTGTTTTTTTAGAAGTTTAATAACCTTAGAACAATTATTATCATCTAAACTAGAAGTAGGTTCGTCTGCTAAAATTAACTTAGGAGAATTGACAATTGCCAAAGCTATTGAAACTCTTTGTTTTTCACCTTGACTTAATTGATTTGTTTTTTTATTAGACTTATCAAAAATATTTAAGTTTTTAAGTATACTTTCAATTCTAGTATTATCATTTTTATTAGCTATATATTGAGCAAGTTGAAGATTTTCTTTTACAGTAAGAGAGTTAACAAAATGTGGTCTTTGAAATACTATCCCGATATTATTTTTTCTAAAACTATCAAGTTGATAAGAAGTCATCTGATTAAGTTCTTTATCAAACAATTTAATTGATCCGGAATTTGATTTTAAAAGTCCTGCAAGAAGATGCATTAGTGTAGTTTTTCCAACACCTGAGTCACCAATAATTAATAAGTTTTCATTACTATTTAAATCAATGTTCTGAAACTTGAAAAACATTTGATTATCATAATTAAACTCAACCTCTTTGGTTTTTAACATGTTTTAAATATATGATATTTAAAACATTTGAGAAAAACCAAATCCTATTTTTTCCAAGTACCTCCATATCTGTAAAACTTATTGTCTTTTTTTACAATACTAAGACAATTTTTACAAGAAAAAACCCATTCTTTAGTTGGTTGAAATTGAATTCTATACATTGTAGAATGAATTTTTTTACAGACTTCACAATATTTAATTCTAGAACTATTCCTGCTCAAAATAGAATAATTTTTCAATTTTAATATTAAGATTTTCAGCTAATTTCATAGCCAGCTCTAGAGTAGGTTTATATCTGTATCTTTCAATCGAAATAATTGTTTGTCTACTGACTCCAACATTTACACCTAGTTCTTCTTGAGTTAAACCCTTTTTCTGCCTAACCTCTTTCAAGTTGTTTTTTAATATCATTTTAAACGGTTCTATATAAGTAAAATTGATATAATGATTTTATGACCGATATAAATGCAAGTAGTACAAGAACAATAAAAATAATTCCGGCATCTGTTAATTTAAAGCTATTATATAACTCCAGGTTTCCAGTTAAGTTTAATAATTCTTTATTTTGAAATTTAGAAAATACATATCCAATAAAAATGAATAAAGAGAACTCATAGAGTAAATAACCTAATTTATACGATTTTGAATTTATCATATCATCTCTCTCGTCTCTAGTTTCCTTTTTTTTAAAAGCAACCTCTAATATAGAATATGCAATAGCAAAATAGATTACAGTACATATTATAATTTGTGTTATTTTTTCAATTAAACCATCCATTAATATTAGATTTTTTCCTTGATTTTCATAAAAATATGGAAGGAATATTAATGCAAATACAATTGAATATATAATCTCAATTAAAATTGATATTTCTTTTTTTGATAATAACATAATTTTATTTTTGAATAATTCGAAGTATTAGTACTGAAAATTTAGAAATTGAATAAGTAAATAGTCCAAATAGAGTTGATAGCAAGGCAACTTTTAAGCCCCCAGCTATTACAGAAGGATTCGCTTCTCCAGTTGCTTCAAGAGCATCAAAAGCAGTTATAAGTCCTATAAACGAACCCATAACGCCTAAAGCTAATCCAAGTGAGCCACTATCCTTTATGTGCTTAAGCATTTTTCTAGAAATTTCAATATTTGTTTTAATATTAAAAACAGATTTTACTGTGAAGTAAAATGATATTATTAAACAAATAAGAACAAGAGACATAAAAAGTGCTCCTCCCTCCATAAATCTATTAAATAAAGTTGTTCCAATTAATCCTGTTATTATTGCCATAATTCTAAGTATTTTAAGTTTCATTTT
>CBFHJJ010000038.1:0-5695 GCA_965655865.1 Flavobacteriaceae bacterium | reverse complement strand
ATTAGGGTTTTCAGCTTCAAACCATTCGCTTAGGCGCTGAATATGATCATCTATTCCATTTATAACACCACCCATTGGGTCATAAATTTTGAAAGCACCCATTTGTTTTGTTGAATCCGCATTCATTTCACGAATAACATCAAGGTCTCGGTTTTTGTGAGCCTCAATATAAGTGTCCCAAAGATCTAAATTTTCAGGATTTGCATCAAAGGCGTTAACTTTACCATCGGCTGTTGCTAAGTAGCCAGAAGGATTGTTAACTTCAACTTCTACAACTTCTGCGTCAGGAGTTAGCGAGTCAGCTACTTTTTTCACGGCTGTGTTATTACACGACACCATGATTAAAAACATAAATAATAGTGATAATTTTTTCATAATATTTTTTTTTATTAAAGGTAATAAAACATATGATAGTAATTTTATAGATTCAATCATTTTACCTATTTTAAACCCTAAATAATTCAACAACTAAAAGCATGAAAAGAAGAGAGTTTGTCTTAAAAAGTTCATTATTAACCACAACTATATTAGCCCCTATGTCAATTACTTCCTGTACTTTAAACTCTGTCAAAGAAATTAATAGAGTAGGTATACAATTATATTCATTAAGAGATGAAATGATCAAAGACCCTAAAGAAACTTTAGCTAAAGTAGCCTCTTATGGCTATAAATTTGTTGAGGGCTATGAAGGAGATCTTGGTCTTTTTTGGGGAATGACCAATTTAGAGTTTAAAGACTATTTAGACAGTTTAGGCCTGTCAATGATTTCTAGTCATTGCGGAGACACAAATAATCTTTCAAGTTTTAAGTTAAAATGTGCTCAAGCTTCAGAAATTGGAGTAGAATACTTAATTTGTCCTTGGGCTGGAGACGATCTTTCTATTAAAGGGTTTAAATCTCTTGCTGAAACATTTAATAAGTGTGGTCAAATAGCAAAGGATCACGGAATTAAATTTGCTTATCACAATCACGCTTACTCATTTAAAGAAACTGAAGGTGTTTTTTTTCAAGATATATTAATGGATAATACAAACAAAGATTTAGTAGATTTTGAAATGGATATTTATTGGGTAGTTGCTGCTGGACAAGATCCAATAGAATGGTTTGACAAACATCCAGGCAGGTTCACTTATTGTCATGTTAAAGATTATATGTCACTTTCAGAAGACACGTATGAATCCTGTACACTTGGAAAAGGATCAATTGATTTTTCTAAAATATTAGCTTACGGGAAAGAAAAAGGGCTTAAAAATTTTATTGTTGAGCAAGAAGCTTACACAGGAACATCTCAACTGGAATCCGCTAAAGATAATTTTCAGTATATGTCCTCTTTGAAAATCTAAACACAACTTTTTATAAAATCAATAGAGGTTTCAGTTACTGATTTTAATTCTTTTGGAAGCTTTTTCTCCTCCCATGGATGTTTTGAAGAAAAAGTATGATTTCCGTTTATTACACTAAAAAACTTGCTGTTTTTGTTCCATGAGTGTAAATCATCTCCTTCAAAAGGAAGCACAGAGCTGTCGTTATCCCCGTGTATTACTAGAAAAGGAATTTTAAGATTTTTAACGGCAGTTTTTATATTAAAACGTTCTTCGTTTTTTTTGAAATCAAGATAAAATTGAAAAAAATGAGGCATTTGCTGTTTTGTTCTTTTATTTTCAACATATTTTACGCCACTTTCTTCCCATTTTAAAAACTCATCTGACTCTTCATTAAATCGAATTTTAAAATTACTCACACCCGCCCAAGTAATTAGCCCTTTAATGTATTTATTTTCTGAAGCCTTTATTGCACAAACTCCTCCGCCCCGACTGTGCCCTATTAAAAAAATATTATTCAGATCTATATTTTTAGAAATAATTTTATTTGTTGAAACAAAAGAAATTACCCTATCAATATCGTTTAATTCGTGTGTAAAATTATTATTTCCAAAAGCATTTAAATCTGGAAAATCTATTGGATTTTGGACAGTTCCTCCATTATGAGAAAAGTTAAACTTTATGAAAAAAAAATTGTTAAGAGCGAACTCTGTTCCGACTAAATTCCAACATCCCCAATCTTTATATCCTTTATATCCGTGACAAAAGATAATCACAGGCATTTTCTTGCAAATAGGGTTGTAAAAAAAATCTGCTAAAATTGATTTTGAGCCATGTTCAGGTATTATTATATTTTTATCAATCTTCACTTAGTAATTTTAATTTTATTAAATTTAAGATCTTATTTATTAAAACATTTAAAAATGAAAAAATTATTCTCATTCCTTTTACTATCATTTTCTATACTTTCTTATTCTCAATCTGAAACTGTAGACAAAATAGTTGAAGAAGCTACAGAAAACTCTCAACTCGAAGTCTTGGCACACGAACTTTTTGACTTAATTGGCCCTAGACTAGTGGGAACTCCACAAATGAAAAATGCTCATGATTGGGCTAAAGCAAAGTATGAAACATGGGGAATGACAGCTAGACTTCATCAGTGGGGTGTCTGGAGAGGATGGGAAAGAGGAATTACACATGTTGACATGTTAGAACCAAGAATAAGAACTCTTGCAGGAAGACAATTAGCCTGGAGTCCTTCAACATCAAAAAGAGGTGTTACAGCTGATGTAGTAAAAGTTCCAGAAATCAATGATAAGGCAGAATTTGAGACATGGTTAAAAACTATAAAAGGTAAATTTGTTTTAGTTAGTCAAAATCAAATAACAGGAAGACCTGATTACCAATGGGAAGAATATGCGACACCTGAATCATTTGAAAAATTGAAAGAAGATCGTGATAAAATGTCTGATAAATGGTTCTCAAATTTAAGAAAAACAGGCTATGGATATAGAGACATTAACCAAGCTTTTGAAGATGCAGGAGCAGTAGGCTTAATCTCTAGTTATTGGTCTAAAGCTTTTGGCGCAAATAAAGTTTTTAGCGCTAGAACAGAAAAAATACCTAATGTTGATTTAAATCTTGAAGATTATACAATGCTTTACAGAATGGTTGAAAACGGAACAACTCCTAAAGTAAAGATCGTATCAACATCTAAAGAGCTTGGAGAGATGCCGACGTTCAATACAATTGCACAAATAAAAGGGGTTGAAAAACCAGAAGAGTATGTAATTCTTTCTGCGCATTTTGACTCATGGGACGGAGGACAAGGAACAACTGATAATGGAACCGGATCGCTTGTTATGATGGAAGCGATGAGAATTCTAAAGAAAATTTATCCAAATCCAAAAAGAACTATTATGGTAGGTCATTGGGGAAGTGAGGAGCAAGGCTTAAACGGATCAAGAGCTTTTGTTGAAGATTTTCCAAAAATAATTGAAAACACTCAAGCAGTCTTTAATCAAGATAACGGAACGGGAAGAGTAGTTAATATAAATGGTCAAGGATTTTTAAATTCATATGAATATGTTTCAGATTGGCTTTCTGAAGTTCCTCAAAACGTTAAAAAGCATATTAAAACAGACTTTCCAGGAAATCCTGGTGGCGGCGGAACTGATCACGCTTCGTTTGTGGCTGCAGGTGTTCCAGCATTTAATTTAAGCGCCCTTGACTGGTCGTATTTTAATTATACATGGCATACAAATCTAGATACTCACGATAAAATTGTCTTTGAGGATTTAAAAAACAATGTCATTTTAACCGCAATACTTGCTTATAAAGCAAGTGAGGATCCAGATACAGCGTCTAGAGAAAAAAGAGTAATGCCTGAAAAAGTTCGAAACCGAAGGACTGGTAAAATGATGAAATCTAGAGGGTGGCCATCAGTAAGAAAGCCAAATCGAGACGGAACTTCATCTAAGTAGAAGAGTTTATTCTTTTGTTTATTTGTTTTTGATGGTGATTGAAATGTAGCTTAAAAAAATATAAAGTTAGCGATAGGTTTATTCGCCCCATGATAGGATGCTTGAAAACAGCTTTATTTGAAAGTTTTTTTTGATCAAGTTCTAAAATAAGTTTTGAGAATGAGGCCCTTGAGTTTATCCAATTTTCTTGAAGCTTTTTTAAAGAAATTTTTTCAGGAAATCTAGTAGTATGCTTTGGAGCATTAATTGAAATTCCCAACAAAAGAAAATATTTAGTTAGAAAAGCTCTAATATATGCTGAAATAGGTGTTTTTATAATTGTTTCAGGATATTGAATTTTGGTTCTAATGTATTTTTCGGATGAAACTTCGGCAAGCCATACATGATAAAGAATTTGTAAAACGGACCACTTGTCTTTAGAAAAAGACAAACTGTTTTTAGGCTGGCTTTCAAGTTTTTTAAAAAACTTGAAAGTGTCATCATCTAGATTTGTTAGTTTATCAAGGTTGGTCATCTTAAAAATTATCTGAAATATTTTTTAATACGTCTGGAAAGATTCTGTGATCACCATCGTATTTAACAAGTTTGTAATCTAATTTGTAATCAGAAATAACTTTTTGAAATTTAAGACTCAGCTCTTTGGTTATTAATTGATCTTTTTCACCCATTACTAAGTAAGTATTGAACGAATCCCATTTTGATTTATTTTGTTCAATCAACGTGTCTTTTGGAATATCTCCAGCCCAAATAAGCAGATTTTTTACTTTTAAATTTGAAGAGAAAATCCAACGACATGCAGTTGGACTGCCTTGAGAAAACCCTAAAATGTTCAAGTCGAAGTTAGAATGTCCAATTTGATTAATTATGTTTTGGTAAAGAGATTCAATATATCTATTGTTTTCAATGATATCGTTTTCTCTATCTTCTTTTGTCATCCAGCTCGCCCCAACTCGACTAAAATTTTCTGTAATATAAAACCTGTTCAATGCCTCGGGCGCAATAATTAATGTTTCCCCATCGTCAAGAACATTGAATTTTTTTATAAAAAACTCGCTTAGCATTGCATATCCGTGAAAAACAATCCAAACTTTTTTAATCGAAGAGTTTGCATTTCCAATTTGATAGTACTTTGCTCTTTTGGTTACATCCAAGTAGTTTTTAGACATATAAATTATTTTAATTGTAAATCTATGATATTAATTAAAAAGCAAATAATTAAATTTGAATATTAAATTTTACACAATGATAACGTTAGACAATATTGAAAATGTTCAAAAAGAGTGGGGAGACAGTTTAGTTAAACTAGGCAGTTTAAAATCAAACAAAGAAGCTTGTAATAATGAAGCAGAAAGTCTAATTAATAGACTATATGGATATCAAAACGGGACTGTTCTTTTCAAGCCTACTAAAGCTAAAGACAATCAATTCCGTTTAACTTTTGAAGGAGCAAAGTCATATTTTATTGGCGAAAACAGCGATTTTTCTGAGGATAAAGGATTTGCTTTACAACCCTGGACAAATGTTAGATTTGAAAACGCTTCAGTGATTTTAAATAAAAAATCCGCTACAGCAATGGGAAATTATTTTTTTACTGAGCCTAACGGAAATGTAGTTAAAGTAGAGTATACTTTCGGATATTTTTTAGACTCTAATCAAGATCTTCGTATTAATTTACATCACTCCTCATTACCATATTCTAATTAAATTTTTACAAATATTTTTCTTTTGTACATCACATTTACAACTAAGTAAATAATAAAGGTGTAAAATAGTGCCCAAATTAGAGATATTAGCTGGGGATCAATTCCTGTTGAAATTCCGAAATCCATCCAATTCTGCTGAACTCCTTTTTCATTAAATACTGGAATTTGAAAAAGTCTCCACAGCATT
>CBFHJJ010000037.1:0-5844 GCA_965655865.1 Flavobacteriaceae bacterium | reverse complement strand
ACTTTTATTTGATAGGGGAGTGTAAACTGCAAAAGGAAGCTGAGGAACATGATAATTAATAGACAAAAACCATTCAAAACCACCGTAATGAGATGTCATAAACATCACACTTTTATTCTTTTTTTCGAAATCATAAAAAATCTTAGGATTCTCGATGTAAAATCTTTTTTTCATCTCTTTTGGAGATATTGAATAAAATTTTAACATTTCAAAAAACACATCGGTAAAATGTCTGTAAAATTCTTTTTCAATTCTAATTAAATCTTTCTTTGATTTTGCAACATTTGATAGTTCAAGATTTTTTCTTACAATTTTTCTTCTAAAACCTATAATGTAATAAGACAGATAAAAAATTATATCTGAAATAAAATACAATACTTTAAAGGGCAGAATTGATATAAATAAAAGTATAGGGTAAATAAAAAATCTTGTTATTAAATTCATTAATGCAAATCTATTATATTATTATCATAAATAATTGATTTTAATTAAATTCATATAAGAATGTTTTTATATATTTAAATAAAAAATTAAATATGAAAAAATTTACAACATTATTATTACTCTTCTTTGTGTTAAGTGTTTATTCTCAAGAAAGAACACACTGGCAAGCTTATTCATTCTCAATAGATGGTTCTGATGAAGAAGCAGTTGTTGCTTTACTGGACAAGCAATTCTCTACTAATAAAACTGAGGGTGTCACAGCATATTTATACAGTGTGATGTTTTCTGACTCTGAATTTGATGTAACACATCAAGTTATTTTTACTGGAAATGCTAATGCTTTTAACTCAATGTGGTCTGCTGCCCCAAATTTAGAAACGCAACTATTTTTTAGTAAAATGAATAATTATTTTAAAGAGGGTGGAAGTTCTGGAAATGGAACTACTGTATTAAATTTTAATTCAGAAACCGTATTTCCATTTCAAGTGGTTTCAATTATTAATTCAAAATCTTGGTCAAGTCGTGATATTATGAGAAGTACTATGAAAAGCTTAAACGAAAAATATCCAAGAAAAGATAGAGGAACAATTCACGGAAACATTAGAAGTGGTGTTCATCCAGAGGGAACTCATTACTTTGTGGCTGGATATAAGTCATATGGTGATTTGTTAGAATCAGATAGGGATTTTAGAATCAGTAATCCTAATTACATGAAAGACAGACTTAAAATGAATAAGGATGTTGATTGGAATACTTTCAAAACTGTAAGAAAATTCACAAGAGTTCTTGTGAAAAAATGGTAATAATTAAATTATTATAAAAAATTAACCCAGAATAAAATCTGGGTTTTTTTTTTACATACTTTTGGAAGATGCTTTTTATAATAATTATTATTACTTGTCTATTTTCAATAAAAGGATTCAAAGATTTAACTTTTTTTAATAAATATAAATTCCAAATTCAGTCAATTAACAAAGGTGACAAATACAGAATGTGGTCATCTGCATTTTTACATGCTGATTACAGTCACTTATTTTTTAACTTATTTACTTTGTGGGTTTTTTCTGGGGCTATACTTATGAAACTAGGAGGGCTCTATTATTTAATTATTTACTTATTGAGTCTTTATTTTGGTAATTTATTTACATTAAAACAACATAAAAATCAAGTTTTATATTCTGCTGTAGGAGCAAGTGGGGCTGTTACTGGAATTGTTTACTCATCTATATTATTATTTCCAGAAATGAAACTAGCCTTAATATTCTTTCCAATACCATTACCATCCTATGTTTTTGGTTTATGCTATATTTTATATTCAATATACGGAATGAAAAAAAATACTGGAAACATTGGACATTCTGCACACCTAGGTGGAGCTATAGCCGGAATGATTATAACAATACTTATTCAGCCATCTATTTTAGTAAATCAAACTTGGTTAGTACTTTTATTACTAACTCCATTTATGATACTTTATTATGATAAAAAAAGGAGCTTATTTTAATTGCTTTTCAATCATTGCAGCTAAATCATTTCCCTTAACATCAATTCCAATTATATTTTTAGATTCATCTAAGACAAATGTTGTGGGCATTTGAGTAACCTTATAGAGTTTAGCTATTGGCTCTCCCCAGAATTTTAAATTTGAAATATGAATCCAATCCTTAATATTATCATTTTCTATTGCATTAACCCATGATTCCATATCTCTGTCAAGTGAAACTCCAACAATTTGAAACTCGTCATCTGAATATTTAGATTTTAAATTAACCAAACTAGGGTTTTCAACTCTACAAGGAGCGCACCAAGAAGCCCAAAAATCTAATAATATTACTTTAGACTTAACATCACTTAGAGACACAGGCTCAGCAAATAAGCCTGGTCCAGTGAAATCAGGAGCTAAACTACCAACAGATGGAGTTTCTATATCTTTTTTTATCTGTTCTATTTTATTTTTAATTTCAATAGAAGATTTTGTGCTTTTTATTATATCAGTAAATCGTGAAAAATATGATTCAATTATATCAATGTCAATCTCTTTATTCATTAGCATTCTCTGAAGAATTAAAGAGGATAAATAAGAATCATTATTTTCTACAATAAAACTTTCCTCATATTTTCTTAGTTTATCTTTCAAAGATTCAAATTGACTATTTAAATCACTAAGAAGAAGGGTGTCTCTGGCAAAACTGGCATTTCTCATTTCAGATTGAACTTTATTTAGTTCAATATAAAAATCTTTAGTTTTCAATTTATAAGTACTAAAGTCATCATTAGATTTAGTTCCTAAAACTCTGGAGGATCTTAAACTATCTTTGTAAACTTTAACATTAATAGTTCCTGGTTCGATTACAACAGGAAGATTTTCTCTTTGTTTATCAAAAACTACGTAATGCATTTCAGGAACAGAAATTGAATCTGTAAATGAAAATTTTCCATCAAAAACTTTGGTTGAATCTACTACAACAGGTAAATTACTTTCTCCAAGTTTCACCAAAAAAACATCTAAATCTTCATCGTGATTTGTTTCAGCATTTATAGTAAAGGTATTGTTTGAACAGCCGTATGAAATAACTAAAGCGAATAACAAATAAATATATTTTTTCATTTGAGTTTAAATAAAATTTAACTTTAGCAAATATAATATTTATATCTTATGAAGATCAATGAAAAGAAAAAGTGAAATTGTTAATGAACTTAAGTTAATTACCGGAGATAAATATGTCATTACTAGTAAATGGGGCAAAGAACCATTTAGTAATGGCTGGCGTTATGGAAAGGGAGAAACATTAGCTGTTGTTAAGCCAGGCACATTATTAGAAATTTGGAAAATTTTACAAAAATGTATAGAATCTAACGTTATTGTAATAATGCAAGCAGCAAATACTGGATTAACTGGAGGTTCAACACCATTTGGAAAAGATTACGATCGCTCAATTGTAATTATAAATACATTAAGAATAAATTCTATTCATGTTATTGAAAATGGTAAACAAATTATTGCTCTTCCTGGAAGTAGTTTATATGATTTAGAAAATAAACTTAAGCCTTTAAATAAAGAACCCCATTCTGTTATTGGTTCTACATCAATTGGAGCTTCTATTGTAGGGGGAGTTTGCAATAATTCAGGTGGATCTTTAGTTCATAGAGGCCCAGCTTTCACTGAACTAGCATTGTATGCAAAAGTTAATAAGGATAGTAAGCTAGAATTAATTAACGAGTTAGATATAAATCTAGGTTCTAATCCTGAAGAGATCTTATTTAATTTAGAAAATAAAAATTACAATAGTTCAGATATATTAAAGTCTAACAAATTAGCTTCCGATGATAAATACTCTGAAATAGTTAGAGGAGTTGACCAAAGCACTCCAGCTCGTTTTAATGCAGATAAAAGATTATTACATTCTGCTTCAGGAAGTGCTGGAAAAATAGCTGTATTTGCGTTACGTCTAGATACTTATAATGCTCCAAAGAAAAGTAAAGTATTTTATGTAGGCTCTAACAATCAAGATGATTTTTGGAAAATAAGAAAAGATATTCTTACCAATTTTAATGAACTTCCCAGATTAGGAGATTATATGCACAGAGATTGTTACGATGCTGCAAAGAAATACAGTAAGGATACATTTGTAGTAATTGAAAGACTTGGAACAAACTTTTTACCGTCACTTTTTGAATTCAAAAGAATTGTGGACATTATAGCAGAAAAAGTCAAATTTCTTCCTGAAAAATTTTCTGATAAACTAATGCAGTTTTTAAGTAATTTTTGGCCCAATCATTTGCCAAAAAAAATGGAACTTTTTAGAAATCAATTTGAACATCATTGGATAATTGAAATGACCGACAACGGTATTGATGAAGCTGAGGCTTATTTTAAAGATTTTTTCAAAGACAAAGAAGGTGATTTTTTTATATGTAATTCAAATGAAGGAAAAAAAGCAATGCTTCACAGATATGTTTCAGCAAGTGCAATTGGAAGGTATCAAGCTTTAAATAAAAATAACATTGGAGAAATGATGTCTTTGGATATTGCATTTCCAAGAAATGAAAAAAACTGGCTCGAAATTCTTCCAAAAGAAATTAATGATAAACTTGAACTAAAATTTTATTACGGTCATTTATTTTGTCATGTATTTCATCACAATTATATACTGAAAAAAGGAGTCGACGCTAAAAAATTAAAAGAAGAATTATTAAAAATATATGATAGAAGAGGAGCACAATATCCTGCTGAACATAATGTAGGTCACGAATACAAAGCAATGCCTGTTCTTACTGAATTTTATAAAAAATTAGATCCAACTAATTTTTTCAACCCTGGAATTGGTCAAACAAGTAAACTTAAAAATTGGAAATAACCTTTTATTAGCTAATCTTTTTTATGAAATATTTTAAACCTATTTTTGTTTAAAATTTAATAATGGCTGGCAATACATTTGGTAACATATTCAAACTCACAACATTTGGAGAATCTCATGGACCAGCACTTGGTGGTGTAATAGATGGATGTCCCCCTGGAATAGAACTTGATTTAGATTTTATTGAAAGTGAAATGCAAAGAAGAAAACCTGGTCAATCTTCAATTGTTACTCAAAGAAAAGAAGAAGATTCTGTTCAGTTTTACAGTGGAATATTTGAAGGAAAAACAACAGGAACGCCAATTGGTTTTTTAATTCATAATAAAGATCAGAAATCTAAAGATTATTCCCACATAAAAGATACATACAGACCTTCTCATGCAGATTTTGTTTATGATAAGAAATATGGTCACAGAGATTATAGAGGAGGAGGCAGAAGTTCTGCTAGAGAAACAGCAAGCAGAGTAGTGGCAGGAGCTATCGCTAAACAAATTCTTAAAGGAATTAAAATAACTGCTCACGTATCTTCTGTTGGAGACATTAAGGTTGGTACTCACTATTCAAAATTAGATTTTTCTACCATTGAAAATAATCCTGTTAGATGTGCAGATCCAAAAACTGCCATTAATATGGAAAATTTTATAAAACAAATTAGAAAGGAAGGTGATACAGTTGGAGGAGAGGTTAGTTGTGTCATTGAAAACTGTCCAATTGGTTTAGGTGAACCTGTATTTGATAAACTTCACGCTGAACTTGGTAAAGCCATGTTATCAATAAATGCAGTTAAAGGTTTTGAATACGGAAGTGGTTTTAGTGGCTCTAAATTAAAAGGAAGTCAACATAATGATTCATTTAATTCTGACGGGAAAACAGAAACTAATAATTCTGGTGGAATTCAAGGCGGAATTAGTAACGGAATGGATATCTACTTCAATGTAGCATTTAAACCTGTTGCAACTATTATGAAATCTCAAAAAACAATAGATTCCAATAATAATGAAGTAGAAATGAAAGGTAAAGGAAGGCACGACCCTTGTGTTGT
>CBFHJJ010000036.1:0-6743 GCA_965655865.1 Flavobacteriaceae bacterium | reverse complement strand
AGCCAAGAAGGCTTAAAAAGTTTATTACAGACTCAGGCAAAAAACCATGCTCTTTGTAGCCTTTTATGATTTCTTCGCTTTTCCATTGAACTGCAAAGACAGGAAATCCAAATTTGTCTCCGTCTCTTTTTGAAAGCTTACCTTTTCCAACAGGCTTAAGAATTAACGGCAAGTGTATAAATTTAGGCTTGACGTTCCAGCCCAAGGCATCGTAAAGCAACCAGTGTAAGGGCAATGAGGGCAACCACTCTTCCCCCCTAATGACATGTGAAATTTTCATTTCATAATCATCAACAACGTTAGCAAAATGATAGGTTGGCATCCCGTCGCTTTTAAAAAGGATTTTATCATCAATTGTTTCGGTTGACACGCGAACAACTCCCCTTAACTCATCTTCACAAACAACCTCTTTTTCATTTGGAGTTTTAAACCTAACCACATACTCAGCGCCGTTATTTAACAACTCTATAGTTTCGTTTTTTGAAAGAGTCAAAGAGTTTTTTAAACTTAATCTGTTTGAAAAGCTATAGCTAAAAACCTTTCCTTGTTTTTCAGCCTCAGTTCTATGTGACGCTAATTCCTTTTTAGAATCAAAAGCATAATAGGCGTGTTTTTTTTCTATTAGCTCACCTATTCTTTTTTTATAAAGTTCTTTTCTTTGGCTTTGTCTATATGGCCCATGTTCGCCACCTACAAAAGGACTTTCGTCTGCCTCAATCTTACACCACTTTAAGGACTCAACAATGTGTTTTTCACTTCCCTTAACATACCTGTTTTGATCAGTGTCTTCGACACGAATAATAAAATCTCCATCGTTTTGTTTTGCAAACAGATAATTAAACAAAGCCGTTCTTAGCCCGCCAATGTGCAACGGCCCTGTTGGGCTAGGGGCAAAACGAACACGAACTTTTTTTGTCATCTTTTTTTTACAAAAATACACTCTTGTTTAAAATTTTCACTCTTTTTCTAAGATCATTTCTTTTGTGGCCTTTTAGTTGATGTTTTTTGGCCTTAAACATCTTTTTTAAATCTTAAATTATTTTGTTTTTTTTAAATACAGTTCAACAAAGTATATTTGCAAAAAAATTAAATGAGTATAGAATACGTTTATAACACCTCTTTTTCGTTAGATAACGAAAACAAGGTTTCAAAGTGGCTCAAAAAAGCCGTTGAAGCCGAGGGTTTTTTTGTTGGAGATATCGTTTATGCTTTTTTCAACGACAACGACCTTAAAGAGCTGAACATTAAGCATTTAAATCACGATTTTTTTACAGATGTAATATCTTTCAACGATTCCGAAGGAGACGTTTTAAGCGGCAACATTGCTATTTCAGTTGACAGGGTCAAAGAGAACGCAGTTAAGTTTAAGTCGTCTTTTGATGACGAAATGATGCGTGTTATGGTTCACGGTCTTCTACATTTTATGGGTTATGAAGACTCCTCAGACGAGGAAACTTTATTGATGAGAAGCAAAGAAGATGATAATTTAAAAATGTTCCACGTGGAACAATAGTCATGTTTAAAGAAGAATACGATGTTATTGTTGTTGGCGCAGGCCACGCGGGTTCAGAAGCTGCTGCCGCTTCCGCTAATATGGGAAGCAAAACACTTCTTGTAACAATGAACCTTCAAAATATTGCGCAAATGTCTTGTAATCCCGCAATGGGCGGCATAGCCAAAGGACAAATAATAAGAGAAATTGATGCCCTTGGTGGGTATAGCGGTATTGTAACAGACAATTCTGCGGTTCAGTTTAAAATGCTAAATAAATCAAAGGGTCCTGCCATGTGGAGTCCTCGCGCACAATCAGACAGGATGAGGTTTGCAGAATGCTGGAGAACCATGCTGGAAAAAACACCTAATCTTGATTTTTATCAAGAAATGGTTTCAGGGCTTCTTATTTCTGGAGATAAAGTCGTTGGCGTTACAACTTCTTTAGGCCTTCAAATTAGATCTAAAACAGTAATACTTACAAACGGAACATTTTTAAACGGCCTTATTCATATAGGAGAAAAACAATTTGGCGGTGGGCGTGCAGGAGAAAAAGCTTCTTTTGGTATAACAGAAGCCCTTACTGATTTTGGTTTCGAATCGGGCAGAATGAAAACAGGAACTCCACCACGCGTTGACGGAAGGTCATTAGACTATTCTGTTATGACACCCCAACCGGGTGATTTTAATCCAGGCAAGTTTTCGTATTCTAATATTACCAAGCCGCTTACAAAACAACTTGATTGTCACATGACCTATACCAGTCCAATTGTTCATGATTTATTAAAAGAAGGTTTTGACAGGTCTCCTATGTTTAACGGCGCTATTAACAGTACAGGCCCAAGATATTGCCCCTCAATTGAAGATAAAATAAACAGGTTTGCTGGTAAAGACAGGCATCAAATTTTTGTCGAACCTGAAGGTTGGAACACTGTAGAGGTCTATGTTAATGGGTTTTCTACTTCACTTCCAGAAGACGTTCAGTTTAATGCGCTTAGATCTGTAAAAGGATTTGAAAATGTTAAGTTTTTTAGACCAGGTTATGCGATTGAATACGATTATTTTCCGCCAACACAATTAAAAAATTCTTTGGAAACCAAGCCTGTTTCTAGCTTGTTTTTCGCAGGCCAAATTAACGGAACAACCGGCTATGAGGAAGCTGCAGCACAAGGCCTTATGGCGGGAATAAATGCTCATTTACTAATAAACAACAAAGAGTCTTTTGTTCTTAAGAGAAACGAAGCTTACATAGGAGTGCTTATAGACGACTTAATCACTAAAGGTACTGAAGAGCCATACAGAATGTTTACCTCTAGAGCAGAGTATCGAACTCTTTTGCGACAAGACAACGCAGACTTAAGGCTTTCAGAAATTTCAAACAAACTAGGCTTAGCTTCAAAACAAAGGGTTGCTAATGTAGAAGAAAAGCGCACAAACACTGAGGCTTTTGTTTCTTTTTTCAAAAAAACTAGTGTTAAGCCAGAATCTATTAATCCTATACTTTCTTTGAAAAACTCATCAGAAATATCACAATCTATGAAGCTTTACAAATTGTTCTCTAGACCAAACATTTCATTAGACGACATGTTGTCTTTAGAAAGCGTTAAGCTTTTTCTAGAAAAAAATGATTTTAAAAACGATGTTCTTGAGCAAACAGAAGTACAGGTGAAGTATTCAGGGTATATTGAAAAGGAAAAAGCTAATGCGGAAAAGCTAAATAACTTAGAAAACATAAAAATACCAACCACTTTCAATTACTCAAAAGTTCAGTCTTTGTCAAGTGAAGCTATTCAAAAATTAAACAACATAAAACCTTCAACACTTTCGCAAGCCTCTAGAATAAGCGGAGTTTCGCCAAACGACATAAGTGTTTTGATGGTTTATATGGGTAGGTAGTGTTCCACGTGGAACAAGATTGTTATGAAAACAAAAACAACAACTAAGATCAAAGACCATTTCTTAACAAAAGAAACGTTTTCTTTAGTTAAAATTAAAGGACTTGATGTTTTTCAAACACTACCAAAGGTTGATAAAAAGAGCATAAAAAAATACTATAAGTCCAAAGATTACCTCTCACACAACAGCAACAAGTCTCTTTTTTCTTCTTTGTACACGTTTGTTAAAAGACTAAATTTTTACTTTAAACACAGGGTTTTAAAAAAAGCATCTTCTTATAAAAACCCTCTTTTAGATTTTGGCTCAGGAAACGCTTATTTTGTTTCCAGTCTAAATGATAAAGGAGGAAATGCTTATGCGTATGATCCTTTTTATGAGCAAGTATCAAACAAAACCATTGAACAGCAAAAGGTCTTTATAAGTGAAGCGGCTTTAAAAACATTAAAGTTTACAACTGTAACAATGTGGCATTCTTTAGAACATGTTTTTTCATATAAAGACACACTTTCCTTAGCGTCTGATATTCTTGATTCAAAAGGAAGTTTGATAGTGGCCTGTCCCAACTATCAATCATACGACGCTAATTATTACAAAGAGTATTGGGCTGGCTTTGATGTGCCAAGGCATTATTGGCATTTTTCGCCAAAAGGCTTAATCGAGATAATGACACAAAACGGATTCGATTATGTAAATAAAAGCCCCATGTATTTTGACGCCCTATATGTTTCCATGCTTTCTGAACAATATAAAAAATCTAAATTATGGTTCTTTAAAGGTTTAGCAGTTGGTCTTGTGTCAAACTTTGTGTCTTTATTTAAAAAGAACGCCTCGTCTTATGTCTATGTGTTCAAAAAACGATTTTAAGCACACCTAAGAAGAGTTAGGCTTGCAACCCTATAAATATTAAAGGAGTTTTAAAAAAAGCAATTAATCAAAACAAAACACGAAGAGTTTTAATAGCAAAAAACTATCGCTTAGGTTTTGGTATAGAAAAAAACTATTCGATTATTGTTTTTGGATAAGCCTTGTAAGCTTTAAAGACAGGTCCATAAAAATCATATTGGCATTACCGTTTGATTGAATTCCTTTTTGAGCTTCTTCAATTTCAATAAAAATGTCTTCAATGTTATTGCCGTTTACATATTTTGAAAAAGATTCAAAATTCATGTCTGTTTTAGGTTCAAAATTGACAAGAGAGTTTATTTCATAATTTTTTAACAAAGCGCTTCTAAACACATTCATGCTAAAGTTTAAAAAACTCTTTTGAACTTCTCTTCCAGTTTTTGAAATCATTTTGCTCCAGTTTATTAACTCTAAAACCTCTTCTTTGTTTTTTCGAACTTTAAAAGCAGTTCTCACCCATTTTAAAAACCACTCTTCAAACTCTTTGTTGTTTTCGCTTTCACCAATAGATTTTAATGCAATACGAAGATTTCCAAAACCGCTAGTCGCCGCTAAAGAGGCCGCGTTTTTTTCAACCCCTTTACTAATCAAAAACTCTTCTATTTCGCTTTTAGACAAATGGCTGAGCTTTGATGTTTGACACCTAGAAAGAAGAGTCTCGGCCATAAGCCCGGTGTTTTCACAAACAAAAATAAAAAGAGTTTTTTTGGGAGGTTCTTCAATAAGTTTGAGTAATTTATTTGTAGCTGTTAGGTTTAGTTTTTCAGCCATCCAAATTATCGCAACTTTCCAACCTCCTTCGTATGATTTTAGAGACATTTTTTTTACAAGATCCTCAACTTCGTCGTTACCAATTTTCCCTTGTTTGTTTTCCACGCCAATCTTTAAATACCAATCAAAGAGATTGCCGTATGGATTTTTATGAACAAACTCTCTCCAACTTTCAATAAACATTGATGAAATAGGCTTAGACTTAACGTCTTTGTTTATAGCCACCGGAAAAATAAAATGAAGGTCAGGGTGTTTGAGCTCGCTTAATTTTAGGCTTGTGCCCGCATGAGTGTTGCTTTTTTCAATAACCTTTCTTGCATAAGCGATTGCCAGCGAAAGCCCCCCGCTTCCATCAGGAGAAAGAAAAAGTTGAGAATGGGCTATTCTACCAGACTCAAGCCCTTTAATAAGTTCTTTTTTAAGGAATTCTTGTCCAATAACCTCATCGAATAACATTTCTCAAATATAAAAGATTAAACTTTAAATAAACTAGAAATACATATCTTTGAATTCCAAAAATTTACAATGAAATCAATTTATCAAACAAATTTCAATAATCAAAAGGTCTTAGTTCGAGTAGATTTTAATGTTCCTTTAAGCTTTGATAAAAAAGTTACAGATAACTCTAGAATTGTTGCAGCAAAAAAGACAATCAACAAAATAATAAACGACGGCGGAACAGCTGTTTTAATGTCTCATCTTGGAAGACCAAAAGGCAACGATCCAGAGCTTTCGCTTTCTCACATTGTAAAATCGGTTGAAGATGTTTTAGGAAAGCCTGTTGTTTTTTCAAAGCAAACTATTGGAGAAGCAACACAGCAGATAATTAAAAACAGTAAACCCGGTCAAATCATTTTGTTAGAAAACCTAAGGTATCACAAAGAAGAAGAAGAAGGCGATAATGATTTTGCAAAAAAGCTTTCTAAATTAGGGGACAGCTATGTGAACGACGCTTTTGGTACAGCTCACAGAGCTCATGCCTCAACCAGTGTAGTTGCAAAATTTTTTACCAAGAATAAATTTGCTGGAGATTTGCTTTTAAAAGAAGTTGACTCTATTAAAAAAGTTATTGAAGACGGTCAAAAACCTGTGTTAGCCATTTTAGGGGGCGCTAAAGTTTCTTCAAAAATCACTATAATTAATAATATAATCGACAAAATAGACAAACTAATCATTGGAGGAGGAATGGCTTTTACTTTCATAAAAGCACAAGGAGGGAAAATTGGAGGATCTATATGTGAAAACGATAAATTAGACTTGGCATTGTCAATATTAGAAAAAGCCAAACAAAACAAAGTAGAGGTCTGTTTGCCAGTAGATGTTTTATGTGCAAATGATTTTTCAAATGATGCTGAAACTCAAATTTGTCCAATTAATCAAATTCCTGAAAACTGGGAAGGAATGGACGCTGGGCCAGAATCTTTAGAGATTTTTAAAAAAGCAATAGAATCTAGTAACACTATTTTATGGAATGGCCCTGTTGGTGTTTTTGAAATGGAAACTTTTTCTAAAGGAACTGTAGCGGTTGGTAATTTTGTTTCTAAAAGCACGTCTTCTGGCGCATTCTCCCTTGTTGGAGGAGGAGATTCTGTTGCGGCAGTTAAACAATTTAATTTTTCTAATAAAGTTAGCTATGTTTCAACTGGCGGAGGAGCGATGCTTGAAAGTTTAGAAGGCAAAAC
>CBFHJJ010000035.1:3271-6986 GCA_965655865.1 Flavobacteriaceae bacterium | reverse complement strand
AAAAGTGCAAGAGCTAAACAACATTTCGTTTAAATGGATAAAAGGACACAATAATCATCCGCAAAATGAGATATGCGACAAACTTGCTTTTAACGCTTCAGAAAAGAAACCTTTGTTAGTTGACAAGGGATATGAAACTAATTTAAATAAACTCTTTTGAAAAAAACATTAATTGTAGGAACCGTAGCCTTTGACGAAATAGAAACACCTAAAGAAAATTCGGGCAAAATATTAGGAGGAGCAGCAACATACATCGGCTTAAGCTCAGCCATATTTGAATCCCAAGCCTCAATCATTTCGGTCGTTGGCGGAGATTTTGACCAAAAATATTTAGACTTACTTAGTTCTAAAGGGTTGAACATAAGTTCAATTGAAGTTATCACAAAGGGAAAAACCTTTTATTGGAAAGGAAAATACCATAAGGACTGGAATAAAAGAGACACGCTAAACACCCAGCTAAACGTATTGGCAGATTTCAATCCAGTATTAAACGAACAAAACTCTAGCTCCGAAATCATAGTTTTAGGAAACCTTCATCCAGCCGTGCAGAGCACGGTTTTAAATCAAATTAGCTCTGAAAGTAGATGTGTTATTCTTGATACCATGAATTTTTGGATGGATAATTCATTAGAAGAGCTTTTAAAAGTAATAGTAAAAGCAAATATTATTATTATAAATGATGAAGAAGCTTTACAGCTTTCTGGAAAAAACACTCTTTTTAATGCCGCAGAGGAAATACTAAAAATGGGACCAAAGCACGTTGTTATTAAAAAAGGAGAACATGGAGCGATGTTGTTTAGTAAAAACGAATTCTTTACAATTCCTGCTTATCCTGTAAAAAAAGTCAAAGACCCAACAGGTGCAGGAGATACTTTTGCAGGAGGATTTGCAGGGTTTTTGTCTCAAAACAATGATTTAAATTTTGAGACCTTAAAACTTGCAGTTGTCCACGGAACAGTCATGGCATCATTTTGTGTTGAGGGTTTTGGAACTTCACAAATGGAAAACCTCTCTAAAGAAGCTTTTCAAAACAGACTGAAAGAATTTAAGAAATATACAAGGTATTAAAGAAATTTAAGTATTTTTAATGCGAAGTACAAAGCGTCAATGAGCGATCAAATTAAACACGAATGCGGAATAGCTCTTATAAGACTGCTTAAACCCCTGGAATTTTATCAAAAAAAATACGGTTCAAAATCTTACGGAGCGAACAAGATGTATTTGATGATGGAAAAACAGCACAATAGAGGTCAAGATGGAGCAGGGCTAGCAACTGTAAAAATTGGAGCTAAACCAGGAGAAAAATATATTTTTAGAGAAAGGTCTTCTGCCAAACAACCAATCCAAGAAGTTTTTACAAGAGTAAGCGAAAGAATAGCTGCCTCTAATGAATTGGAAGGGAACGTCCCTTTTCAAGCAGAACTTTTACTTGGACACGTAAGATATGGAACGTTTGGCAAAAACAATATAGAAAGCGTTCATCCCTTTTTAAGACAAAACAATTGGACCCATAGAAATTTAATTGTTGCAGGAAACTTTAATATGACCAATAATCAGGAATTGTTTGAGAACTTGGTTAAGCTAGGTCAGCATCCAAAAAGCAAAGTGGACTCAGTGACTGTCATGGAAAAAATAGGACACTTTCTTGATGACGCTGTACACAAAATTTATAAAGATTTAAAAAAAGAAGGCTTCAATAAGCAAGAGGCTTCTCCTTTAATTGAAAAAAGACTCAAGATCAGCAAGGTTTTAAAAAAAGCCTCAAGAGATTGGGACGGAGGATATGCAATGGCGGGTCTTTTAGGCCATGGAGACGCTTTTGTTTTAAGAGATCCTTCAGCAATTCGACCGGCTTATTATTACAAAGATGATGAAGTTGTTGTTGTTGCTTCAGAAAGACCTGTAATTCAAACCGTTTTCAACACAACTTTTGAAGAAATCAAAGAACTTGAAGCAGGACACAGTATAATAATTAAAAAATCAGGAAAAACTTTGACCGTTCCTATTCTTGAAAAAAGAGAACGCAAAGCATGTTCTTTTGAAAGAATATATTTTTCAAGAGGAAGTGATAAAGAAATATACTTAGAAAGAAAAAAACTAGGAGAATTACTTTTTCCTAAAATACTAAAATCCATAAACAGCGACTTAAAAAACACAGTTTTCTCTTATATTCCAAACACAGCAGAAACCTCTTTTTTTGGATTGGTTCAAGAAGCACAAAAATATATAAGCAGTCAAGCCATTGTAAAGCTACTTGATGAAAAACAAGAAATATCAAAAGAAAACTTAGAAAAAATTTTTTCATTAAAGCCAAGAATTGAAAAGGTTGCAATTAAAGACGCAAAACTTAGAACATTTATTGCTGACGATGAAAACAGAGATGAATTAGTAGCTCACGTTTACGACATCACTTACGGCTCTATAAAAAAAACAGACACACTTGTTATTATTGATGACAGTATTGTTAGAGGAACTACGTTGCAAAAAAGTATTTTAAAAATTTTAGACAGATTAAACCCAAAGAAAATAGTAGTGGTTTCAAGTGCACCTCAGATTAGATATCCAGACTGCTATGGAATAGATATGGCAAAAATGGAAGACTTTATTGCCTTTAGAGCTGCAATTGATTTGCTTAAAGTTGAAGGAAAAGAAGATCTTATAAAAGAGACTTACAAAGATTGTTTAAAAGAGCTAAAACTTCCTTCTTCAAAAATGAAAAATAAAGTTAAAAAAATCTATACTGATTATTCAGACGAGGATATTTCTAATCAAATTTCAAAAATTTTGAAGGAAAAAGAAATAAAAACAGATGTTGAGGTAATTTTCCAAACAGTAGAAAGTCTTCATTCAGCATGTCCAAAAAACCTAGGAGACTGGTATTTTACCGGAAATTATCCAACACCAGGAGGCAATAAGGTTGTTAATCAGTCTTTTGTTAATTACTATGAGGGCACTAAAAAAAGAGCGTATTAAGCCTTTTCGTTATAGTTTTTTAATACCGCATCCCAGTCAATTACATTAAAAAATCCAGAAACATAATCAGGACGCCTGTTTTGATAATTTAAGTAATACGCATGCTCCCAAACATCTAAACCTAATATTGGATATCCTCCACAGCCAATACCGTTCATTAACGGATTGTCTTGGTTGGCAGTTGAACAAACCTCAAGCTTTCCGCCTTTATGAACACATAGCCAAGCCCAACCAGAACCAAATCTGGTTCCCGCAGCTTTGGAGAAGAGCGTTTTAAATTCTGCGAAACTCCCAAAAGAAGACTCGATTGCACTTGCCAATTCACCGCTCGGCTCACCTCCTCCATTTGGACTCATGATATTCCAAAATAGAGAGTGGTTAAAAAACCCACCACCATTATTTCTGACAGCAGAATTATTTAAATCCAGACCTGTTAAAATATCCTCAATTGAGCTGCCTTCAAGATCTGTTCCTTTTATAGCATTGTTAAGATTGTTTGTATATCCCGCATGGTGCTTGCCATGATGAATTTCCATTGTTCTAGTATCAATGTGAGGCTCAAGAGAATCAGTGTTATATTTTAATGCAGGCAGTTCAAAAGACATATTGTAAAGTTTTAAATTAAAAAATAGATGTCATAAAAATAATTAATAATCGTGTATTTTTACTAGTAACTAACATTTTTTTTTGATTTCTAAATTTGACATAATAAACGCTTCTGCTGGCTCTGGGAAAACATTTG
>CBFHJJ010000035.1:0-3173 GCA_965655865.1 Flavobacteriaceae bacterium | reverse complement strand
GCTTTAACCAAAAGAATTTTAATTAAAATTCTTAAATCTAAAGACGAAAATTATTTCAAAAGAATACTTGCTTTAACTTTTACAAATAGAGCGGCAGCTGAAATGAAAAGCAGGATTTTAAAAAATTTAAAAGATTTTTCAGAATCTGAAATTAAAGATAGCCCAACAGAAATGTTCGAGCAAGTAAAAAAAGAACTAGCTTTCTCAAGCGCGAAAATTATTGTATTAGCTAAAGAAAGACTTAATCTGTTATTGCACAACTATTCTTTTTTTCAAATAGAAACCCTGGACAGTTTTAACCATCATATTATTAGGTCGTTTTATAGAGAACTCAATTTGGATCCAGATTTTAGAGTGGTAATTGAAGCAGAAGAGATTTTAGATCAGTCCGTTTCAAGGATTTTTGAAAACATTGAAAATAAAGAAGAAATTAAAAGCTTAATTAAAGATTTCTCTATTAAAAAAATCTCGGAAGGAAAATCATGGGATGTTGAATTTGATTTAAAGGAGTTTGCACAGTCCGTACTAAAAGAAAATGAAATTAGTGACGTAGAACAAATTGAAAAAAGTTCTTTAAAAGAATTTAAGGCACTAAAAAACCAGATAGAAATTAGATTAAACGACCTAAGTAGTGAGTTAAAAAGTTTGCTAATAAAGATTGAAAAAAACATTTCAAACCAAGGTATGGAAATTGCTTTTTCAAGAAATTCTTTTCCAAAATTTATTACATCTGTGCAAAACAACTCGTTTAAATGGAGCTCAATGAAAAGCATTTCAACTCTATTTGAAAAAAACACCTTAATAAATAAAAGTTGTTTAAAAAAAGACCCCGAAAAACTAAACGTTTTTGTGGCAAATCTTTTTGAAATGTTTTTAGAACTAAAAGAGTGTCTGATTAAAATAAAAGTTTTGAATTCTTTTTTGTATTCATTAACACCGTCAATTCTTCTAAAGATAATAAAATCAAACTCTGAAGATATTCAAAAAGAAAAGAATGAGCTTTTGCTTTCAAAATTTAATAAGCTTATTTACAAGGAAATAGCAAATCAGCCCACACCATATTTATACGAAAAACTAGGAGTCAAGTTTAACGATTATTTAATAGATGAATTTCAAGACACCTCTAATTTACAGTGGAAAAATTTAATACCATTAATTTCGCATGCCTTAGAGTCTTACCAGGAAAACGAAAGCCAGGGCTCTCTTTTTTTGGTTGGAGACCCAAAACAGTCAGTGTACAGATGGAGAGGGGCAGATCCAAAAATATTTGTGTCACTTCTTTTAAACAAAAAAACCCCTTTTAGTGTACAGAAAAACATAACAAATCTTCCTGTAAATTTTAGAAGCAGAAATGAAATAATAAAATTTAACAATTCGTTGTTTAAGTACGCATCAGGACTATTGAAATCAAATTATCATAAAAAAATATTTTTACAAGGCTCAGATCAGAAACAAAATAATTTTTCTAATGGACACGTGTCAATAACTTTTATAAATAAAGATTTTAAAAAAGAACAACAACTGGAGAGTGTGTTAAAAGAAACATTATCTCAAATAAAGAATTGTCTTTCTAGAGGATTTGAACAGTCAGAAATTGCAGTTTTAGTCAGAGACAACAAACAGTCGTCTCAAATATCTGAGTGGTTAATTGAAAAGAATGTTTCTGTTTTATCTCAAGACTCACTTTCAATTAACAACTCCGAAAAAATAGAACTTTTAATCAACTTAATTAAACTAAAAGTTGACAACAACAATCAAGAAGCTAGAGCTATACTAATTGGAAGTTTTGCCTCTTTAGTTAAACCAAAAGACCTGTTTGAGTTTTATAAAGAAAACTTAAAGAATGAATTCAAAAGTTTTCTTAAAAACCTAAACGCTTTCAGCCTTTACAGGGCTTTTGAAATGTCTTTTATAGAATCTGTAGATTTTTTCATCAAGGAGCTTAATATGGATTTGAGCAATACCGACCCATATATTTTGTTCTTTAGAGAGGTTATATTCGAACAGGTTTCTCAAAACAAAAATAATGAAAAGGAGTTTTTGATTTTTTGGAAACAAAACAACACAAAAATAAAAATACCCTCTGGTAGTTCTAAAAACGCAGTACAGGTTTTAACCATTCATAAGGCAAAAGGCTTGGAATTTCCAATTGTTATTTATCCTTTTGTTGATTCAGTGACTCACAGAAATTCTGGAAAAAGAAACTGGCTTCCTGTTTTTGACGAAAATCTTTCAAAAAACATTTTAATCCCTTTCAATGAAAACTTTAGAGAATACTCTGATGCTTTCCTTAAGGAATACGATAACATAAGTTCAAATGAGGAGTTAGATAATTTAAACTTATTATACGTTGCCTTGACTAGAGCGGTAGACGAACTTCATTTGATTTCAGAACATCCTAAAACAAAATCTATTAACTCTCACAATCAAATAATCAGAGCTTTTTTAGAAGATTCAGCAAAGTGGAAAGAGGGTCATAATAAGTACAACTGGGGAGAACCTCTGTATAAAGAAAAATTCAAAAAAAACGAAGCGCCCTCTTGTTTTAAAGGTTATGAAACCAAATTTTTTCACCCCACCCCAGACACTAAGTTTTTAAATGAAAAAATTGTTTTTGGCAATGTTTTTCATGAATTCATGTCCAATATTGAATTCGAAACCGATTATTTCAAAGAAAAAAACGAGCTAAAACTCTCAACATCAGTTGATAAAACCATTAAAGACAAGGTTATAAAATTGTCAAAAAGCGTTATTGAGCACCCTGACTTAAAAGACTATTTTTCAAAAGGCAACTTGGTTTATTGCGAACAAGAAATTTTTACCGAGTCTAATAAAATAATTAAGCCAGACAGGCTTGTTTTTTTAGATCCTAACAGAGTAGTTATTATAGATTACAAAACAGGAGAAAAATCTACAAAAGATCAAAAACAGATTTTGAAATATCAAAAAACTTTAAAAAAAATGGGCTACAAACTAGAAGTTTCCGTGTTAGTTTATGTAGATAATTTGATAGACATAGTAAAAGTTAAATAGAACAAAAATTTTTTTTAAACGCCTATATCCTATAAATTCATTAAGTTTGCACTACAGAATTATAAAAAAAATTATTCAATGAAAAAATTAGTTAAAGTATTATCAGTTTTTGTTATGATTTTTTCAGTTAGCACTATGCT
>CBFHJJ010000034.1:0-7759 GCA_965655865.1 Flavobacteriaceae bacterium | reverse complement strand
TGCCCTGTCTTCAGCACCTACCCAAACACCGGTAACTAAATTAGGAACCATTCCCATAAACCAACCGTCGCTTTGATTTTGAGTAGTCCCTGTTTTTCCAGCAATTGCATTATCAAAACTGTAAGGATATCCGGTAACAACATCTCTGTATACAGGGTTTCTCTCTTCTTCAGGAATATTATGTCTTAACCTTGCTCCAGATCCAAATTTTGTTACACCCTCCAATAAATTAACAGTAACATAAGCTGATTCAGCGCTTATAACATCCTTGGTTTCGGGCGCAGACTGATATAATAAGGTTCCGTTTTTATCTTCAATTCGAGAAACCATTGTTGGCTTCACATAAATTCCTTGATTTGCAAATGCTCCATAGGCTCCAACCATTTCAAACACACTTAAATCAGGTGTTCCAAGTGCTATTGCAGGAACATCAGGAATGTACGATTCAATTCCTAGATTTCTGGCCAGATCGGCAACTGGCTTTGGACCTACTTTGTCCATTAATTGCGCACTAATTGTGTTTTTAGAATTTGCTAAGGCATTTTTTAAAGTTCTAAAACCTCCGTACTTATCACTTGAGTTTGTGGGACACCAAGGATCTGGGTTACCATACTTATTAGGCTCAATGCAATAAATAGCATCTGGAAGCGAATCACATGGTGACAATTTTAATTGATCTATCGCAGTTGCATACAAAAACGGTTTGAAGGTAGATCCAATTTGTCTTTTACCTTGTTTGACGTGATCGTACTGAAAATGTTTATAGTTAATTCCTCCAACCCATGCTTTTACATGGCCTGTTTGAGGTTCCATAGACATCATTCCTGCTTGCATAAAATGTTTATAGTAACGAATTGAATCTATTGGTTTCATAACCGTGTCAATTTCACCTTTCCATGAGAAAATGGACATCGGAACTTCTTTTTGAAACACTTCAAACATTTCTTCTTCAGATTTTCCTGTTCCTTTCATTTTTCTCCATCTTTCAGACCTTTTCATAGCATTTTTAAAAATCTTTATTGAATCTTCTGATTCTAGATCTAAAAAAGGAGCAGTTGGATTTAATTCTGGGGTATTTTGATTAAAAAATTCTTCTTGCAAATTAGCCATGTGCAACTTAACGGATTCTTCAGCATACTGTTGCATTTCATAATTTATAGTGGTATAAATTTTTAACCCATCTAAGTTTATATTGTATTTTGAACCGTCGCTTTTTAAATTTTGACTAGTCCACCTTTTCATAAAACTTCTAAGGTATGCTCTAAAATATGTTGCGAGCCCCTCTCTGTGAGATTGAGGAGTGTAATTTATTGATAGCGATATTTGTTTTAAGGAATCAACCGTATTTTGATCTAAATGACCGTTTTTTTTCATTTGATTTAAAACGACATTTCGTCTGTTTTTTACTAGTTCGGGGCGTCTTAAAGGATTGTAGTAAGACGAATTTTTTAGCATCCCAACAAGTACTGCCGATTCCTCAACCTTTAAACTATCAAGCTCTTTATCAAAAAAGATATTTGAAGCTGATTTTATTCCATCTCCATTATATCCAAAATCATAAATATTTAGATACATGGCTATAATTTCATGTTTAGTATATTGTCTTTCTAGTCTAACAGCAATAACGTACTCTTTAAATTTTTGAGCCAAGGCTTGAAAGATGTTTTTAGCTCGAACACCGACAAAAAGTTGTCTTGCGAGTTGTTGTGAGATGGTACTAGCCCCACCTCTTTTCCCCAAAAAAATAATTGCCCTGAGAGTTCCTTTAAAGTCAATACCTGAGTGACTGTAAAACCTTTCATCTTCTGTTGAAATAAGAGCATCTACCAGGTTTTTAGGTAAATCATCAAATTGAATTGGTATTCTGTTTTCGCCAAAATGGAATTTGCCCAAAACTTTATTGTCTGAAGAAATAATTTGCGTAGCCAGATTAGTATTAGGGTTTTCAAGCTGTCTAAAATCAGGCATTTCTCCTAAGTGTCCTAATGAGGCTGCATAAAAAATTCCTGAAAAAACAATGATTCCAGAAAAAAAGAGCACCCAAAAACCGTAAAAGTAAAATCTAAATTTTTTTGGCATAACTTTTTTCTTTTTACCCATTATAGATTATTCAATTAATAGACCAAAGTTAAGAACTCCATCCAAATTTTCAATTTCATTGATTTCATTATTTAATCTCATTGAAGTTCTAACTTTTAATTTAAAAGTTTCACCATCGTTTAAAATAAAATCAGTTTTATAAGGAAGTTTGTGTTCAACAACGCTAATTTTTTTATCACCTAACCATTTGCCGTTTGGATCAGCTAATTTGAATTCTAAAGTGTCAATTTGAATTTTATTATTTAAATGATACAGTTCGGAAATTAAAAAAATATTTGCAAAAGAGTAATCGCTGTTATGCCTTAAAACAAAGTCAATGTTTTTTATACTTTTTTGTTTTTCGCCTCCAAAGTTAAATTCAACTATTTCAGAATTTCCCCAACCAGATTCAAAGTCATGAAACTGTAAAAAATCAGTTGTTTCACACGAACCAACCACAGTAGCTAAAAAAATAATTAGAAATCTATTTAACATATTTTAAACTAGACTCTTTTAGAGAATTTTCTTTTTTTCTTTTTCTTTCTTTTGTCAAACCTTGTAAGACTGTCTTGACCTACTACATTTTCAAAACTTATATCAGATGATATTTCAGAAATAGTATAATCTTCAAGACTCTCAATTTTTTTCCCTGTTTCGTTTATTTTGATAATTTTTTTAACATTTTCCTCACTTATCTGATGCCAATTTATACTATCGTTTTTGTAGACAAACCAAAGAATTTTTTTGAAAATATCAATTTTTTGACAGTAAGCTATGCCTTTTTCTGTTAAAAGTTTTGTGTTAGGTTTAGGAAAGTCTTTAAGCGCCTCTTGATAAAAATCTAATTCATAGTTTAAACAACATTTTAATTTTCCGCATTGCCCTGCTAGTTTTTGGGGGTTAAGCGAAAGTTGTTGATATCTAGCAGCTGATGTTGATACTGACCTAAAATCAGTAAGCCAAGTTGAACAGCAAAGTTCTCTTCCGCATGAGCCAACACCACCTAGTCTTGCCGCCTCTTCTCTTAAACCAATTTGTTTCATTTCAATGCGAGTACTAAATTCTCTTGCCATATTTCTAATGAGTTGCCTAAAGTCAACTCTTCCAACAGCAGTGTAGTAAAAAGTAGCTTTTGATGCATCTCCTTGAAATTCAACGTCCGAAATTTTCATTTTTAAACTTAATGAAATAGCCAATTCTCTCGACTTTTTTTTAATAGTCTCTTCCTTCTCCCTAGCTCTAGTCCATTTGTCAATATCTGCTTGTGATGCAATTCTTTGAATATTATAAAATTCAGTTGTTTCGGGATTGATTTTTTTTCTTTTTAATTGTATCGGAATAAGTCCGCCCTTTAGAGTAACAAACCCTACGTCATAACCTCTTTCTGCACCAACCACAACAAGGGCCCCAACAGATAGGGAAAGATCTTTAGAATTTTTGTAGTAATTTTTTCTTCCGTTTTTAAATCTAACCTCAAATAGATTGTTTAATTTTTGATCTGTTAAAGGCTCCATATTTTCTAACCAATCAAAAACAGTTAATTTGTTACAACCATCTGTTCCACACGTGCCGTTATTTTTACAGCCTTTAGGCGCGCCGTTTGATGAAGAACAACTAGTACAACTCATTTTTGTAAATAATTAATAAAAGCTTAAAGTTAATTAATGAACGCAATTTAAAGCAATTAAGAGGATGTTTTTTTAAACTTCAAAACCTCTGACCTTCCCTTTTTAAAAATTTGGTTACTATTCTTTTTCCCTTTTCTCAATTTTTTTTGATCGGCTATTGGCAGAGAATTAATTTCATAACATTTTTGAGAACAACAATTTTTAAATTCTTTTGAGCATTTTGCACATTGTATAAAAAGAAGATGACAAGCTTCATTTTCACAGTTAATATGCGTGTCACATTTTTCACCACATTGATGACAGTTTGCGATTATTTCATCAGAAATCGACTCACTTCTTCGGTGGTCAAAAACAAAATTTTTACCCAAGAACTTATTGGTTATTTTATCTTGATCAACCTGTCTAGCATATTCAATTATACCACCATTGAGTTGATACACTTTTTCATACCCTTTATGCTTTAGAAATGCACTTGCTTTTTCACATCGAATTCCTCCGGTACAGTACATTACTATATTTTTGGATTTTTTGTGTTTTTCAAATTTCTTTTCAATAATTGGCAAGGATTCTCTAAAGCTGTCAACGTCAGGCAGAACAGCTCCTTGGAAATGACCTATTTCACTTTCGTAATGATTTCTCATATCCACAAGTAAAGTATTTGGGTCGTCAATCAAAGTATTGAATTCAGAGGCGTTAACATGAGTGCCGTTATTTGACAAATCAAAACTGTTTTCAGAAAGCCCATCTGCAACAATGTTTTTTCTAATCTTTACCTTGAGTTTTAGAAAAGAAAAATCATCTTGTTCTACCGCAACATTTAATCTAATATCTTTTAAAAAGCCAATAGAATCAAGTTTTGTTTTAAATGGTTTAAACTTATGTGATGGTACAGAAAGTTGAGCGTTAATCCCTTCACTTGCAATATATATTCTTCCAAGCACATTCAGTTTTTCCCACATCAAATAAAGATGATCTCTAAAAAGAGAAGTGTTTTTAATTTTGTGATATTTATAGAAGGACAATGTAATACGCCTTTTGCCAGCCTTCTCTATTAGACTTGTTCTTTCTTTGGCACTTAGCTTATTATATAGTTGCATTAATTCGTTATCTAAACACGAAAATAAGCTATTAAAATTTAACAAAAAATCGACTTAAATACACTATGACTTAAATTAAATATATTGTACTTTAGACATGTAATTTAATTCCACAATTTTATGAGCAAAGAAAAAGATTCAAAACTAAAAGCATTACAACTGACTTTAGATAAATTAGACAAAACTTACGGAAAAGGAACTGTAATGAAAATGGGAGATGTTGAAATTGAAAAAATTGATTCAATTTCTAGTGGATCTTTGACATTGGATGGTGCTTTAGGCGTTGGAGGGTATCCTAAAGGAAGAGTTATCGAAATATATGGCCCAGAATCTTCAGGAAAAACAACTTTGACGCTTCATGCAATTGCCGAATGTCAAAAAGCAGGTGGTATTGCCGCATTTATTGATGCAGAACATGCTTTTGATAGATTTTATGCTCAAAATTTAGGAATTAACATAGATGAGTTAATAATATCTCAACCAGATAATGGAGAACAAGGCTTAGAAATTGCGGATAATTTAATCAGATCCGGAGCAGTTGATATTATAGTTATCGATTCTGTTGCTGCTTTAACTCCAAGAAGTGAAATTGAAGGAGAAATGGGAGATTCAAAAATGGGTCTACACGCAAGATTAATGTCTCAAGCTTTGAGAAAATTAACATCAAACATTAGCAAAACAAATTGTACCGTAATGTTTATAAATCAATTACGTGAAAAAATTGGAGTTATGTTTGGCAACCCTGAAACAACTACTGGGGGTAATGCTCTTAAGTTTTATGCATCAGTTAGGTTGGACATTAGAAGATCTACTCAAATTAAAGACACAAACGGAAACGTATTAGGAAACAAAACTAGAGTAAAAGTTGTAAAAAATAAAGTAGCCCCTCCTTTTAAAGTTAGTGAATTTGATATCATGTATGGAAAAGGGATTTCAAAAATGGGTGAAATTATTGACTTGGGTGTTGCTCATGAAATTATTGACAAAAGCGGATCTTGGTTTAGTTATGGAGACACAAAGTTGGGTCAAGGAAGAGACTCTGTTAAATCAATTTTAAAAGATAATCCTGAGCTTTCAGATGAAATTGAGGCTAAAATTGTTGAAGCAACTAAAGCCTAGGCTCTAAATCCTTAAGCATAAAATCGTAAACTTTCTGTTTTAAGTTTTCCATATCCTTTCGTTCTAAACCTTGGGTTTCAATATGGGGATGAACTTTAGCCCTTAAAAGTCCTGGACCACCAACAAAGTGATTGTAAGAAAAGTGATATGGATATCGTCTTTCACAGTCATAAAAAGACATAGGTACAATTGGAATTTGACAGTGAATAGAAAACCTAAAAACCCCATTTTTAAATGGAGCTAGTTTAATTTCTGGGGCAGTCACCAAACCTTCAGCAAAAATACAAAGACTTAATCCTTGATCTAATCTTCTTTGGGCATGTCCATAAACAGCTTTTCTACTTTCAGGACTTTCTCTATCCACAAGTATACAAACTCTTTTATAGAAAAAACCAAATACAGGAAGTTCGACCAATTCTTTTTTCCCAACAAAGACGATAGGGTTTTTACTAATTTGAAGCATAAGCATTACATCAATCATGCTTTTATGATTGGCTGTTAGCATATAGTTCTTCCCCTTTATAAGGGGTTCTGAAAATTCTATTTTTGGAAACAGCCCCATTCCAAACAAAATAAGTTTGGCCCAAATATTTCTAGCTACCCAATAAAATTGTGGATACCATTCTTCTTTAAAACAAAATATAAAAAATAGTGGCAGTGATATTATAATCCCAGTAGCAGCTAAAGTGTAGAACCATATATTATATAAACCACACAAACCTATTTTAATATACCTTATCATGACTGTAAATGTAATTAAATGAGTGATATAATTTTTAAAACTATTACTTTTGTTGTTAATCTAAGATAAATGTCAAGAATTTTAACAGGAATACAGAGCACAGGAACTCCTCATTTAGGAAATATTTTGGGAGCCATAATCCCTGCTATTAAGATGTCAAATGAATCAAAAAACGAATCATTTTTATTTATTGCCGACATGCATTCTTTAACTCAAATTAAAGACAAAGAAACTCTTAGAAATAATACTTACGCAACTGCAGCTGCATGGCTAGCTTTTGGCCTAGATACTGAAAAAACAATTTTTTATAGACAAAGTGATGTCCCACAAGCTACAGAGCTGTCTTGGATATTATCATGTCATTTTCCTTATCAAAGGCTTACATTGGCACATTCTTTCAAAGACAAGTCCGATAGATTAAATGACGTTAATGCGGGAATTTTTACCTATCCGATGCTAATGGCAGCAGACATTTTATTATACGATGCTAATCAAGTGCCAGTAGGAAAAGATCAACAACAACATTTAGAAATGACAAGAGATGTTGCGTCCAGATTTAACAATATATATGGAGAAACGTTTGTATTACCATCTGCAAAAGTTAACGAAGAAACTCAATTAATTCACGGAACTAATGGGGAGAAAATGAGTAAATCTAAAGGGAATATAATTGATGTATTTCTTCCTGAAAAAGCTTTGAAAAAGCAGATTATGGGAATACAAACTGACAGTACCCCAATTGACGAGCCCAAGGATTTCAAAAGTTGTAATGTGTTCAAACTTTACAGTCTTATTGCAGATAAAAATTCAATAAATTCCTTAAAAGAAAAATACAGTAAAGGTGGATTTGGATATGGCCATGCTAAAACAGAACTTTTGAATTATATTCTCTCAAGTTTTTCTAATGAGAGAGAAAAATTCAATTATTATATGTCAAATAAAGAAGAGCTTGAGGCTGTTTTAAAAACAGGATCTGAAAAAGCTGATAAAGTAGCTAAAGCAGTTTTAAATAGGGTAAGAGAAAAGTTGGGTTATAATTAGAAAGGTTTTAGTTTAGAAATTAGATCAAAAAAATGTATTTTTGAGTATATGCA
>CBFHJJ010000033.1:2064-9177 GCA_965655865.1 Flavobacteriaceae bacterium | reverse complement strand
TTAGCTTTTGCACTTTTAAAAATTCAAGCCACAAATCTAGATTTTTTTTGTTTTTAAAACCTGTTTTTTTCCATTTGAAAACCCACTTTTTTTCAACAGAGTCAACAACGTATTTTGAATCTGTAAAAACAGTGATTTTGAGTTCTTTTTTAGTTAACTTTTTCAATGCTTCAATAACTGCCAACAGCTCCATTCTATTATTTGTTGTTTTTCTAAATCCTTGCGAATACTGCTTAGAAAATCCTGTTTTACAGTCTTCCATAACAATTCCATAACCTCCAGGCCCTGGGTTACCTCTAGAGGAGCCATCTGTATAAATGATTACGTCGTTATTGGTCATTTGTTAAAAGTTTTTCTATTTCCATAGGATAGTTTGTGTGCTCTTCTTTTAATATTTTTTTTGAAAGGGACAGAGGAGTCTCGTTGGGCTCCAGACTAATTTTTTTTTGAAAAATAATAGCTCCATCGTCATATTTATCATTAACGTAATGAATTGTAAGTCCTGACGTTTTTTCTTTGTTTTTTATAACAGCCTTGTGAATGTTTTCTCCATACATACCTTGTCCACCATATAAAGGAAGAAGAGCGGGGTGAATGTTTATTATTTTATTTTTAAAAGACAGAGTTATGTCTTTTGGGATTTTTAATAAAAATCCTGCTAAAACAATAAGGTCTGGGTTAACTTTCTTTAGGCTGCTCAAAATTGTATTGCTTTTAAGGTCGTTCTTTGAAAACAAAACAGTCTTAATATTAAACTTTTTGAACTTCTCTAACACCGCCGCCTTGGGGTTGTTACAATACAAGGAAACTATGTTGACGTTGTTAAAATCAGAAAAATACTCGTAAATTTTTACGGCATTGGAACCAGATCCTGATGCAAAAACAACAATGTTTTTATTTTTATTTTTCAATTTTAAGTTTAATTAAAATCAAAAATAACGCTTTTCTCCTTCTTATTTAAACATTTAAAAGCACTCTTTTTTTTAATTTTTGTAAAAAAGAGGGTATATAATGTAAAGTTTTTTATTTTTGTCGGAACTTTAAACAAAAGAATTATGTCTGATATTTCATCTAGAGTTAATGCAATTATTGTCGACAAATTAGGGGTTGACGAAAATGAAGTTGTGCCTGCCGCTAGTTTTACTAACGACTTGGGTGCTGACTCTCTTGACACAGTAGAATTAATTATGGAATTTGAAAGAGAATTTGATATTCAAATCCCTGATGACCAAGCAGAGAAAATAGCTACTGTTGGTCAAGCTGTACAGTACATCGAAAGCTCAAAATAGTCTTTATGGAACTTAAGCGTGTTGTTGTTACCGGATTAGGGGCATTAACACCTATTGGTAACACCGTTTCTGAATATTGGGATGGTCTAACGTCTGGAAAAAGCGGGGCCAACAATATCACTTATTTTGACACAACCCACTTCAAAACAAAGTTTGCTTGTGAGCTCAAAAATTTTGATCCTCAAAATTTTATGGACAGAAAGCTTGCAAGAAAAATGGACCGTTTTGCTCAATATGGTATTGTATCCTCTGAAGAAGCTATTAAAGATTCTCGGTTGATAGAAGACGATGTTGACAAAGACAGGATTGGTGTTATTTGGGGTGCCGGTATTGGTGGCTTAGAAACTTTTCAAAACGAAGTTTTAGGCTTTGCTTCAGGCAATGGAACGCCTAGGTTTAATCCTTTTATGATTCCTAAAATGATTCCTGACATTGCTCCTGGAATAATTTCTATTAGAAATGGTTTTAGAGGTCCTAATTTTGCTACTGTTTCCGCATGTGCTTCGTCTGCTAATGCATTAATAGATGGTTTAAACTACATACGTCTTGGACATGCTGATGTAATTGTTTCTGGCGGTTCTGAAGCCGGTGTTTCAATTTCTGGAATTGGAGGTTTCAATGCATTACACGCACTGTCTACAAGAAATGACGACCCAAAAACCGCATCAAGACCTTTTGATAAAGACAGAGACGGGTTTGTTCTTGGCGAAGGTGGTGGAGCCTTAATCTTAGAAGAATATGAGCACGCTAAAAAAAGAGGTGCTAAAATATACGCTGAACTTGTTGGTGGAGGCCTGTCTGCTGATGCATACCACATGACCGCTCCTCATCCTGAGGGAATAGGCGCAATTAAGGTTATGGAAAATTGTTTGAGAGATGCTAATGTTAGCTTGGAAAAAGTAGATACTATAAATATGCACGGAACATCAACTCCCTTGGGTGATGTTGCTGAGTCTAAAGCGCTATATCAAGTGTTTGGAGACCATCTTTATTCAATGAATATTAATTCAACTAAATCAATGACCGGTCATCTTTTAGGGGCTGCTGGTGCTGTTGAGGCAATTTCATCAATTCTATCAATTAACAACGGTATTATCCCGCCTACAATAAACCACCAAACAAAAGACGAGACAATTGACGAAAAAATTAACTTCACCTTCAATAAGCCTCAAAAAAGAGAAGTAACCTACGCTATGAGTAATACTTTTGGTTTTGGAGGACATAACGCCTGTGTTCTGTTTAAGAAATTTGTAGAATAGTCTTTCGTTTTCCTCAATAACTATTACATGTTGTATATTTGAACTTATGTCTAATCACATCTTGAAACATATTGAGCCTGAAAAAGACACAAGTTATTTCGCTTTACATTTTAATGATGAATTTTTTAAGCTCGTTCTTTTGCTAAACTTTCATTTGGGGACGCGCTTCTCTAGAACAAAAAAAGATCTTACGTTTAAGTCTGCAAAAGGTTCTTTTATGTCGTATAACTATTTCAACAAAAAGTCTGATTTAGATTTCTGGATATATAATAATTCTTGTAAAAACTCTGTTAGTTCTGAGGGTTCATTATCTTTTTTTCAAAATTCAGTTGAAACCTTTTTTTTAATGCCAGAAATTCGCTCTGTGCAATACGTGTTGAAGTGTGTTGGGGATCAATGTCTTTTTGCTGATTTTTTAAAAAAAATTCCTGAAATTCCTGAAATTATTTCTATCTATAAAATCCCTAAAAAGAAGCTTAAATCTAAAGAAAATTTAATATTTGAATAACATGACCTTAAATAAAACTAAAATAATAGCAACCCTTGGGCCTAGCTCGACTGACAAGACAATGCTTAAGTCTTTAATTGAAAACGGGGTTAATGTATTTCGCGTTAATTTTTCACACGCCAACCATGATGAGGTAAAAAACACCGTTTCAAACATTCGAGAAATTAGCTCCTTGTTAGATTTTCATGTTGCAGTTTTAGGGGATTTACAGGGTCCGAAAATTCGCTTAGGCAATGTAAAAGAGGGTGTTATTGTTGAAAACGAGGCTTTCTTTTCAATTACAACAAACGAGTTAGATTTAGGTGATTCTGATTTGGTTTCTATAAACTATAAGGACTTTCCTAAGGATGTTTCAAAAGGAGAAAAAGTTTTAGTTGATGACGGTAAAATAATTTTAGAAATTCTTGAAACAAATAAAAAAGATTTAGTTAAGGTAAAAGTTGTTCAAGGAGGTGAGCTTAAATCTAAAAAAGGGGTAAACCTTCCTAACACAAAACTTTCTTTGCCGGCTCTTACAGAAAAGGATAAAGCAGATGCTTTGTTTGCAATAAAAAATAATTTTGATTGGTTAGCGCTCTCTTTTGTTAGAACAAAAGAAGACGTTTGTGAGCTTGAAGAATTAATATCCGAAAACTCAAAACATAAAATTCCAATTATTGCTAAAATTGAAAAACCGGAAGCTATACTTAATCTAGATGCTATACTTCATGCGGCTGATGGTTTAATGGTGGCTAGGGGAGATTTAGGTCTTGAAATTCCCGCAGAGGAAGTCCCTTTAAAGCAAAAGCTTATGGTTAATAAGGCAAAAAAAGCCCGAAAACCTATTATAATTGCTACTCAAATGATGGAGTCAATGATTGATAGTCTTACGCCTTCAAGAGCTGAAGTTAACGATGTGGCCAATTCTGTAATGGACGGTGCTGATGCGGTTATGCTTTCTGGAGAAACATCTGTAGGGAGATACCCTGTTGAAGTAATTCAAACAATTGGAAAGATCATTAAGGGGGTTGAAAACTCTCCTTTAATTTCGGTTCCAGACACTCTGCCTGAAATTCACTCTAAAAGAGTTATTACAAAAGCTATTTGTTTTCAGGCATGTAATATTGCTAATGAATTAAGCGCTTCAGCCATTTGTACGCTTACCAACAGCGGCTACACCGCTTGGCAGATTTCCTCTTGGAGACCTTCTGCAATAATATTGGTTTTTACCTCAAACAAACGTATTCTTTCTCAGCTTGGATTGCTTTGGGGAGTCAAGTGTATTTATTATGACAATTTTGTTAGTACTGACAAAACTGTTGAAGAGGTAAACCGTTTGGCAATTGAAAAGGGTTTTGTTGAAGAGGGTGAGCTTGTAATTAACCTTGCCGCTATGCCGGTAAAAGAAAAAGGGCAAGTAAACACGCTTCGTATTTCAAGATTATAGTTAAAGTTTTCTGTATTTTTGTAATATGGAAACAACCCGACAAAAAAAAATAGGAGCCGTAATTCAGCAAGATCTAACTGTAATTCTACAGCAGCTTTTAAAAGAAAATTTGTCAGGGTCTGTAATTGCGTCTGTAACAAAGGTTAGGGTTTCGTCTGATCTTTCTTCTGCAAAAACTTATATAAGTATATTTCCTGTAAAAAACACGAAAATGATTTTCGATTTGTTTTCAAATAAAAAAAATGCCATAAGACATTCTTTGGCTTTATTGGTTAAAAACCAAGTAAGAAGGATTCCTGAACTATTTTTTTACAACGACGATTCTTTAGAGCATATTGATTCTATAGACAAGGCTTTGAAAAAAACAGAAGACCCTATTAAAAACAGCTCTCTTTTGCCTAAAAGAAAAAAAATATAAAATGGGGATTAGTTTTTTTGTTTCAAAAAAATATTTTTTTTCAAAAAGTAAATTCAATATTGTAAATTTTATAAGTTTAACGGCTTCTTTTGTTTTGGTGGTGGCCTCGTGCTCTTTTTTTATTGTTCTTTCTGTGTTTTCTGGGCTTAAAGATTTTGGTCTTAATTATAATAAAGCTTTTGATCCTGATATTAAAATTAGCTCCACATCTTTATCTGCTTTCACACCGACCGAAAGTCAGTTAAACTGGCTTTCTTCAAGCAATGATTATTTTATTTATTCGAAAGTCCTTGAAGAAAAAGTTCTTCTAAGCAGTGATGGAAAAAACACCTTCGGCAACCTTGTGGGTGTTGATAAAAACTTTAGAAAGGTTATTGAAATTGATAGTATTATCTCTGTTGGAAGATGGTTAGATTTAAACTCTAACGAGGTTTTGGTTAGTTATTATATTGCTGACAAATTAAACCTTGGTCTTTTTAATTATGGCGGGGTGTTAAGTCTTGGTGTTCCTAACAATAATTCAAATTCTTCTTTACTTAAAAAACCTGTTCGATCTTTAGGTTTTATTCCCTCAGGCGTATACTCTTCTTCAAACGACAAGGATCAAAGAACTGTTTTTGCTTCTTTAAATTCAACTCGAACCCTTTTAAAAAAAGACAAAAAAGAAATTACGTCCATATTGATTAAGTCTTTTGATAATCCAAAACCTCTAATAAAGGCTTTAAAAAAAGTGTTTAATAAGGGTTTTTTAGTTAGCTCAAGAGAAGAACTTAACCAAACATATTATAAGATGCTAAATGTGGAGGGGTTAATTTTAAACATTCTTATGGGTTTAATATTAACCGTAGCAATGTTTAATTCAATTGGTGCAATAATTATTTTAATTGTAGAAAAAAGAAAAGGAGTACAAACTCTTTTAAAGCTTGGTGCCACCAAAAAAAACATACAAAATTTGTTTTTTAAGCACGGCCTAATGATTTCTTTATCTGGCGGGGCAATAGGTTTATTTTCTGGAATTTGTTTTGTGTCCTTACAAAAATCCTATTCGTTTATTAAGCTGGCGGGGACTGAAATTCCTTATCCAGTAAGCTTAGAGATGTCAAATATAGTGTTGGTAATTGTGTTTCTTTTGACGGTTTGTTCTATTGGGTCTTACATCGCCTCTAAAACTAGTCTAAAAATTAAGCTGTAACCAATAGGGTCTCATTTATTTCTTCTAATTCAGAAAACAAACTCATTAGTTCTTGTGTTGATTCAAGGGTAACTAGTTTTGTTCTGTAAGGCTTAAAGTCTTTTATTCCTTTAAAATAATTAGAATAATGTCTTCTTGTTTCTAAAATTCCTAGTCGTTCGCCTTTCCATTTAATAGACATTTCTAGGTGGCGTTTGGCAACATTAATTCTTTCTAAAATAGAGGGTGGTTGTATTTTTTCTCCTGTTTTTAAAAAAGCTTTTACTTGATTAAAAAACCAAGGATTCCCTATGCTTGCCCTGCCAATCATAGCTCCATCTAAACCAAACTCGTCTCTCATTAATTTTGCTTTTTCAGGACTATTTACATCTCCGTTTCCAAAAACAGGAATAAACATTCTTGGGTTGTTTTTTACTTCAGCTATCGGCTTCCAGTTTGCTTCACCCTTATACATTTGAGCTCTAGTTCTGCCGTGTATAGAAATTGCTTTTGCCCCAACATCTTGCAGTCTTTCTGCAACCTCAACTATTTTTATTGAGTTCTCATCCCAACCAAGTCTAGTTTTAATAGTAACTGGAAGCTTGGTTCTTTTACACATTTCACTTGTTAGTTTTACCATAAGGTCAATGTCTTTTAAAATTCCTGCTCCCGCACCTTTTGACACAACTTTTTTTACTGGACATCCAAAATTTATATCTATAATATCTGGTTTTACAGACTCAACGATATCTATAGACTGAAGCATCGAGTCAAGGTTTGCGCCAAAAATTTGAATTCCAACCGGTCTTTCTTTTTCAAAAATGTCTAATTTAATTACACTTTTTTGAGCATTCCTTATAAGCCCTTCGCTTGAGATAAACTCTGTATAAACGACATCAGCCCCTTGCTCCTTACACAAGGCTCTAAAAGGGGGGTCGCTTACATCTTCCATTGGGGCCAATAAAAGAGGAAAGTTTGGTATTTCTATATCACCTATCTTAATCAAAAGTTAATGTTTTAGTGCAAAAGTAAAATATTAATC
>CBFHJJ010000033.1:0-2054 GCA_965655865.1 Flavobacteriaceae bacterium | reverse complement strand
AGACTTAAAGAGTTTATTGCATTATATTTGTGCCTAATTTATTCTTAATGGCTGAAATTAGAAACTTCTGTATTATCGCTCATATCGACCACGGTAAAAGTACTCTTGCCGACAGGCTTCTTGATTACACCGGGGCTGTTACTAGTAGGGAAAAACAGGATCAGCTTTTAGACAATATGGATATAGAAAGAGAAAGAGGTATAACAATCAAGTCTCATGCTATACAAATGAATTACGAAAAAAACGGCACCGAGTATGTTTTAAATTTAATAGACACACCTGGTCATGTTGATTTTTCTTACGAGGTTTCTAGGTCAATTGCAGCTTGTGAAGGCGCGCTTCTTATTGTAGATGCCGCTCAAAGCATTCAGGCTCAAACGATATCTAACCTTTATCTAGCCCTGGAAAATGACCTAGAGATTATCCCTGTTCTAAACAAAATTGACCTCCCGTCGGCAAATCCAGAGGAGGTTAGCGATGATATTATTGATCTGCTTGGTTGTAAAAAAGAAGAAATTATACACGCGTCTGCAAAAACAGGCCTTGGAATTGGTGATATTTTAGACGCCATAATTAATGTGGTTCCCGCTCCAAAAACAGACGACAACGCTCCCTTAAAGGCGCTTATTTTTGATTCAGTTTATAACCCTTTTAGAGGTGTAGAAACTTATTTTCGAGTTTTTTCTGGAAAAATTTCTAAAGGCCAAGGGATTAAATTTCTTGCTACTCAAAAAGAATATTCTGCTGACGAGGTTGGCACTTTAAATCTTACGCAAACGCCTAAAAAACATATTGGCGCAGGAGATGTAGGTTATTTAATAACTGGAATTAAAAACGCAAAAGAAGTTAAGGTTGGTGACACGATTATTGATGTCGACTCGGTAGACAGTGTGGGGGTTTCTGGCTTTGAAGACGTAAAGCCAATGGTTTTTGCCGGTATTTATCCAGTTGACACAGAAGATTATGAAGAGTTGCGATCCTCAATGGACAAGCTACAGCTAAACGACGCTTCTCTTGTTTACTCGCCTGAAAGCTCCTCGGCTCTTGGTTTTGGTTTTAGATGTGGTTTTTTAGGAATGCTTCATTTAGAGATAATCCAAGAAAGACTCGAAAGAGAGTTTAATATGTCTGTGATTACAACGGTTCCTAACGTGTCTTATAGCGCATATACTAGAAAAGACCCAAGCGCTCCAATACTTGTAAACAATCCAACCGACCTGCCTGACCCTTCGAGCCTAGAAAGAGTTGAAGAGCCTTTTATTAAAGCTACCATAATTACAAAGTCTGATTATGTTGGAAACGTGATGAGTTTGTGTATTGAAAAAAGAGGAGAGATAAAGAACCAAACCTATTTAACTACACAAAGAGTTGAGCTTATTTTCGACATGCCGCTGGCTGAAATTGTGTTCGATTTTTATGACCGTCTTAAAACGGTTTCAAAAGGTTATGCCTCCTTTGACTACTCTCCAATTGGGATGAGAAAATCCAAGCTTGTTAAAGTGGATTTATTATTAAATGGCAGTTCTGTTGATGCGCTTTCTTCTTTAATTCATGCTGACAACGCCTACTCTATTGGAAAAAAAATGTGTGAGAAATTACGACAATTAATTCCTAGACAACAGTTTGACATTCCTATACAAGCCGCTATTGGCGCTAAAATCATCTCAAGAGAAACAATAAAAGCTGTTAGAAAAGATGTAACTGCCAAATGTTATGGAGGAGATATTAGCAGAAAAAGGAAACTTCTTGAAAGACAAAAAAAGGGTAAAAAGAAAATGAGACAAGTAGGAAGTGTTGAAATTCCCCAGGAAGCATTTATGGCTGTTCTAAAACTCAACGACTAGATATTCTTCTTTATTCTTTTTTGTCAAAATTAAAAGCTTCTTTATAGGAATTCTGCTTAAAAACATTATTTTTATTTGAATGAAAAAACTAGACAGAAGTCTTTCGTTGCCGTATGTAATTGCTATTAGTATTGGCGGTATGCTTGGTAGTGGTTTTTTTGTGCTGCCTGTTTTTGCTTCAGGGATAACGGGTTCTTCAGTTTGGCTAGC
>CBFHJJ010000032.1:0-9233 GCA_965655865.1 Flavobacteriaceae bacterium | reverse complement strand
CCATTAATTCCTTTTTTAATTCAAGACTTTATTTGTAATAATTTATCTGGAAATATTTGGATTGTAGTTTGTGGAGGTTATTTAAATCATATTCTAATTATATTTTTCACAGCGTCTACTATTGCTCTATGGAATAAAAAAAATTAAATACTTTCTATTAATCAAGAATTAATAAAAATTTACTATGCATGCATAGTAATTTGTCAATTTTCTATATATTTGTAAAAATTAATTAAGTACCTAAAATTTATAGAATTATGGCTGATAAATATGTTGATATAGATACGTTAAAATACATGCTTTACGATGTACATAAACTTGAAGACCTTTTAGATAGAAATAGGTTTATAGACCATGACAAAGAATCACTTGACATGTTTTTAGAATCAACTAAAGATTTTGCTGACAGAGAGCTTTTTCCTTATATAAAGGAAATGGATGAAAAACCAGCCTACCATAAAGATGGCAAAGTATATGTTCACAGTCAAGTTGAAACTATGATGAAAAAAGGAGGTGAACTTGGATTTATCTCTGCATCATTTGATTATGATATAGGTGGAATGCAAATTCCTTTAATGGCACATACTGCTGCCACATACATTTTAGACGCTGCAAATAATCATTTACCAGGTTATGCTGGTTTAACTCAAGGAGCTGCTGAATTAATTATTCATTTTGCAAGCAAAAATCTAGTGGAGACATATGTTCCTGACATGCTTTCAGGAAATTGGGGAGGAACAATGTGTTTAACAGAACCACAAGCAGGAAGTTCGTTATCTGATATTGTAACAAAAGCGACTCCTACTGAAAACGGATATCATAAAATAAGTGGACAAAAAATATTTATTTCTGGTGGAGATAATCAATTCGCAGAAAATATTGTTCATTTAGTATTAGCAAGAATTGAAGGTGCACCAAAAGGAACAAAAGGGATTTCATTATTTATAGTTCCAAAAAATAGAAAAACCGCAAATGGAGCTTTAGTATCTAATGATGTTACGACAGTAGCAGACTTTCAAAAAATGGGTCAAAAAGGATATTGTACAACTCATTTAGGTTTTGGAGATAAAGACGATTGTCAAGGATGGTTAGTTGGAGAAGAGAATCACGGTTTAAATTATATGTTTTTAATGATGAATGCAGCAAGAATTGCAGTTGGACGAGGTTCATCTGCAATTGCATCAGCTGCTTATTATGCTTCATTGCAATACGCAAATGAAAGACCGCAAGGAAGAAAATTGACTAGCGACGGAAAGAAAAACGTTGAACAAAGTCAATCTTTAATTATAGAGCATCCTGATGTTAGAAGAATGTTATTGCTTCAAAAAGCAGTTGTTGAAGGGTCTATGAGTTTAGTATTGCTAGCCGCTAAATACTATGATTTAGAAAGTACAGCTCAATCAAAAGAAGAAAAGAAAAAATATAATACACTACTTGAAATGATTATACCTGTAGTTAAAACATATCCATCAGAAGCAGGATTATATTCAGTTAATAATGGACTTCAAGTTTTAGGAGGATATGGTTTTTGTTCAGACTTTATATTACAGCAGTACTACAGAGATATTAGAATTTCATCAATTTATGAAGGAACAACTGGTATTCAATCTCAAGATTTACTTGGAAGAAAAATAACAATGAATAATGGCGAAGGATTAAAACTATTGTTAAATGAAATATTAACAACTGTTGCAAAAGCAAATAATCATCCTGAATTAAAACCATATGCTGATTCTATTTCAGAAAAAATAAAACTATCTGAAAAAGTTTTAAAATCGTTAATGCCACACGCTTTAAAAGGAGATTTTCAAAAGTATCTAGCTGATGCTAGTGTTTTTATGGAATTTTTTAGCCTTATTATTGTAGCTTGGAACTGGCTTGAAGTAGCTTCAAATTCTCAAAAAGCATTAAACAATAGTGATTTAAAATATTCTAAAGCTTTTTATAATAGTAAGATAGAAACGATGAAATATTTCTTTAAATATGAATTACCTAAAACATTAAGTCATTCAGAAATATTGATGGATCCATCTTCAGTTACAATAAAAAGTGATGAAGAAATTTTAATTTAAATTATTTCTTGTTGTGTGAACCGTCACAAAATCCATTTGGATCTAACGTATTTCCACAACCACATTTAGGTTTATTTGACATAATTAACATTTATAAATAAATTGACAAGTTTCATGCCAAAAAAAAATACACAAATCGATTTAATTATAAAGTATAATTTTATTATTTTAAAAAAAAAATAATTATGGAAAACGCAAAACTACTTATTCAACTAATTTTAGCTCTAGGAATATATAATGTTTGGATAATAAATTACACCAAAGGATCTAAATACAGAGGAGGAAAATCAACAAACATGTCCGAGGAATTTGAGGCTTATGGGTTTAAAAATTGGTTTATGAAAATCATAGGTTTTTCAAAATTAACTTTAGCCACATTACTTATTGCTGGTATTTGGTTTCCTTATTTAGTTGATCCTTCAGCATTTCTAATTGGAACATTAATGGTAGGAGCTCTTTTTGCACATCTTAAGATTAATGATCCATTTGTAAAATCGATACCTGCTCTTATAATGTTGATTTTGTGCTCCACCTTGATAATACTCTAGTTCAGAGGTTTTTTAATCAAATTAGTATTATTAATACTTTGATATCTTCTGATATAAATTAATTTTGCAAAAAAATATACGATATGGCTTTTAATATTGAAATGATCAAAAAGGTTTATGATGAATTAAAAACTAAAGTGGATAAAGCACGAGAACTTACTCAAAGTCCGTTAACACTTTCTGAAAAAATACTTTATTCACACCTTTGGAATGGCGAATTAGATTCTCCTTTTAAAAGAGGGGAAGATTATGTTGATTTTGCTCCTGATAGAATAGCTTGTCAAGATGCTACAGCACAAATGGCTCTGTTACAGTTTATGCAAGCTGGGAAAAATAAAGTCGCAGTACCAACCACTGTTCACTGTGATCATTTAATTCAAGCTTCTGTTGGGGCTAGTAAAGATTTACAATCAGCTCTTAATAATAGTAACGAAGTTTTTAACTTTTTAGAGTCAGTTTCCAATAAATATGGAATTGGATTTTGGAAACCAGGAGCTGGAATTATTCACCAAGTTGTTTTAGAAAACTATGCATTTCCTGGCGGAATGATGATAGGAACAGATTCGCACACTGTTAATGCTGGAGGACTTGGAATGGTTGCTATTGGAGTTGGTGGTGCAGATGCTGTTGACGTGATGGCTGGAATGCCATGGGAATTAAAATTTCCAAAATTAATAGGTGTTAAATTAACCGGAAAACTTTCAGGATGGACTGCTCCAAAAGATGTTATTTTAAAAGTTGCTGGAATTCTAACCGTGAAAGGTGGCACAGGTGCTATTATTGAATACTTTGGCCCTGGAGCTAACTCAATGTCATGTACTGGAAAAGGTACAATTTGTAATATGGGAGCAGAAGTTGGAGCTACTACATCAACATTTGGATATGACCAGTCCATGGAAAGGTATTTAAGATCAACTGACAGAAATGATATTGCGGACGCAGCAAATGAGGTAAAAGAATACCTTACAGCTGATCCAGAGGTTTATGAAAATCCAGAAAAATATTTTGATCAAGTAATTGAAATTAATCTATCAGAACTTATGCCTCACGTAAATGGGCCTTTTTCACCAGATATTGCGACTCCAATTAATGAAATGAGTGCTAGATCAAAAGAGAATGATTGGCCAATTAAAGTTGAATGGGGGTTAATCGGATCATGTACTAATTCATCATATGAAGATTTATCTAGGGCTGCATCAATTGCACAACAAGCTATTGATAAAAATCTTGCTACAAAAGCTGAGTTTGGTATTAATCCTGGTTCAGAACAAGTAAGATTCACAGCAGAAAGAGATGGATTTTTAAATATTTTTGAAAATCTAAATGCCAAAATTTTTACTAACGCTTGTGGACCATGTATTGGTCAGTGGGCAAGAGAAGGTGCTGATTTAAAAGAAAAAAATACTATTGTACATTCTTTTAATAGAAATTTTGCTAAAAGAGCAGACGGTAATCCAAATACTCATGCATTTGTAGCATCGCCAGAAATGGTAGCTGCAATAGCAATTTCGGGAAGACTAGACTTTAACCCTTTAACTGATTCGCTGATTAATTCTAATGGTGAAAAGGTAAAATTAGATGAGCCAACTGGATGGGAATTACCCCCTAAAGGATTTGAAGTTGAAGATGCTGGATATTTAGAACCAGTTGAAGATGGTTCAGATATAAATGTTGTCGTAGACAAAAAATCTGAAAGACTTCAATTACTAGACCCATTTAAACCATGGGATGGAAAAAATATTACAAATGCTAGACTATTAATTAAAGCACTTGGAAAATGTACAACTGATCATATTTCTATGGCTGGACCATGGCTTAGATATAGAGGACATTTAGACAATATTTCTAATAACTGTCTAATTGGAGCTATTAATGCTTACAATGAAAAAACAAATTTTGTAAAAAACCACCTAACTGGTGATTATCAAGGAGTCCCTGATACTCAAAGAGATTATAAGAAAAATGGAATAGATACTGTAGTTGTAGGAGACCACAATTATGGAGAAGGATCCTCAAGAGAACATGCTGCAATGGAACCTAGACATCTGGGTGTTAAAGTTGTTCTTGTCAAATCTTTTGCTAGAATTCATGAAACGAATTTAAAAAAGCAAGGAATGCTAGGACTTACGTTTAGCAATGAATCTGATTATGATTTAATTCAAGAAGATGATCTGTTTAATTTTATAGACTTAGAATCATTTAGCCCAGATAAGCAAATAACTATAGAAATAGTTCATTCAGATGGTTCTAAAGATTTAATTAAAGCCGACCACACTTATAACACTCAACAAATTGAATGGTACAAAGAAGGTTCTGCTTTAAATCTAATTAAAAAAGGAAACTAAAACTTATTCAGGAGCAATTTCGAACTCAAGACCATCTAAATCATCAGTGATTGGTATTTGACACCCTAATCTAGAATTAGGCTTTATGTGAAAAGCTTCGGATAGCATAGCCTTTTCATCTTCAGAGATATTTTCAAGTAAATTTTCAGAGTATACATAAACCTGACATGAAGCGCACATGGCCATACCTCCACAAATACCCTCAACAGGAAAGTCATAACTCTTGCAGGCCTCCATTAAATTCATATTCATATCGGTTGGAACAATTAGAGAATGCTTTTTTTTATCTCTATCTATGATATGAATTGTAATGTCTGACATTTTTAATTTAAAAAAAAAGGAAAAGAAAACTATCTATTCCACATGTCTTGTTCAAAGTCAAGAATTTCTTTTTTAATTCTTTGAGATTCTAATATAGACTCTAAACCAGGGACTTTATAGTCTTTAATTGATCTATCGCCATATACATTATCCTCTTTGTATATGAAGGAGCTAAAACGTCTAGAAATTAGTAATTGATCAAATGAAATACTGCTAGCGTTGTTTTTGTCATTGAAAACTTTTTCCTCGTGAAGAATTTTTCTAACACTTGGATACCAGATCCAAAAAAGATCTGTATTATTTTTTCCATCGTCATCCTTAAGGTTTTTTCCAACAGGCATTAGTCCTAATAATCTATACTTCATCTCTCCTTGTCTCTTGTCAAAATACCACATTCCTTTAATTCTGTAAGCGGTTATATCTATAGATTTTAGTTCTTCAGCTGGCGTTTGAACACCGTTAATTAACTCTGTAAAAGAAACAACCTCCATAACGTCTTTAAAAGACATTTTATCTTTAAAATTGTCATTCCTATCAAAATAAAGCTCTGTGATTCGTTTGTTGATTATGTTTTCTTTTAATATTCTCCAAAGTGACTTTCTATTCTTTGCATAAGTTTCATCATTTACCGGAAATAATAAAGGAAAGTTTAATTTTTCGTTTAAATCTATTTTTTCGTAAACTATTTTAGACCAAAGAATATCTCTTTCATCAATGTAATCAAAGTCAAGAAAAGAATCATTATCAGATTGTTTTTGATCATAATTCTGAATTCCAATTTCTGATGGATTAGATGCATTTAAAATATTAGCCTGCGAAAAAGAATTTACGCTAAACAAAAGACAAAAAAGAAATATTAAATTTTTCATTCTAGTATTACTATAAAATCATTTACAATATAGTTAGGATTTATAAAATCACCGTCTTTAGCGTTGGCTTTAATATTAGATATTCTAACTACCGTCCCTCGACCCTGGCTATTTATATCTGCAACTGCTTTAGAATTATTTCTTGCGGTATTACCTTTTACAGATTTAGACGGAGAATTACCAACTTTAATATCAAAAGAAGTAACCTCTATAACAAAGTCGTATAAAAAATCTTTTGGTTTATTACCAGTGATCATTCCGTTAGATAAGTATCTTTTTGGAATATTCTGAGTTGGCTTATAATAATTATCATTTACCTTAACTGAACCAAGTCCAGGCGGCGGCTCTAAAATTCTAAACTCTCCACCGTCAAATTGTTTTCTTTTTCCGTTTAAAATACCTGATACTGAAACTTTCATAGATTTTTTAGAAAAGTCACTAGTAGGAACAGCACCCCAACCTCCACTTTTAAGTTTTATAAATTCACCATTATTACTAGATGGTCTTATAGAACTTTCAGCTACACCTGGAATAGATATTGAGGAAGGATTTCTTAATCCTCTGTAAAAAACTTTCATGTTATCAGCAGAAACTACTGCTGAGTTAGGTTCTTTAATAACGACAATACTTTGGTTTACAGGTATAGATACCAGTTCTTGACTATCAGCATTTCTTTTAGTAATTGTTCCTGTTAGCTCGTAAGTTCCAGGTGACGACAATCTTTTATTTAAAACTACTTTTCCACTCTCGATCTTATATTCACTGGAACGTAAAGATTTTCCATTAACAAATAAGTCTACTCCGTCTGGCTTGAAACTTTCATCTTTTTTACCCATTACTACTGCCGCATCAATAACATCAGTTGTATAGTAGACAGGTTTAGTAGTTTCTAAAAGAGTTTGAAAAGTATTAAAATTAAGTCCTTTATTCTGAACAGCATTTAGTATTTGCGTTAGTACTTTATTTTCAATATACCTTATGTCAGACTGAATCTTAGTTAGTTTTGAAATTGAGGCAATCATTGGGAAGCCTTGAAAATTATAATTTAAAAATGGTGATTCTGTTCCTTCACTTGTAACAACTTTTTCAGAATAATTGAATCTATTTGATAAATCATCTTTAATTGAACTAAAATCATAATTTATTTTTGTTTCCTTATCAGAATTTAGTTCTCTGTCAGCTATTTGATCTAAAGTTTCATTAATTGAAAAAGGAAAATTAATAAACTTATCTAAAAATAAATCTCCTTTTTCTGTGTATAAATCACCAACAAAAAAATAGTCATCAAGAGTTTGAGATTTATCCATTATTTGATAATCGGTCATTACAATAATAGAATCTCTATTAGATTTTACGCTAACCTCTTTTAAATAATTGTTTTTATCAGAACTTATTAGAGAATCTTTAATATTTTGGACAAAGTCGTAAAAGTCATCAGAAACATTTTTCATTTCTCCAACCATCTCTGCAGCAATTTTGTAATCTAAATTGTCAGAATTTGAGCTTATCTGATCGTAATTTACTTTTGAAGATGACTCTAATTCAACAATTGAGGACTCTAAATCATTATTTAAAATACCAAGGGTTGCTAAAACCTCTTTACTAATATTTAAAGCTAACATAGCAATAAACACTAGATATAAAAGGTTTATCATTTTCTGTCTAGTAGATGTTTTTCCAGCCATATATTATTTATTCATACCTTCAAGCATTGAAGAATACTTAGCATTAAGCTCGTTAATAGTTGCCTTCATTTTATTTAATTCTTCACCTAAACCTTCAGGAATATTCATTGAGGAAGTTGAAGAATTTACCTCACTTAATGATTTATTTAATGAATCATACAACTCATTTATACTAATAAGTTTAGAAGCTGCAGAAGAAAGATTATCATTATAACTATTTAAATTTTCATTAATGTCTTTTGGAACATTAAAAGATTCCGTTGCAGCTGTTGCGGCACTTAAATTTTTGTTCAATGAACTTAATCCACTAACGGTTTGATCAACTGCTTGTTGTAAGGATTGAGTTTCTGCCTCTATTGTTTGAAGGCCTGCATCTTCAATAGATGAATCTCCTGTCATATAGCCTTGAATACCTGAAATAGAAAAAATTATAGCTTCAACTACAAGTCCAACAGTTAACCATTGATTTCCTGTGAAAATAAAATCACTATGCGTTATTTTCAATAAAGCACCTATAATTACAATAGACGCACCTACACCAAATAATAGTTCTATAACATTTTCAGGTAAAAACTTTCTTCTTTTAATTGCCATAATTTTAATTTTATAATTGTATCACAAAAATTAGACCACCATTAATAGAGATGGTTTAAAATATTTTATTTTGATTTTTATCAGTTCCTATATCTTCTCCTAGGTAATCTTGAACAGTTCTAAAACCAATGTAGGATCTCTTTTGGTCTTTATATTCGTAATCTCTTGAACTTACCCTCAAAAAATATGAAACATCTTTCCATGAACCACCCCTAGTTACTTTTCTTAAATTAGTAGAATCTGAAATATTAGGATTCAAACCTGAATCAAATGTATAGGAGCCTTTATCATAGGATGATTCCGTCCACTCAGATACGTTTCCTGCCATATTGTAAAGACCAAAATCATTTGGCCAATAAGATTTTGCTTCGACTGTGTACAAAGCATTATCAGCTGCATAATCACCTCTGTTGGGTTTAAAGTTAGCTAAAAAACAACCTTCAGCATCAGTAGTGTAAGGACCTCCCCATGGATAAGTTCCAGATTCAATACCTCCTCTAGCAGCATATTCCCATTCCGCTTCACTAGGAAGTCTGAACGAGGCTACTCTTTGACCATTTTTTGATTTTAATTTTTGATACTTATTTTTATACATTGTTCTCCAATGGGCAAAAGCCTTTGCTTGCTCCCATGAAACCCCAACAACTGGATAATCTGAATAAGCATCATGCCAAAAATAATCATTATGCATTGGCTCGTTATAACTGTAAGAAAAATCCTTAATCCAAGATGTTGTATCTGGATAAATTTCAATTGACTTTTCTTTAAAAAACTCTTTTCTAGACTGACTTTCAGATTT
>CBFHJJ010000031.1:0-10108 GCA_965655865.1 Flavobacteriaceae bacterium | reverse complement strand
AAGGAGATTTGGCAATAGAAGAAAATGATATGAAAAAAGCTTTGAGTGAATACGAGAAAGCTCAAAAGTTATTTCCTAAGAATCATGAAATGAGTTTTTGGAAAGCGATAGCCCTCTTAAATAATGGTAAAAAAGAAGCCGCTAAGCCAATTTTAAAAAGAGTCTTTAAAGAAAATACTAATTGGAAAAAATTAATTTATAGATTACCAAAATCAGGACTTATATCACTAAAAAAAAACGAGTTAGATTCTTTCTTAAATAACTTGTAATATTTTTTATAAAAAAACATTCGTTAAAGAATTTTTTACTAAATTTAATTTACTAACCGCAAAATTATATTATATGAAAAAATTATTATCACTTTTTTTTGTTGCAGCACTATTTGTTAGCTGTAACACAAATCCAAAATATGAAGCAAATTTAGCTACAGCTCAAAAATTATTTGAACTTCATGGTGAAGAAGATCTAGAAGGACAATTGGCTCTACTTAGTAAGGACATGGAGCTTATAACTCCAATGTATAATTCTGAGTCAGGAAATTACGATACTTATGCAACTATGATGAAAGGTTATCATGATGGTTATGAAGATATTTTATACACTGCTAACGTTTGGCTTCCTGGATCTAGTCCAGAGGGTGTTCTAGATGGAAGCGTTAGAACTTATGGTGCCTGGACTGGTAAAAACTCCATCACTGGAAAAGAAGTTAATTTAAAAGGATACTGGTATTTTAATTTCGATGATGAAGGAAAGGTAATCACGCAAGGTGATTTTTTTGATATTGGAGGGATGATGCAAGCAGTTGGGCCAAAGACGCCTGTGTTGGTAAAGCTAAAAGTTAAGCCTGGAAAAAAACAAGCTATGATTGATTTGCTAAATACAGCTGACGGATTACAAACCACAAAGGATTATGATGGTTGTTTGTCATTAGAAGCTTTTTTTAATGATGACACTAACACTTATTATGTTTATGGAAACTGGGCATCTTACGATCACTATCAAAAGTATCTCGACTGGAGGTTTAATGAGGATGAAAGCAAACTGGCACAACAAGTAGTTGCGCTTTGTGTTGGAGGAGAAAAAGGATTAACTCCTTTATTCCCAAATACAGATTACTCGTCATTTGAATAATCTAACTTTAAAACAAATTAAGGGGGAGCTTCTAACAGGCTCCCCTTTTTTTATTGTAATTTTAATTTAATCAATAAATTTTCTTTAAAATATGTTGAAAGCTGTAATATTTGATATGGATGGTGTAATTGTAAATAGTGAGCCCTTACATCATTTAGCTTACAAAAATATGTTTAAAGAATTTAAATTGGAGGTTTCAAACAGTTTGTACGAGTCTTTTACTGGTCAATCGACACATTCTATCTGCAAACAATTATGCGAAATATTTAATTTAAATGATGATCCTAACTTATTAGTTCAATCTAAGAGAAAACACTTTAAAGTTATTTTTGATAATGACACCTCTTTTCAAATGATTGATGGAGCATTAGAATTAATTCAGGATTATTTCGACAATAAAATAACTCTAGTTTTGGCATCTTCAGCGTCAATGACAAATATTGACAGGGTTTTTGAGAAATTTGATTTAAATAAATATTTTAAATCAAAAATAAGCGGCGCTGATCTCAAAGAATCTAAACCAAACCCTGAGATATTTGTAAAAGCAGCTAAGCTTACAGGACACAGTAAAGAAGAATGTATTGTTATTGAAGATTCTACAAACGGAATCGTAGCGGCTAAATCTGCAGGAATATATTGCGTGGGATACAATAGCTTTAATTCAAAGAATCAAAATTACGATAACGCTAATATTGTCATTACTGATTTAAATGAAATTAAGTTTAATAAAATTTCCAAAAGATTATAATTAACTTAGTAAAAAAAAGGTGCACAAAGAATCTCACATGATGAGCTATGGCTACACTCCTGAATGGAGTGAAGGCTCTGTAAAACCTCCTATTTTTCAAACCTCAACTTTCGTATTCAAAACAGCAGAAGAAGGGAAGCGTTTTTTCGAGGTTGCTTATGGAAAATCTGAACTAAACGTAAAAGAAGAAATAGGTCTAATTTATTCAAGACTTAACAATCCAAATATGCAAATTCTTGAAGAAAGACTTGCGATACTTGAGGGAAGCGAATCTTCAGCGGCATTTGAAAGTGGTATGAGTGCTATATCAACTACAATGCTTACCTATCTAAAACCTGGAGATGTTTTAATTTATGGTAATCCGGTTTACGGGGGAACTCACCATTTTATAACGCATTTTCTAAAAGATTTGGGGGTCAAAGTTTTACCATTTTCTTCTGCCACTAAAAACGAAGAAATTCTAATAAAACTTAAATCTAAGGAGTTTTCTGGGCCAGTGAAAATGATTTATTTTGAATCTCCTGCTAATCCGACCAACTCGTTATTTGATTTAGAGGAATTAAACAATCTTAAATCAATTATTTCTTCGGAACCTAAAAATGATGATGTAATGCTTGTAATGGATAATACTTATTTAGGTCCAATATGGCAAAAACCATTAGATTTTGGGGTGGATGTTGTCTGCTATTCTGCGACAAAGTTTTTAAATGGACATAGTGATGTAATTGCAGGATGTGTCATGGGAAAAGAAGAGGCTATTACACCAATTAAAACACTTAGAACTTTTTTAGGGAGTATGATTGCGCCCTACACTGCTTGGCTTTTAACGAGAAGTCTTGAAACCTTACATTTAAGAATGTCTAAACAAGGCGAAAATGCAGAAAAAGTTGTTGAGTTTTTATTAAAACATAAAACCGTAAAAACTGTTTCATTTCCTGGGATTGAATCTATGGGGAAAACACAAAATGAAATTTTCAAAAGACAGTGCAATGGAGCTGGAGCAATGATAAGTTTTGAAGTTTTTGGAGGTGAAAAAGAAGCGTTTAATGTTTTAAATAAACTAAAGCTTATAAAACTAGCTGTTAGTCTTGGTAGTAATGAAAGTTTAGCTCAACATCCTCACTCAATGACTCATGCAGATGTTCCTGACGATATAAAAGAAGAAATAGGAATTAATAAAGGTCTAATTAGACTGAGTGTAGGTATTGAGAATGCCAATGATATTATTGACGATTTAAAACAAGCGTTAAAAGATATTTAGTACTTTTACAAAAAAATTTTATGAAAAATAAATTTGATTTTCTAATCTCAAATAACGTTTACGGAGTAATGACATTTGCTATTGTTTCTCTTGTGATAATCGCAGTTGCCGTAGCTTATTTTACTTATTACTAAAATGTATTCAATAGATTTTGATAACACAATAATCAAAAGTCTAGAGCTTGTAGATACTAATCTACTTTTCCCCCATGAGAAAACAATTAAAAAAAATTCGTCAACACTAACCAATTTTTTAAAATCGTTTGACGATTATATTATAATCTCTTCTATTTTATGTTGTTCTAAAACAATGGTTATAATTGATGGCCATCACAGGTATTTTACACTTAAAAAACTTGGCTTTAAAAAAATTCCAGTTACTAAAATTGATTATTTTTCAAAAAGTATCATTACTAGTGAAACAGAAAAATACTCTAAACAAGACATAATTGATAATGCGGTTAGTGGTAAGCTTATGGAACCAAAAAGCACAAGTCACAGAATTTATTGTAATAAGTTAAAAAAGTGGCAGCCTATTATGTTATTATCAAGTTTATTTAAAATTGAAGTTAAATCCTCTCTGGAAAATCTGTAATTATACCGTTAACTTTTAAGTCTTTAACTTTAATTATATCCAATTTATTATTTACTGTCCAAGTATATATTTTAAGTCCTGAACTAAATATTTTTTCAACATTTTCCTGATTTAATTTCTTATGATTTGGATTAATTGCAATAGCATTTAAAGTTAAAGCAGTGGAGATTGCTTTCAGCGGATCTTCTCCTGTAATAAGTGCTATTTTTACATCACTATCTAAGTTTCTTAATTCTGATAATTCCTCCCAATTAAAGCTTGAAAACAAAATATTTGACATATTAATTTTACCTGTTTTAACATGTTTGTAAACCGTCTCTAAAGATCCTTTTGAAGTATTAGATCCTTTTAGTTCGATATTTAAAAACACTTCTTTGCCGATCGATTTGATAACTTCTTCAAGAGTTGGAATTGAATAACTAGATTCTAAAATATTTAACTCTTTTAATTCTGAAAGAGATTTTTCTTCAATATAGCCTGTGCCGTTACTTAACATATCTAAGGTTTTATCATGGAACACAACTATTTCACCAGTTAAACAACGAAAAACATCAATCTCAATCCCGTCAGCGCCTAACTCAATAGCCTTTTTAATTGAAGCAATTGTATTTTCGGCTACATGACCTTTTGCACCACGGTGACCAATATTTAAAATTGAATTTTGAGCATTTAAATTGACAAAAAATAGAAGTAGAAAAATTACTTTTTTCATAAAATTTAGTATAAAATTGATAATACAATTTAGTTATATTTAATTAATGGATTTAACGCTGAAAAATTTAGTTGAGGCAGAACAAAAGGCTCAACAATTATTTAACGAAATAGAAAATAAAAATATTCTTGTTGCTGGAAATTCTGAAAACAAAATAAATGAATTGATTTTCGAATTAGCATTTAACATGTTTGGTATAAAAAAATACTGGCATAAAAGAATAGTAAGGTGCGGTAAAAACACCTTATTTCCTTACAATGAAAATCCAGAAAATTTAATTTTAAAAAAAGATGATATATTATTTCTAGATTTTGGTCCCATATTCGAAGAATGGGAAGCAGATTTTGGAAGAACTTATGTTGTTGGAAACAACCCTTTGAAAAAAAAATTAAAGGATGATATTGAAAAGGCTTGGCATGAGGGTAAAAAACATTTTAATTCCAAGACAAAAATAACTGGGGCACAATTATATAATTACTGTAATGAGTTAGCTAAAAAATACGGATGGGAGTTTGGTGGAGAAATTGCAGGCCATATAATAGGACAATATCCTCATGAAAAACTTGAAAAAGAAGACAAAACTAATTACATTCACCCTGAAAATCATTCTAATATGTTTGATTTGAATAAAAAAGGTGAGAAAAAAAACTGGATTTTAGAAATCCACTTTGTTGATAAAGAAAAAGAAATCGGAGGATTTTTTGAACAATTATTGGCATAATATTTGAAATAAACATTTAAAAATTAAAACCATGGGAAGTAAATTTTTTGGAAATAGAATGGAAAAACAAGCTCCAAACAAAAAAGGAGTTAAACAAAACTTTAAAAACAAATCTAGTAACGCCAAATCTGGTGGTGTTAGAAAAACTGGAAGAGGAAGTTAGTTCCCCACAAACTGTTTAATTATAACAAACATATAATACATGAAATTTTTAAATACATTAATATTACTATTATGCCTTGTGTTTTCGTCTTTATCAGCCCAAAATGATAAAAAGGCGACTGTGATGATAGATACTGAAAGCAGCTCTTTAAAATGGGTTGGAGAAAAAATTACTGGAAGCCAGCATTATGGTTCTTTAACTTTTGAAAAGGGCGAATTAATCTTTTGTGAACAAGATAATAAGGGAATCCCTGTTCTTTGTAGTGGTTATTTTATAGTTGACATGAATTCATTAAATGTAGAGGATTTAACAGGTTCTAATAAACAAAGATTAGAGGGTCATTTAAAATCTGATGATTTTTTCTCAGTCAAAAAGCACAAAAAATCTAAACTTACAATACTGTCTTCGAAAAGAACTAAAACAGGTTATTTAGTAGATGGTTCTCTTACGATTAAAGAAATTACTCATCCTATTCAATTTGATTTAGTAAGTCAAGCCGGTGGATTTGTTTCAAATTTAGTTTTTGACAGAAGTAAATACAATGTTCAATACGGTTCAGGAAGCTTTTTTGAAAACTTAGGTGATAAATTAATCCTTGATGACATAGCGCTTACTGTGAATCTATATATCAAGCAAATGGACGTTGTCGATTAACTGACTCTATTTTTAGATAAATAACAATTTTTTATCGATAAAATTCTTATTTTCGCTTTTTTTATGAAAATAAGAGAGTTAGAAAATACTGATTTTAGTCAAGTTATAGAAATTTGGAAAAGGTCGTTCAGCAATAATTTTGATAAGCAAATCAATACATCTTATCTTTCAGATCCCTCTTCAATTACTATTGTTTCAGTTGATAATGATACTGTTACTGGAGTTGCTTCGTTACATGTAATTAAAAAACTTACTAGAACACTAGGTCTCATTGAAGATGTAGCTGTTAATGAAAATTACAGGGGAAAAGGAATTGGCAAAAAACTTGTTGAAAAACTAATTGTAATCGCTTCTGAAAAAAATTGTGATAAAACTGTTCTAAATTCCTCTGAAAAAAACTCTGAATTTTATAAAAAAATTGGGTTTGAAAAAAATGAAATTCAAATGATAATTAGAAACTAATGTGCGGAATAGTAGGATATATTGGCGAAAAACCTGTCTACGATATTTTAATTAATGGACTAAAAAAATTAGAATATAGAGGTTATGATTCGTCCGGATTAATGATATATAATAACGAATTGCTAGTTAAAAAAAGTAAAGGGAAAGTGTCTGCGCTTGAAAACCTTTTCAGCAATGAAAAAGACAAGAAGGGAACAATTGGAATTGGTCACACCAGGTGGGCAACTCATGGACCTCCAAATCAAGTTAACTCACATCCTCACGTTTCAAATTCAGGTGAAATTTCTTTAGTTCACAATGGTATTATTGAAAATTACGATTCCATAAAAAAAATTCTTTTAAAAAAAGGATATACATTTAGTTCAGACACCGATTCTGAAGTGTTAGTTAATCTGATTGAGGATATCAAAAAATCAAAAAAAGTTAAACTAGGAAAGGCTGTTTATTATGCATTAAAACAAGTTGTTGGGGCATATGCTATTGTTGCTTTTGACTCAACAAATCCAAAAGAGCTTGTTGGAGCAAGACTAGGTAGTCCGTTAGCTATTGGAGTTGGAGAATCTGAATATTATTTTGGATCAGACGCAACTCCGTTTCTAGAGTTTACTAAACGATGTGTTTACTTAAATGATAATGAGATGGTGATTGTAAACTTAAAGAAAGGGCTTACTTTAAGAGAAATAAAAAAAGACTCAGTAATTGATCCATACATTCAAGAGTTAAAACAAGATATTGAAGACGTAGAAAAGGGTGGTTACGATCATTTTATGTTAAAAGAGATTTTTGAACAACCTCAATCAATTACAGATACTTTTAGAGGAAGGTTAATATCCCCTGAAGAAAAAATATCTATCTCATCACTAAAAAGACACTATAAAGATTTTACTTCTGCTAACAGAATTATTTTTATTTCATGTGGAACTTCTTGGCATTCAAGTCTATTAGGAGAATACTTTTTTGAAGAATTATTAAGGATTCCGGTTGAAGTTGAATATGCTTCTGAGTTTAGATACAGAAATCCTGTTATTAATAAAGGTGATATAGTTATCCCAATATCACAATCTGGAGAAACCGCTGATACACTTGCTGCTATAAAAATGGCCAAAGAAAAGGGTGCTTTTTTATATGGGATTTGTAACGTAGTTGGGTCTTCAATTGCAAGAGAAACCCATACTGGTGTATATACACATGCAGGTTCTGAAATCGGAGTAGCCTCAACAAAAGCATTTAGTTGCCAAATAAGTTTACTACTACTTATGGGTCTTGCTTTGGGTGAAAAACTTGGGACAATTGATAAAGATCGTTATGATAGAGTTCTTAATGAACTTTATGAATTGCCAAAAACTATTGAAAGGGTTTTAAAATCTAATTCATTAATTGAGAGTATTTCTGAAAATTATTTAGAAGCTGCAAACTTTCTATATTTAGGTAGAGGATATCATTTCCCAATTGCTCTTGAGGGGGCTTTAAAACTTAAAGAAATATCTTACATTCATGCGGAAGGCTATCCGGCAGCAGAAATGAAGCACGGTCCTATTGCACTTATTGATGAAAACATGCCGGTAGTTGTAATTGCAACTAAAAAAGGAAATTATCATAAGGTTGTTAGTAACATAATGGAAATTAAAGCTCGTGGGGGACAAATTATAGCAGTTGTTTCTGAGGGCGATAAAGAGATTGAACAATTAGCTGATCACATTATTGAAATACCAGATTGTGACGAACTTATTGCTCCAATTTTAGCTAATATTCCTTTGCAACTTCTATCTTATCACATTGCAAATAAAAAAGGATGTGATATTGATCAGCCTAGAAACTTAGCTAAATCCGTTACTGTAGAGTAATGTGTAAAGCAGTAAAACTAACAGTCACAAAGAATTAATTCATCATTGTTTAATGAATTTTTTAAGAATTATTATTTTTAAAAAATGAAACTTTATAGTTTTTTTATACTTTGGATTTTAGGATTTGTTGGTTTATTTGTCTTTGACATATTTATTGAAGGAGTAGTTTTTGAATGGCTTGAATTAAATGGGACAACAAAGAACGACTGGTTCTTTAAAGTTTGGTGGGCTGGAGTTGCAATATGGTTTTTTTATGGCCTAAACAATCTATTTAAAAAACTATAATAGAGATTCTCCATTTTCATCTGTTGTTAATACATCGGACATGTAATTAGTGAAGGGCTTAACTTTTTTCAAGGCATCTTCTACTCTATTAATAAATCCCGGTTCAGTAATTTCTTTTTCAGAAAAGTTTATAGAAAAAATATATTGTTTTTTGCGTATTAAATCAATATCTGGATGGTTTTTATCAAAATTTCGTGGTGCAGTTTTTAACTCACTACCCTCCAAAACTCCCCAAGCAGAAGAAAATTCCTTAGCATTTATTATATCTCTAAATTCCTTAGCGTCGTAATCTAGTTCCTGTCTTATCCGTTTTAAATCACTAGGATTTGGATCCCAAAATCCGCATGCTAAAAAATTTTTTCCTGGTGATATGTGTAAGTAATACCCTCCTCTGTATAATGGTTTAGTTCTGTGCCAGGTAAGTCCAAAATGGGTCTTAAAAGGTGTTTTGTCTTTAGAAAAGCGAACGTCTCTGTATATTCTAAATAATTTAAATCTATCAATACTGTCAAACTCATTTAGTCTGTTTTTTAATTCTTCTCCAAAAGTTTTTACTTGAGCTTCGTGCTGTTTAAATATTGGTTTGTTTTTTAAAAACCATTCTCTATTATTATTAGCTTTAAGTTCTTTAAAAAAAGTAAAAATAGAATTCGATAAAGTCATTAATTCTCGTTTATAAAATTCAACAACAGCTCCAGGCTTTCGTAGGGTCTTTCTTCCATTGGAAGGTGACCTGTTTCTTTCATTATATCTACTCTGTTATTAGGCAATGCTTCACTAAATAATTTTGCATTGTCAACAGAAATCCATTCATCTTCGTTTCCCCACAAAATTTGCGTTGGAATAGTTATTAATTTTAATCTTTGGGTATAATCTACTGGCGAAGAACTTGTCCGATTAATAAACGATTCCCTGTTATTTTCTCTTAAAATCAGGTCTCTGTATGTATCTATTTTTTTGTCTGTTAGCTTAGTTTTATCATAATACACTTCTTTTAAAGTGTTTTTAATAAAAAATCTAGGAGTTACGTAACGAAGAATTTTATTAATTCCTGGAGCTCTGGCTAATCTAAAAACCAATGGGCTTTGCTTCTCTTTATTATAAAACCCTCCAGGATCTAGTAAACTCAATAATTTTACCTTGTTTTGATGTTCGGTAGTATAGTACCATGCAATTGCACCTCCAAGTGAATTACCTGAAAGAATGAAATTATCAACTCCAATAGAATCAACAAAAGAATTTAAAAAATTAGAGTAGTCTGGGAGTGAATATTTATTTTCTGGGTGTGGGCCAGTTAGGCCGTAAGCAGGCAAGTCTAACCTAACAACTCTAAATGATTTTTTTAATTCCTCAGTCCAATTGTCCCATGTGTGTAATGAAGCCCCTGTCCCGTGTAACAAAACAATAACTTGACCTTTTCCCTCATCCCTGTAATGAACATTCATTCCCTCAATTTCAACAAATTTTGAATGTTGATTGGTATATTTTTTCTTAAGCTCTGAAACTAAAATGTCGGGTGAATACAAATAAAAA
>CBFHJJ010000030.1:0-10189 GCA_965655865.1 Flavobacteriaceae bacterium | reverse complement strand
TGTTTTGGTTTTAATCTGTTAGGCTCGGCTATTTGTTTTAAGAACCAGTTGTATAATTCTCTATGAGGCTTAAACTCTAAAGTACATAAAGAGTGTGAAATTTGTTCTATGTAATCAGATTCGCCGTGAGCCCAATCGTATAACGGATAAACAACCCAACTAGAACCTGTTCTTGGATGTTCTTTTTTGATTACACGATAAATTACAGGGTCTCTTAAAAGCATGTTGTTTGCATTCATGCTTATTTTTGCGCGAAGCACATGTTTTCCTTCATCATAAACGCCCTGTCTCATTTCATTAAACAGTTTTATGTTTTCTTCAATAGGCCTGTCTCTAAATGCGCTGTTCACACCTGGGCTTGTAGGTGTTCCTTTTTGTTCAGCCATTACTGTAGAAGACTGGGAGTCTACGTAAGCTTTTCCGTTTTTTATCAGTTCTAAAGCCCAGCTGAAAAGCTGTTCAAAATAATCTGACGCAAATCTTTCTTCATCCCATTTAAAACCCAGCCAAGAAATGTCGTTTTTTATAGCGTCAATATATTGTTGCTCTTCTTTTACAGGGTTTGTATCGTCGAAACGCAAAACAACAGGTGCCTTATATTTTTTTGCTAAACTAAAATTTACACAAATTGCCTTCACATGACCAATGTGTAAAAATCCGTTTGGCTCTGGCGGAAACCTAAACTTAAGTAAAGACTGGTCGAGTCCTGACGCAAGGTCTTCGTCAATTATATTTTCGATAAAGTTTTTAGATTCTTTCACTTAATAAAAAAAGCAAAGTTAAATAATTCCCTCCTCTTTTTCTTTGTTTAAACTATCTTTGTTGATATGGGAAAAATTATACTTAAAAACGTGCGCTGCTATTCATTTCATGGCTGCCTAAAAGAAGAAAGTGTTATTGGAAGTGATTATCTTGTAAATCTTAAAGTTTGGGCCTCTTTGAAAAAAAGCGCTCAATCAGACGAATTAATTGACACAGTTGATTATGTTTTGTTAAACCACATAATAAAAAGCGAAATGTCTAAACCTTCAAAACTATTGGAAACTGTGGCTGAAAGAATAAATAATGAAATTTTTAAAAAAGAGCCTCGTGTTACAAAGTCTATTGTATCTATAACTAAGCTTTGTCCCCCTATAAATGGAGATGTTGAAGGGGTCTCTATAAAATTAAAACAAAAAAGAGATTCTAAATTTTAAAATTGTGTATTTTTGCGCTTTTACTGGCACTGTGGCCGAGTGGCTAGGCAGAGCTCTGCAAAAGCTTGTACAGCGGTTCGAATCCGCTCGGTGCCTCAAAAAACCCTTTCTTTATAAAGATGGGGTTTTTTTATTCTAAAAGGCCTTTGAAAATTAATACGATTCCTATAATTAGGATTACACTGTTTACCGCTATTTTGATTTTTGTTACCACCGACCTTGTAAGACTGCTTTTTAGTTGTTGGGCTAAATATATTTTTCCTAAATCAATTAAAAAATATGTGCCTACTATTGTTAAAAAAAACAAAAACATTTTATATTCTGTGTCCTGAAAACCGGGCCCATAATTTGCTACAATTAATATCCAAAAAACCAGGACAGCAAAATTAATTATGTTCAGTAAAAAACCTCTGACCATATTCTTAATTAAGTTTGGAGATTCAGAACCGGGGTCAAAACTGTATTGCCCTTCGTCTGCTTTATTTTGATACATGCCCAACAGGGTAATTCCTGCATAAAAAGATAACAAAACTCCTCCTAGAATTTTCCATGAAGGGTTTTCTTGTATTGACTCTAACAAACTGCTTGTGCTTGCGTATGCTATTGCAAAAAAAACAATTTCAGAAAACACAACTCCAATATTAAAAAAAACAGCAGCCTTAAAGCCTTTGCTAACACTTATTTCAAGAATAGTAAAAAAAACAGGGCCTACAGTAAAAGCAAGTATAATTCCTAAAAAAATTGCAGGTAGAAAATCTGTCATTATTTTTTTATTTCTGTTATGTTTCCTCCAAGCGATATTGTTTGATTAAGTGTTTTTGGGCTTCCGTAAACGCTTATAGCCCCTCCAAGTGAGGCTTTTGCTTCAAAAATGTCTCTGGCGTTTGCTTTACACGAACCTCCTGAGGAAACAGCTGCTTCTGTTTGGCTTGATAAAAACTCGTTTGCTTTTATAACGCCTCCGCTTTTAGCTACAGCTTCAAAAGAAAAGGTTGTTCCTTTGACGTTTATAACACCTCCACTGTTGGCAGAGGCTGTGGCTTTTTCTGTTTGTAAATTAAGTTCAATTTGTCCACCTGAGGCAGATTTTAAATACATTGTTGATTGCATTAACGTGTCTTTAGAAATAACCGTTGCTGCTTGCTTTGCTTCTATTAAAAAAATTCTGCTTTTATGTTTGAGTTTTATGACTGTATTTTGACCTTTTAGTTTTTTAACAAGCTGCATTCTTAAAATTAACGTACCTGATTTGTTAATAACCACCACATTTTCTGTGTTATCACCTGTGATTTTTAAGTTGTTTTCCGAAGACTTTTCTAAAACCACATTAATTCCATCTAAAACCTTAAGTTCTTGAAAATCACCAATATTTTTTTCAATTTGCGAAAAAACTATCTGAGTGATTAATAAAAAAAGTATTTTTTTCATTTAATTAAAATTAATTATTAAAATTACATTTTTTCTATCAATGAAAAATCAATTTGCTTTTTAGACTGGTTTACTGCTAATACTTTTATTAAAACTTTATCTCCTAGTCTATATTCTTCTTTAGTGTGTCTTCCTAAAAGCAACATCTCTTTCTCTAAAAAATTAAAATAGTCTCCTGGAACATCTTTTATTCTAATAAATCCTTCACATTTATTTTCTACTGCTTCAACAAAAATTCCTCTTTCTGTTATTCCTGAAATAACACCTTCAAAGGTTTTGTTTATGTTTTTAGACATGTATTTAACCTGCATAAATTTAATAGACGCTCTTTCTGCTTTTGTAGCTATTTCTTCTCTAGAAGAACAGTGCATACATAGTTTTTCTAAATTTTGATTTCTTTTATTATTTAAAAGTATTCTTTCTAATTCTCTATGAACCAGCACGTCAGGATATCTTCTAATTGGAGATGTAAAATGTGTATATTTTTCAAAAGATAAACCAAAATGTCCAATATTTTTTGTTGAATATTTAGCCTTACTCATGCTTCTTATAACTAATGTGTCAATTAGGTTTTTTTCTGGTGAGTTCTGAGTTTGTTTGAGTAATAAGTTTAGCTGATTATTAATGTTTTTTGGGTTGCGCAAGTTTTGTTTATATCCTAATTTTTTTATTATTCTTTCAAGTGTAATTAGTTTTTGATCATCTGGATAATCGTGAATTCTGAATAATCCGTTTTTATGTTTAATAAAGAGGTTAGCTACTTTTTTATTTGCCAACAACATGAATTCTTCAATTAATTTATTTGCAGATAATGATTCTTTTATTGTTGTTTTGATAGGTTCTTTTTCGTTGTTTAAAATAAATTTTACTTCTTTTTTATTAAACGAAATAGATCCTTTTTCGTGTCTTTCTTTTCTAAGTTTTTTTGCAAGGTTATTTATTACATATATTCCTTCTTCTACTTTTTTGTTTATTTGTTTTGTTTTTCTATCAAGAGAAATAGTTGAAGGAATGATTCCTTTTTTATTATCTATTACATATTGTGCTTCTTTGTAAGAAAGTCTTTCGTTTGAATTAATTAATGTTTTACCAAACCATTCCTTTATGATAGTATTATTTTTAAAAGTAAAAACTGCAGAAAAAGCATACTTGTTTTCTCTTGGATTTAAAGAACACAGGTTGTTTGAAATTTCTTCAGGGAGCATAGGAACAACCCTGTCTACTAAATAAACTGAAGTTGCTCTTTTTTCGGCTTCTTTATCTAAATTTGTCTTTTCTTTTAAAAAATGTGAAACATCTGCAATATGAACTCCTATTTCAAAAGTTTCATTATTAATTTTATTTACAGAAATAGCATCATCAAAATCTTTGGCATCTGCTGGATCAATAGTAAAGGTTGTTATATTTCTAAAACATTTTCTTTTTAGATCTTCTTTATTATTTTGAAGGCTTTTTAATAGTTCTGCTTCTTTTATAAGATTTTCATTAAACTCGTATGGTAGTTCAAATTCTTCTAAAATTGCATGAATTTCGTTATTTACTTTTCCTTTTTCTCCTAAAGTTTTTAAAACAGTTGCTTTGGGAAGTTTTTGTTCCCAATTTTTTATTTCAAAAACAACAATATCATCGTTTTTTATACTACTGTCATTACAAATAAAAACCACATTGTCTTTATTTGAATTATAATCAATAAATTTTTGATTGTTTTCTGAAAAAACTACACCGACATATCTTTGTTTTTTTCTTTTAATTATTTTAATTACTTCAACTTCTCTATTTGTTATTTTTACACATTCAACTGTGTCTCCGTTTAAAGCTTTTTTTATATTTTTTTCAGAGATGAAAAAATCTTTTTCTTGGTGTTCTACTATTAAATAACCTGAACCTTTTTTTGTCTTATCTAAAATTCCTGAAACTGTTTTTTTATTATTCAAAATATAACTTCCAGGGCTAACTTGGTTTAAAACACCTTGCTTTTCTAAAGATTCTAAAGACTTTTTAATAAGTATGATATTTTTTTCTTTTAATCTGCTTTTAATTTGTCTAAAATTTAATTTATTTTTCTTTGAAATATTTTGAAAAATATTAATTATGGAAGCATTATAAGAGCTTGTTTTTTTCTTAGACATTGTTAATCAAATATAATCTTAAATAATTTTCAAAAATTAAATAATAGTTAACATTTATATAATTATAATAAATAGAATTTAAATAATATTTGGTTATTATTATAGCTTGTTAATTTATACAATAAATTAAATAATAATAAAAAACAACAACAGTAATCAACATGTTATTCATAATCTTAATTAATTTTTAAGAAGACAAAGAAAAGGATATAAACATATGTTAATTATAAAAATGTTTATAAGTATAAACAAATCAATTGTTAATAATTATAAAAAGAATGTTTATTAAAGTAAGATAAATAATAATAAAAGATATTTAAATTTAAGAAACAGCATTTATAAAGATGTTTTAAAATTAAGTGAACAACTAATTAACTAATTATGAACATAGCTATTGGAAACGACCACGCAGGAACAGAATATAAACAGGAAATAAAAAAAATGTTGTTAAACGAGAACCACAATGTAAATAATCATGGTACAGACAGTAATAATAGTGTGGATTATCCAGATCACATACATCCAGTGGCTAAACAGGTTGAAAACAATGAAGTTGACTTTGGAATAATCATTTGTGGAAGCGGCAACGGAGCTAATATGACGGCAAACAAACATCAAAAAATAAGATCTGCCTTATGTTGGAATAAAGAAATAGCAGAACTTTCAAGAACACACAATAACGCAAATATTTTAAGTATCCCCTCAAGATTTGTTAGTTTAAAAGAAGCTAAAGAAATGGTTAAAATTTTTTTAAATACCGATTTTGAAGGAGGCAGACACTTAACAAGGGTAAACAAGATTCCCAGATGACAGTAAAATGGATTAAAAGAAAGTGGTCTGAAATTTCTACAATAGAACTTTACAGTGTTTTAAGACTTAGATCAGGGGTTTTTGTTGTAGAACAAGATTGTGTTTATCAGGATATTGACAATAAAGATCAAATAGCTATTCATCTTTTAGGCTATGAAAACAAAGAGTTAATAGCGTATTCCAGAATATTTAATGAAGGCGATTATTTTAAAGAAACTTCTTTTGGAAGAGCGATAATAAAAAAAGAAAAAAGAGGTTTTGGACTTGGAGACGAGCTTGTTAAAGAATCTTTAAAAACAATTAGAAGCGAATACGGAAATAAAAAAATTAAAATATCAGCACAAGCTCATTTAAAAAAATTCTACGCTAAACATGATTTTACAGCAAAAGGAGAAGAATATTTAGAGGACGGTATTCCTCATGTTTCAATGGAATGTCTTTAAAAACAAATCATTTACACATTTTAAAATTTCCTTAGAAGAAACGTCTCTTCTTCCCTGAAATAAAACAAAAAGACTACCCTTTTTATTTTCTAATAGATCACCAGGAAGCGTTTTAATTTGTTCTTTTATTTTTCTTTTTATAAGGTTTCTTTTAACAGCTAAAGGAATTAATTTTTTGGGCACAGAAACACCAATCTTTAAAGAAGAGTCACCAGACAAATAAATAGCTCTTAAAAACTTTACAGAACAAGACGTCCCTTTTTTAAAAAGAAGTTCTATTTCTTTTTTACTTTTAAGAGAGTTTTGTTTTTTAAAAAGAAACATTTAGAGCTGAAAAAGATTATTTGACATATCCACATCTGCTAAAAGACCAGATGGATCAATTTCTATTTTAAGCACTTCTTTTTGTAAAGGAATAAAATAAAATGGAGAGGCCCACCCCCAAGAAGGAAGCGTTTCAAATGACGGGACTAGCTCTTTTTTAACACCCCTCATAAGGTCTATAGGAATGTAAAAGTATTTTTTTGAGTTATCAACAAAAGTTACAACAAGCTCAATAGGCATAGGGATCAGCCCTTTTCTTTCCAAAACAATTTTTCCGTCTTGGAAATTTACTGCATAATCAATTTTTTCTGCAGTTCTTGTCCAGTCGTTTAAGTACCACTCAAGCTCTAAGTCAGAAACCTTTTCTGCAACCCTTTTAAAATCATTAGGGCCAGGATGTTTAAATTTAAATTCATTAAAATACCTTTTAATAATCTTTTTTAATGTTTTTTGACCAACAATATAACCAAGCTGGGATAAAAAAACAGAACCCTTACTATAGGCCGAAACACTGTACGCAAAATTATAATTAAATCTGTCAGAGTGGGTTGTTTGAGGCTGTTCAACACCGGAATTTGCTAGCCTACGATAACTATTATATGATCCTTTGAAAGGGTTTTTAGGCGACTTTCCTAAAACAGAGTTTTCAGCCAAGACATCAATGTAAGAAGCAAAACCCTCGTCCATCCACGGGTGCTTTGCCTCGTTATTAGCCAAAATGTGCTGAAACCAAGCGTGGGCCATTTCATGAGAAGTTGTTCCAAGCAGTCTAGAATATTGTTCTCCGCCAGTTATTAAGGTAGACATTGCATATTCCATTCCCCCGTCACCACCCTGAATTATAGAGTATTGTTTCCAAGGGTAATCTCCAATATTTTCGTTAAAATATTCCATTAACCCCACACTGTGAGGCTGTAATTTTCTCCAATTCTCAAGATTTGTTTTATATAAAAAATGCAAGTCCACGTCGTTTGGCCCTTTGACTACGTCATGATAAAAATCAGGATCAGCAGCCCAAGTAAAATCATGAACGTTTGGAGCATAAAAATGCCAAGTAAGGTTTTCTTTTTTTGAATGATCAATAGTTTTGTTTTTAGACTGATATCCATACCCAATTTCATTGGAGTTTTGTAAATATCCGGTTCCACCTAGAATATAGTTTTTGTCAATAGTTATTTTGACATCGTAATCTCCCCAAACTCCGTGGAACTCTCTTGCAATATAAGGGTTAGGGTGCCAGCCCTCAAAATCATATTCCGCAAGCTTAGGAAACCACTGCGTCATTGACAAAGCAACCCCATCTTTATTGTTTCGCCCAGATCTTCGAATTTGTTTAGGAACAACCCCATTAAAAACAAGCGATAATTTTGTTTTTTTCCCAGGCAGTAATGCTTTGTTTAGCCTTGCCAACAAAACAGTCTCTTGTTTTTCAAACACGATTGGCTTGCCGTCTTGTTTTAATTCAAAAACAGACAAATCCCCTTCTTCATTTTTTTTAAGCTTGCTTATTCTGTCTTTAACCCTTCTGTCAGGGTCACTAATATTAAGAGACCTAACATCCATTTGACTTCCGGGTTTAAAGGCGTTAAAGTACAGATGATAATAAACTTTTCTTATTGTGTCAGGGGAATTATTGGTATATACAATTTCTTGATCACCACTAAACTTAAACGTCTTAACATCAACAGTAACATTCATGCTATAGTCAGCCTTTTGTTGCCAGTTAGATTGTGAAAACAAAACAAGCGGTAGAAAAAAGAATAAAGAAAAAACAGGCTTCATAGAGATTAATTAAAGAGTTCGTTAAATGTAAAAGATTTGTCAATTCTTACACCTTTTTCTGTGTTTTTTAAGGTGATGATTTGATTATAAGGATCGTGTTCTAAAAACAAATAATAGTTGTTGTCAACAGCTTCTTTTAAGAAAAGTTCTTTTTCACTCATTGACACCAAAGGCCTTACGTCATAACCCATTACATAAGGAACCGGAACATGTCCAGCTGTAGGCAGAAGATCAGCAGCAAAAACAAGAGATTTGTTTTGGTAAGTCAACTTAGGAATCATTTGTTTTTCAGTGTGACCGTTCACGTATAAAACATCAAAACCTAAATCTTTTTTAAACTCAAACCCTTTTTTATGTTCTGAAACATAAGATAGGGCGCCAGAGAGCTGAATTGGATCGAGATTTTCTTTTAAAAAAGAAGCTTTTTCTCTTGGGTTAGGACTTTTTGTTGCCCACTCCCAATGAGTTTTGGAGCTCCAGTATTTAGCGTTTTTAAACAATAGCCTGTAAAAAGGTTTTTCAACATCTTTAACCGTTCCCCCACCACAGTGGTCAAAGTGAAGATGGGTAAAAAACACATCAGTAATATCGTCACAAGAGAAGCCAGCCGCTTTAATTGAAGAAATCAAACTGTATTTACCCCATCTAAAATAATAGCTAAAAAATTTATCAGACTGCTTGTCTCCCATCCCAGTATCAATTAAAATAAGTCTGTTGCCCTGCTCCACTAACAAACACCTTGAGGCCATGTCAATCATATTATTTGAGTCAGAAGGATTCGTTTTTTGCCACAAGCTTTTGGGCACAACACCAAACATAGCGCCGCCATCAAGTTTAAAATTGCCAGCCTCAATAGGATATATTTTCACAGCTAATTTTTCATAGTTAATCTAAGCACTGAGCAAGCAGAGTTTTCTGTAAACTTGTCTTTACCGCCACCCAACAATAAGTTAATCCATCCGTCTTTTTCAGGGCTTCCTAAAACTAGCAAGTCGTATTCAGAAGAAATAGAAGAAATAGAATCGACAGGGTCTTCACTTTCTATAATTCGAAGCTCGGTTTTTGTTTTTAAAACTGAAAGCAAGGATTTTGATTTTGTTTCCATTTTTTTTGATAAAGCTTTTGAGAAAGAAGGAGGAACAATATGTAAAAGGGTAAGAGAAGCATTATAGAACGAACAAATTCTGTCTGCAACAGCCAAAAAGTTTTTGTCTTTTCTGCCCGGTCTTAATGCAATTAGAACTTTACTAATGTTCTTAACCCCGTTGTCTTTAAACAAAGCAAGGTTGGAATTAACATTTGTTAATAGCCACCCAATTGGGTTTCGAACCAAAATACCGTTGTGCGCCCTTCCGTCCCAACCCATCACAAGCCAATCACAATTCACTTGTCCACTTAGTAAAGCAACTGTATTAGAAACTTCATGCGTAACCAAAGATTCAAAAACAATTTCTTTTTTACTAACCTCAGCAAGTCTTTTAAGCCTTCTTTTAATAGACAGGATTTTTGGGGTACCCTCATTGATTGCCTCTAAAAAAGTTTGATTAGGAACCTCTGTTATGTTTACTGCTTGAACAAAGCTTTGAGCATTAATCGCACAAGCCATTTCTGTTAACATTTCTTCAGATTTTTCATTCCCAAGAAAAGGAACAATTGTACCTGCATCTGACGCTAAGGTTGAGACCACGGTTTTTTCGTCAGGCAAAGCCAAACTTTTATTAGGAGCGTCTTTTTTATAAAACAAAAACAAAGCGGGAACATGTCCATAGTTGGTCAAAACACCAGTTCTTGTGGCCCTCTTGCCAATTGCGAGGTATACAAAAAAACCAACAGCAGAAATAACAAGTATAGAAATGAAAGGAACAAGCCCTAAAAGAAACAGCAAAACAACCCCACTTAAAACACCAAAAATTTGTAAAAAAGGGTATAAAGGAGATTTATATGAGGGTTTGTACCATTGAGCAGATGTTTCTCTTAAAATTATAACACAAAGATTAACAAAAACAAACATCATTACCATAAACGCACTTTTTGGGGCATTAATTCAATCAATTGATGAGAACGGAATTGAAGATTC
>CBFHJJ010000029.1:0-10277 GCA_965655865.1 Flavobacteriaceae bacterium | reverse complement strand
CCCAATTATTTTTAGCAAATATTTTGTACTGACCATCAAATGCTTCTTTTTTCATATAACCATTTTTGATACTAATATTAATGTATTCGATTGAAAATTTTTCATTTAATTTATTTACATCCTTAAAAACAGATTTAGCGTTTGGAACTAAATTTATAATTTCTAAAATATCTCTAAAAAAAAATCTATAGTTAAATAAAAAAACAAGATTATTTCTTAAAATATTATATAAAGACATTTGTTTTAAGGATTCTCGTTGAGTGGCTTCAATCTCAACTAATTTTCTGATCATATAATAAATTATATAATCCATTAAGTCTTTTTTAGTTTTAAAGTGATAAGTTAAGTTTCCTGGACTGATATTATTATATTCAGCAATATCCTGAAGTCTAACATTAGCTAATCCCTTTTTATTGAATAATAATATTGATGATTCTACTATTTTAATTCTTGTACTACTCACTATTTAAATTTATAATCTTGTGTAATTAGTATAAAAATACTAAATTTATAAGGAATAGATAATTCATGAATTTGATAAATATTTTTCCTGATCCTTCAAAACTAATTGACATCGAAAATACGAATAAAATTGTATTATTTATTTTTTTAAAAATTACAGACAATTCAATAAAAGAAAATATTAAAAATGATTTTTTAAAGGAAAATATAAATATCCTACATTGGTTTGATTGTCAATACACAAATATTGGAAAAGAAGATTTTTGGTCTGATGCATTAATCATTGAATTTAAAAACAAAAATAACTTACAAGAAATTTATAAAAGTGACATAGGTAGAGTTCATGTAGAAGCAATTCAAGTTTTTAATCTTGCTCCAAAAAATCCTCCAAGATTATTGATAAATTTTTTAAAATTATTTAGACCTATTGGATATTTTTTAGAATTAATTAATAACTCAAGAAAAGAGTTGCAAAATTTAGAAAATAGAAACTCAAATTTACTTCCAACAAAAAAACAAGCTGAACGTATTTTAAAAGAGAAATCTAATAAAAAAGCTTTTATGATTAATCTTTTGCAATCAAGAAAAACAGCCAAATATAAAGATCGTTCTATTTCAATTTCTGGAAGAGAAGCTTACTATGAAAAATATGGTAAAACTGCAACTAAATGTGTGTTATTACTTGGAGGAGATGTAACTTATTCTGGAAGAGTTCTTGGTGACACATTAATTGAATATAATGTACCTTTAGATACCACGGGTAACTGGGAAGCTATTGGAATTATTGAATATCCAAAAGCTGTTAAAATGTTAGATCTTGAAAAAATGCCTGGCTATTCTAAAGCTTTATTACACAGAGAGGCAGGACTTGAAAAAACTTATAATTTATATGCAACTAAAAACTAAATAAATGAATTTTGAATTAAATGAAGAACATTTAATGATAAGACAAGCGGCAAGAGATTTTGCCCAAAATGAACTTAAAGATGGTGTTATAGATCGTGACTCTAAATGTGAATATCCGAAGATACAAGTCAAAAGAATGGCTGAACTTGGATTTTTAGGAATGACTGTGTCTTCAAAATATGGAGGAGGTGGAATGGATACTATTTCATATGCTCTTGCAGTTGAAGAGATTTCTAATATTGATAATTCCTGTTCTGTAATTTTATCAGCTCACAACTCATTGGCCTGTTGGGGAATTGAAGAGTATGGAACAGAAAAGCAAAAAGAAAAATTTCTTCGACCCTTAGCAACAGGAAAGAAAATAGGAGGTTTTTGTCTTTCAGAACCAGAATCTGGATCTGATGCTACTCAACAAAAAACAACAGCAATTGACAAAGGAGATCATTATGTCTTAAATGGAGTAAAAAATTGGATAACAAATGGATTAAAATCTGATATTTATGTTGTAATTGCTCAAAGTAATTCAGAGCTAGGCCACAGAGGTATTAATGCTTTTGTGGTAGAAAGTAATACAAAAGGAATATCAACTGGACCTAAAGAAGATAAATTAGGTATAAGATCTTCTGACACATGTTCAGTTATTTTTCAAGATGTAATTGTTCCAAAAGAAAATAGACTGGGTCCCGAAGGGTTTGGTTTTAAATATGCAATGAAAACTCTTGAGGGAGGCAGAATTGGAATTGCAGCCCAAGCTTTAGGAATAGCTCAAGGAGCTTATGAGATGGCGCTTGAATATTCCAAACAAAGGAAAACGTTTGGCAAGCCAATTAGTCAGCATCAAGGTATTGCATTCAAGTTAGCAGATATGGCTACTGATATAGAGGCTGCTAGGTTATTAGTTTATAAAAGTGCTTCCAACAAGGACAGGGGTCTTGAGTATGGTTATTCAAGTTCTATGGCAAAGCTATATGCTTCTGAAATGGCAATGAAACATACTGTAGAAGCAGTTCAAATTCATGGAGGAAATGGGTTTGTAAAAGAATACCACGTGGAAAGACTAATGAGAGATGCGAAAATTACTCAAATCTATGAAGGTACATCTGAAATTCAAAAAATTATAATTTCAAGAAAATTATTAAAATAATGAAATCAAAAACCAAACAATTTTTAAAAGATACTGGAGCTACAACACCCGTTATATGTGGACCAATGTACCCAGGGTCAAATCCTGAACTAATTGCGGCAGTTTCTGAAGCTGGAGGTTTTGGAGTGGTTCAACCTGTTGCACTTACATCATTATATGGACATGATTTCAGGGAAGGTCTAAAACTAATTAAAAAACTTACTGATAAACCATTTGGAGTAAATTTTACAATTTTTGGTGGTGCTAATAAAAAATATCACGATCAAATGAAGGAATGGATGGATATATCCATTGAAGAAGGTATTAAGTTTTTTTTAACCTCTTTAGGTAAACCTCATGAAATTGTAAAAATTGCGAAAAAAAACGGAATAAAAGTTTATCATGACGTACCTAATAAAAAAGTTGCTCTTGCCATGGTAGACTGTGGAGTTGATGGATTAAACTGTATCAATTGGAGAGCTGGAGGACAAACAGGTATTCAATCAGCTGAAAAATTTATAGAAGAATTAGAGGGAATGAAAATTCCTTTAGTTTGTGCTGGTGGAATTGGAAATAGAGAGGACTATGATAAAGTTTTAGAAATGGGTTATGCAGGTGTTCAACTTGGAACGAGGTTTTTAGCTTCTAAAGAGTGTATTGTTACAGACAGTTATAAAAAAGCAATAGTTGATTCCGAAGAAAAAGACATTGTTTGGACCAATAAAGTTGCTGGAAATAATTCCTCAGTTATAAAAACAAACGATATAATGAGAGGCGGCCTTAGAACAGGGCCAATTATTAATTTTATGCTCAAAAGACCTAAGCTAAAAAAATATGCAAGAATGTATTTAATGAGTAAAGGCTTAAAAAATTACAGTAAAACTGCATTTGATGATAATGTCAAGTTTTGGCAGGCAGGTAAAGGAGTTGGAGGAATTAAGTCAATAGAAAGTTGTGAAGATATCTTAAATGAATATAAAATTTAATGAGACATAAATTTTTTAAATTTTTATTAAGCTTTGTTTTTGTAATTATAGCAATAGGCATATGGTTTTCTCAAAATTGGTACAAAATGCCAAAATATATTGGTCAAATTAAAAATCCAATTCAAAAAAATATACCAATAGAATGGGAAAATGGACCTGAAACCAGAACGAGTTCTAAACCGAACATAATAGTTGTTCTTGTTGATGACCTTGGTTTCAACCAAATTAGTTCTTACAAAGGCGGGATGGCAAATGGCAATTTTAAGACACCCAATATTGATAAATTAGCAAGTGAGGGTGTACTTTGTACTAATGGATATTCATCAAGTCCTGTTTGTTCACCATCAAGAGCCTCTCTTTTGACAGGAAGATTTGCAACTAGATTTGGATTCGAGTTTACTCCAACAACTTCATCTATGATGAAAGCTATAAGTGTTTTTTCAAAGAAAAATGAAGTTGCTGATGGTATTTATTATAATAACAGAGAAGATGGTATTTTAGATATCGAGGAAATGGGAATCCCGCAATCAGAAAAAACTATTGCAGAAATGCTCAAGCCTGAGGGTTATCACAATATTCATATTGGAAAGTGGCATCTAGGTCATGCTAAAGACTTTCTACCAAGATTACATGGATTCGATGAAAGTCTCAGAATGGATCAAGGATCTTTGTTTTTACCTGAAGATGATGAAAATGTAATAAATGCTAAATTAGACTTTGACCCTATCGATAAAGTTCTTTGGGGAAATCTTCCATACGCTGTTAATTTTAATGAAGGACCAAGAATAAATCCTGATGGGCATTTGACCGATTATTTAACTGATGAAGCAGTAAAAGTAATAGTAAAGAACAAAAACAGACCTTTCTTCTTGTATTTAGCCTATTGGGCTGTTCATAGTCCACTTCAAGCCAAAAAAGAGGATTATGAAAAATTATCTTTTATCGAAAATCACGAGGAAAGGGTTTTAGCTTCAATGGTTATGACTGTAGACAGAGGAATTGGTAAAATTAGAGATGTTCTGAAAAAAAATAAGATTGACGATAATACCATTATCATTTTCACTAGTGATAACGGTGCTCCAGGTTACATAGGATTACCTGACTTAAACAAACCTTTTAGAGGATGGAAATTAACTCATTTTGAAGGTGGTGTACATGTTCCATACATAGTTAGTTACCCCAACAAAATTCCTAAAGGAAAAATATATAATGGAAGAGTTTCAAATTTAGATATATTCTCAACTGTGGCTAGTGTAGCAGGTGTCGACTTGAACAGAAATGATCTTAGAGAGATAGAGTTTGATGGAGTTAATTTAATTCCTTATTTAAGTGGAGAAAATGAAGGAGAGCCTGAAAGAATTTTATTTAATAAATCTGGAGATTATTCATTTTTAATAAAAGATGGATGGAAACTACAAGTCGATTTAGTTCAAAATAAAAAATGGTTATATAATTTAAATCAAGATCCGACAGAAAAAATAAATTTAATTGAATCCAATATTGAAAAACTAAATGAACTTGAATTAATATTGAGTAATAAATTATCTGAACAAGTTAAACCAATTTGGCCAAGTTTGCTTGACTGGCCTATTTTTATTGATAAAACTTTGGATGAAAAAGTAAATAAAACTGACGAATATATATTTTGGGCTAATTAAAAAAATAAAAACATGATTAAAGAAAAATTTGATTTAAATAATAAAGTGGCTGTAGTTACAGGTTCTTCAAAAGGAATTGGTAAGGCAATGGCTCATGGACTAGCAGAATTTGGTGCAACGGTTATTGTCAGTAGCAGAAAACAAGATGCTGTTGACAAGGTAGCTAAAGAGTTCACCGAACTAGGCTTAAAAGCTGATTCTATTGAATGTCATGTTGCTAAACAGGATGATAGATTAAAACTTATCGAAAAAGTTATTGAAAAATATGGGCGTATTGACATTTTAATAAATAATGCTGGTACTAATCCGTATTTTGGACCAATTAGTAAAATGCCTGTTGATCTTTATCAAAAAACAATGGATATCAATGTTAATTCAGCTATTGAACTTAGTAACTTAGTTTATCCATACATGAAAAAACAAGGTGGAGGAAGTATCATACATATTAGTTCTATTGAAGGTCTTCATCCTAGTGCATTTATGGCCGCTTATAATATTAGCAAGACTGCATTAATTATGGCTGGAAAAAATCAATCAATTGAATGGGGTAGACATAACATTAGAGTAAATTCAATTTGCCCTGGTTATGTAAAAACTAAATTAAGTGCAGCTCTATTAGAAAATGAGGTGTCAAGAAATAGCTTTTTAAAAAATTGTCCATTAGGAAGAGCTTCAACACCAGATGAAATGGCAGGATTAGCGGTTTTTCTAGCCTCTGACGCAAGTTCTTACATGACAGGAACATCAATAGTTAATGATGGAGGACTAATGAACGCTCCTCAAATATCAATGCAATAAATTATAATTCTATGAACTTTGAATACCCACAAAAAACTCAAGATTTAATCAAGAAAGTAAATGATTTTATGGAAAAACATCTTTTTCCACATGAACAAAAAGTATATGAGTTTAGTAAAACTAATCTTTGGGAGAATTATCCTGAATTGGAAAACTGGAAAAAACTAGCCAAAGAGGAAGGTTTATGGAATTTATTTCTTCCTTCAAATTATGGTGATTTAAGTCCAGGTTTAACAAATTTAGAATATGCTCCACTTGCAGAAAAAATGGGAAGTATAGGATGGGCTTCAGAAGTTTTCAATTGTTCAGCTCCAGATACTGGAAATATGGAAACAATTGCTAAGTATGGAACAAAAGAACAAAAAGAAAAATGGTTAAAGCCGTTAATGGATGGAGAAATTAGATCCGCTTTTTTGATGACTGAACCCGCAGTAGCTTCCTCTGATGCAACAAATATTCAAACATCAATTGTAAAAGATGGAAATGACTATGTCATAAACGGAAGAAAATGGTGGTCCTCAGGAGCTATGAACCCACACTGTAAGATTTATATTTTAATGGGAAAAACCGATTTCAACGCTCCAAAGCATCAACAACAAAGTATGATTTTGGTACCAGCAAATGCCCCTGGAGTTAAAATATTGAGGCCTTTGGAAGTTTTTGGAAGTGTGGATTCCCCTGAGGGTCACGCTGAAATTGAGCTAACTGATGTTAGAGTCCCAATTAGTAATATTTTACTAGGTGAAGGAAGAGGATTTGAAATTGCACAAGGTAGATTAGGTCCTGGAAGAATTCATCACTGTATGAGACTGATTGGAGCAGCTCAAAGAGCTCTTGATTTGATGTGCAAAAGAGCTAACGAAAGAACTGCATTTGGAAGAAACTTAATAAAATTTAGTAGTATTAGACAAGATATTGCAAAATCAGAATGTGAAATTCAACAAGCAAGATTATTAACATTTGCAGCCGCAGATAAAATCGATAAGTTTGGTGCAAAAGAAGCAAAGAACTTAATTGCTATGATAAAAATTCAAGTCCCACAAATGGCGTGTAATGTTATAGACAGAGCAATACAAGTTCATGGTGGAATGGGTGTAAGCCAAGACTCTCCTTTAGCTAGTTTTTATGTATATGCAAGATGTATTAGATTAGCAGATGGACCTGACGAGGTTCATATGTTTCAATTAGGAAGAAATTTAGCAAAACAACATGAGATATAAAGATAAAATAGTTTTGATTACGGGAAGTGGATCTGGAATTGGAAAAGCTGCAGCAATTGCCTTTTCTAATGAAGGAGGTACTATTATAGTTTCTGATATAAATGAAAAAAATGGTTTAGAAACAGTGTCAGAAATAAAAAATAGTGGAGGAAAAGCATCTTTTTTCAAAGCTGACGTATCAAACCATAACATGGTTAAAAAATTAATGGAGTATATTGTTGAAAAACATGGAAGACTGGATGTCGCTATAAATAATGCAGGAGTTGGAGGAGATTTTGCCAAGATTACAGATCTTACGATTGAATCATGGGACAAAACAATGTCTGTTAATTCTTCCGGAGTTTTTTATTGTGTAAAAAATCAAATACCAATAATGCTAAAACAAGGAGGAGGTGTCATACTTAATACTTCCTCAATTGCAGGAATTAGAGGACTTCCAAATGCAACTGCCTACTCTGCAAGTAAACATGCCGTGGTTGGTATTACTAAAACTGTTGCTATGGAATACGCAAAACATAATATTAGAGTCAATGCTATATGTCCTGTATTTACAGTAACTCCTATGTTTGATCCTGATGCAATGGATAAATTAAAAACTGGTATTTCGGAAAAACTAAAAGCAAACATTCCTATGAAACGCTTTGCCGATGTTATGGAACAAGTTAATTCAATGTTATGGCTTTGTTCTAATGAAGCTAGTTTTATTACAGGACAAGCCATTTCAGTAGACGGAGGAATTACAGCTTAGTGAATAATATGAAACAAAAAGTCAGAAAAGGCGAAGAACTAAATGAAATTAATCTTAAAAGATTTTTAAAAGAAAACGGATTAATTTCAAAAATAAAAAGTGATTTAGGTGTTTTACAATTTTCTAATGGATTTTCAAATCTAACATATCAACTTAATATTGAGGATAAAGAATACGTCATAAGAAAACCACCAAAAGGTGCTGTTTATGGTCACGATATGGGTAGAGAGTATAAAGTGCTCAAAGGTTTAAACAATGGCTTTAACAAGGCTCCTATTGTTTACGCCTATGCTGATGATAATAATATAATTGGAACTCCATTTTATATAATGGAAAAAGTTAATGGAAGAATAATAACACCTAGAGAATTAAAAGAAAGAACAATTCCCTCAAAAGATTATTCAACTATTTCGAAGACATGGTTAAATACAATGGTTGAGTTACATAACCTAGACTATAACAAATTGGGGCTATCTGATCTTGGAAAGCCTGAAGGTTATGTAGAAAGACAAGTTAGAAATTGGGGGAAACAGTACTTAAAAGCAGCAACAGATGATATTAAAGAAGCTAAGTTAATTATGAACTGGCTAAACGAAAACCAACCTAAACAATACAAGCACAGTTTAATACATAACGATTATAAATACGATAATGTAGTTTTTAGTTCAAATTCATGGACGAAAATCAACTCAATTTTAGATTGGGAAATGTGTACAATTGGAGATCCATTAATGGACTTAGGAACATCAATAGCTTATTGGGCAATGGCATCTGACCCTAAAGGTCTTAAAGCTGCCTTTGATTACCCTACTTCAATAGAGGGGAATCCTACTAGACTTGAAATTATAAAAATGTATGAAAAACAGACTGGAGAACCTGTAAATAATTTAGTTTTCTATTATGTTTTTGGACTTTTTAAAATAGCTGTAATCGTTCAACAAATTTATTATAGATATAACAAAGGTTTAACAACAAATGAAAAATTTAAAAATTTAAATAAAATTGCTGAAATATTATGTAAAATAGGTTGGCAATCTGTTCAAAAAAATAGAATTGAAAATCTTTTTTAATGAGTAAAATATATTTGTTTAGACATGCTCAAGCATCAATAGGAAAAACTAATTATGATGTATTATCTAAGAAAGGTGAATTACAGGCTGCAGAATTAGGAAAATTTTTATGTAAAGAAAAATTTGTTTTCAATAAAGTATATGTTGGCAATCTAAGAAGACAAAAACATACATTAGAAATTGTTTCTAAACAATACAAAGAAAATGGGTTAACTATACCAAATCCAATAGTTTTAGAAGATTTAAATGAGCATCAAGCAACTGAAGCAATGAAATCTGAGTTTCCCAAATTATTAAATGATCCTTATTTGAAGTCTTTAAAAAATAAAATAGAAAATAATCCTGAAAAACAACATTCATATATGATGTTAGGATTTAAATATTTTTTACACAAATGGGTTAAAAATGAAATTATTGTTGAGGGAATTATTTCATGGAAAGAATTTAGATCTAACTCAATTAATGCATTAAAAACAATTATATCTGAAATTGAAAAAGGGGAGCAGATAGCAGTATTTTCCTCAGGAGGTACAATAAGCTCTATAATTGGTGAAGTGCTTCAACTAAAGGATGAAATTAAAATTGCTGATTTAAATTTTTCTGTTAGAAATACATCATACTCTACTCTACTCTACTCAAATGATGAAATCAACCTTTTATCATTTAATGAATTACCTCATTTAAAAGAAGATATGATAACCTTTGTTTAATATTATTTTATATGAGAAAAGATCTAAGTGAATTTTACAAAAGAAAAGAATTTTTAAAAGATGAAAACAGATCTGAATCTGTAAAAAAAAGACACAAAAAAGGAAGTAGAACTGCAAGAGAAAATATCAATGATTTATGTGACAAAGATTCATTTAATGAATTAGGATCTTTGATAACAGCAGGACAAACTAAAAGATTTTCTAAAGAAGAATTAATTAAAAAAACCCCAGCTGATGGTTTAGTTGCTGGTATAGGAAATATTAACGGTAAATCTTTTGGAAAGGAAATTTCAAAATGCTGTGTAATGAGCTATGATTATATGGTTCTTGCAGGTACTCAAGGAGGCTTTAATCATAAAAAAACTGACAGACTTATTTCAATTGCTAAAAAAGGGAATCTACCCATAGTATTTTTTGTTGAAGGTGGTGGTGGAAGACCTGGAGATGTAGATTTCGATGCTATTAACTCTGGTGGTTTAGATCTGCCAACATGGACAGAATATGCAAAACTAAGTGGGAAAGTTCCCAGAATTTCTATTGTTTCAGGAAATTGCTTTGCAGGAAACGCTGCAATAGCTGGTTGTTCTGATTTAATA
>CBFHJJ010000028.1:0-12349 GCA_965655865.1 Flavobacteriaceae bacterium | reverse complement strand
GTATCTCATGATCTTATTAAAAAAATTATAAAACCCGATGTTAGTGAAAAAGGAGAATTGATTGCAGCTAGAGTTTCTGCATTTTTTGCAGTTTTATTAGCTGGATATTTCGGAATAAATCCACCAGGATTCGTAGCTGCAGTTGTAGCTCTAGCTTTTGGTCTGGCCGCAGCTTCATTTTTTCCTGCTATAGTCATGGGTATTTTTTATAAAAGAATGAACAAAGAAGGAGCGATATCTGGAATGGTTATCGGACTACTTTTAATGCTTTTTTATATGACAAAATTTAAATTCGGATGGTTTGGTGGAGGCACAGAAGCTGATTGGTGGTTTGGAATATCTCCGGAAGGGTTTGGAACATTTGCTATGTTAGTTAATTTTATTGTTTCATTAATCGTATGTCATTTAACTAATGAACCTTCAAAAGAAGTTCAAGATTTAGTAGAAAAAATTAGAATCCCAACAATTGAAAATTCATGAAAAAATTAAGTTTTTTTTTAATTGTTTTTATGGTTAGCAATTTAAGTGCTCAAGATCTTGGTCAATATGAAAAAGAAAAAATTGTGTTTGAAACAGACACACTTAATTACAGAATTCTAAAACCATTGAATTACAATCCCAGTAAACAATATCCTGTTCATTTATTTTTACACGGTGCTGGTGAAAGAGGAAATGACAATAAATCTCAATTAGTACACGGCTCAAAACTGTTTTTAAAAAAAGAAAACAGAGAACAATTTAATTCATGGGTTATATTTCCACAAGCTCCTAAAAACGATTGGTGGGGCTATAAAGAGCCATACAAGTTTGCGTATAATGTGAAAGAGTCAAAAGCTATGAGCCTAGTAGTAAAGTTTATGGACGAATTCATTAAAAGAGAAGACGTTAATCAAAATAAAGTATACGTTAGTGGATTATCTATGGGTGGCATGGGAACTTTTGTAATTTTAAATTTAAGGCCTGAAATGTTCGCTGCTGCAACCCCGATTTGTGGTGATGGTGATCCTAACTCAGTAAAAAACTATTCAAAAAAGGTTCCAATTTGGATTTTTCATGGTTCTGATGATACAGTTGTAAGTCCAAAAAAATCCTTAAAAATGGCTAATGCTATTATTGACGCTGGCGGAAGTCCCAAAATTACCTTTTATGAAAATATTGGACACGACAGCTGGAACAATGCTTTCGCTGAAGAACATTTTCTTAAATGGATACACTCTAAATCAAAAAAAACAAAACAATGAAATACAACAAAATATTATTACTATTATTTTTATTTGCATTTATGAACAATAACGCACAAGAAATAGTTACAGCTGGTGGAGGAACATTGAAAGACTGGGCTCACCTAAAATTGTATGAAAAAGAAAACGAACAACTTAAAAAAATTGCTGACCCGAACCGAGTTGTGTTTATGGGTAATTCAATTACACAGGGCTGGAGTAATTTTGACGCTAGTTTTTTTAGCGATAATCCATTTGTCAATAGAGGAATTGGAGGTCAAACGTCGCCACAAATGTTAATCAGGTTTAAACCGGATGTAGTGAACTTAAATCCCAAAGCTGTGGTAATTATGGCTGGAACAAATGATATAGCAGGAAATACTGGACCGATATCTCTCGAGAATACAGCTGAGAATATTATTTCAATGGCAGAGATTGCAAAAGCTAATAATATAAAAGTTTATATATGTTCTACACTACCAGCAATAGACTTTTTATGGTCACCGGGATTAGAGCCTGCTCCTAAGGTGATTAAGTTAAATACAATTTTAAAAGATTATTGTATTAAAAATAATATCACGTATGTAGATTATTTTTCTTCGATGGTTGATGATAAAGGAGGGCTTAAAGTACCTGAATATACTGCTGCAAATGATTTAGTTCATCCTAATTTAGCTGGATATAAAGTGATGGAAAAAATTATTCTCAAAGCACTTGATTAATTTAGGTATGAATTTTAGAATTATTATTTTATTGATTTTTCTATCAATTGTTAGTTGTAATCAAAGTAAATCAGATTGGGAAAATTTAATTATTGACAACTCTCTTAAGGGTTGGCATATTTTTCAAGATGACGGAAATAAAAGTGGCTGGACAGTTGAAAATGATGTATTTATCTTTGATGCTAAATTAAGCTCAGAAAATATGCTCATTTCAGACGCTAGCTTACTATCAGACAAGAAATATTTGAACTTTGAAATTAAATTTGATTGGAAAATTGAGAAGGGTGGAAATAGTGGTTTCATGTGGGGAGTCAACGAGGAGATGAAATATAAATTCCCTTATCAAACAGGACCTGAAATTCAAATTATTGATACTGAAACTTATCTCAGTCCTGAAACCATACAAGGTGGTGAAATTGAAATAAATAATATATTAAATGATATTGGAAAAAATAAAAATTTTTTAGGTGCTGTATATGGAATATCTCCGCCAACAAAATTAAATATTTCTAACCCAGCAGGAGAATGGAACTCTTATCACATTAAAATTGATCACAGAAATAATAAAGGAAAAGTTAAACTAAATAATATTTTAATTAATGAGTTTCCTTTAAGTGGCAAAACTTGGGATTCATTAGTAAATCAAAGCAAATTTAGTAGGTCTGAAGATTATGAATACTTAGGAGATGAAAGATGGTACGGTTTTGCAAAAAATCAATATGGTCACATCTGTCTTCAAGACCATCCAGGAAAAGCTTATTTTAAAAATATTCAAATAAGAGAATGTGATTAAAATCACTAATTATTAGACTAATTTTTTATTAACTTTAGTGGATGAATAAAAATATCCGCAATAATCTTCTTTTTTTTCTATTGCCTTTAGTTGGTATATTAATTTTTAAGTTCATATCAACACAACCATCTATTAAAGAAATTTCAATCGATAATAGTACTATTCAAAACAGTGTAGATAAAACAACTAATACAAATTATAAAGAGGTTAATTTTAATTTTGACGTTAAACCGATATTATCCGATAAATGCTACACCTGTCATGGACCCGACGATAAAGCAAGAAAAGCTAATCTAAGACTTGATATTGAGGAAGGATTTTATTCAGCGTTAGAAGAAAATCCAAATCATTTTGTAATAGACAAGAAAAATCCTAACAAGAGCGAAATTTTAAAAAGAATTGATAGCGAAGAAGCTAAATATATAATGCCTCCTCCGGAATCTAATTTAAAATTAACTGAAAAAGAAAAAGAAATTTTAAGAAAGTGGGTTATACAAGGTGGAAAATGGGAACCTCATTGGGCGTATACTAAACCAGAATTACCAGAATTACCGGAAACAAATTTTAAAAATTGGGCATCTAACGAAATAGATTTGTTTATAGCTAGCAAATTGGAGTCTAAAGGAATGTCGCCCTCAGAAATTGAAGAAAAAGAAATATTAATAAGAAGAGCTTATTTTGATCTGACTGGTCTTCCTCCTAGTTTAGAAAATATTGACGATTTTATTTCTGATAAAAGCGATAATGCATATGAACGTGTAATAGATAATTTATTAGAATCTAAAACTTATGGTGAAAGAATGGCTGCTATTTGGATGGATTTATCTAGATATGGAGATAGTCATGGCTATCAAGATGATCAAGAACGAATCATGTGGCCGTGGAGAGATTGGGTTATTCACGCCTACAATTCAAATATGCCATATGATAAATTTATAACATGGCAAATGGCTGGAGACATGCTGCCAAACGCCACTAAAGAACAAATATTAGCTTCTGGATTTAACAGAAATCATAAGATAACTCAGGAAGGTGGAGTGGTTCCTGAAGAATATAGAGTTGAATATGTTGCAGATCGAACTGTAACATCTGCTAAAATAATGATGGGGTTAACGGTTGAATGTGCTAGATGTCATACTCACAAATATGATCCAATTTCACACGATGAATTTTTTAGTCTTTATAGTTTTTTTAATAATGTTGATGAAAATGGTTTGATTACTTATGGAGATACTGCTCCAAAACCAAATTTAACTATAAACGCTAGTGATATTAAAAGTGATTTACCATTTGTAAACCTACCAGACAGCATCAGTGATGTAACTCTGATGGTAATGAAAGAAACTGAAAATCTAAGAAATACATATGTTTTAAACCGCGGAAGTTATGACTCACCAACAAGGCTTGTAAAGCCAGGTACACCTGAAACGGTATTAAAGTTTGATGAACAAAAATATTCTTCGGACAGAATTGGGCTATCGAAATGGTTTTTTGATAAAGACAACCCATTAACATCACGAGTTACTGTTAACAGATTATGGCAACAATTTTTTGGAATTGGTATAGTAGCAACACCCGATGACTTTGGAAGTCAAGGAAATAAACCTTTCAACCCCGAATTATTAGACTGGTTAGCGTATACATTTCAAAATAAAGACAAGTGGGATACTAAAAAGTTTATTAAAAGAATAGTAATGTCTTCTACATACAGACAATCTAGTAAAATTAAAAAAGAGAATCGCTTAATGGATTCTGACAATACGTATCTAGCTAATTATCCAAGACAAAAACTTTCTGCTGAGATGATAAGAGACAATGCCCTTTCTACTAGTGGAATGCTAGTTCAAAAAATTGGCGGTCCTAGTGTTAAACCAATGCAGCCACCAAATCTTTGGAACGAAGTTACTGGTGGTGGAGGCGGAAGTCTAGCTTTCTATGTTCCTGATACTGGCGATAATTTGTTTAGAAGAAGCTTATATACTTTTTGGAAAAGAACAGTCCCACCTCCTTCAATGATGATATTTGATGCACCAACTCGAGATTTTTGTGCCCCTGTTCGTCAAAAAACAAGTACTCCTCTTCAATCATTAGCATTAATGAACGATCCACAATATCAACTTGCTGCAGAGAATTTATCTCAATCGATTTTTAAAGAAGAAATTTCAATTGATAAAAAAATTGTAAAACTATACCGTACTGTAACTGGAAGAACACCAATTGAAAAAGAGTTAATTAAATTAAAAGAATTTTTAAATGAGGTCAAAGATTTGAATGATATTGAAGATCAAAAAGCTTTTAACTCATTGACCGTATTAGTATATAATTTGGACGAAACCACTCAAAAAAGTTAAAAATGGAAGAAATACATAAACACTTTTTAAATAATAACAGAAGAAATTTTTTAAAAAAAGCTGGTTTAGGCATTGGTGGTTTAGCGCTTGGATCTATGCTAGACCCTTTTGGTACAGATAACAATATCGATCCCTTTTCTTCCTTAAAAAATGATTTAAATCTTCCGCATTTTGCTCCAAAAGCTAAAAGAATTATTTATTTATTTCAAAGTGGTGGACCCTCGCAATTAGATCTTTTCGACTACAAGCCTAAACTAAATCAGTTGAGAGGGAGTGATTTACCAAAATCTGTTAGAGATGGGCAAAGACTTACAGGAATGACATCAGGTCAAAATAATTTTCCTTTAGTTGGAAGTAATTACAACTTCAAACAATATGGTGAATCTAGAGCATGGGTTAGTGAATTAATGCCGTATGTTGGGAAAATTGCAGATGAATTATGTTTTGTAAAATCAATGCATACTGAGGCAATTAATCATGATCCTGCAATTACTTTTTTTCAAACTGGATCACAACAACCAGGAAGACCAAGTATGGGCTCGTGGATGAGCTATGGTCTTGGAAGTTTAAATAACAATATGCCTTCATTTGTAGTTTTACTTTCGAATGGAACAGGAAGACCTAAAGGACAACCCTTATACTCAAGACTTTGGGGAAATGGATTTTTAAGTTCACTACATCAAGGGGTGCAGTTTAGATCAGCAAAAGATCCTGTTTTATATTTAAAAAATCCTGATGGGGTAACTGCACAAGAAAGAAGAAAAATGCTTGACTACTTAGCTGAACTCAATCACCAACAAGAAGCTTCATTTGGAGATCCTGAAATTAGCAGTAGAATAGCTCAATACGAAATGGCTTACAGAATGCAAACCTCAGTTCCTGAAACAATGGACATCTCAGATGAACCTGACCATATTCTTCAAATGTACGGGCCTGATGCTCAAAAGCCAGGTACGTATGCAGCTAATTGTATTCAGGCTAGAAGATTAATTGAAAAAGACGTTAGGTTTGTTCAGCTTTATCATATGGGTTGGGATCAGCATGAAAATCTTCCTAATCAAATTAAAGGCCAATCAAGTGATGTTGATCAACCAACAGCTGCTCTTATTATGGATTTAAAACAAAGAGGATTATTGGAGGACACATTAGTAGTTTGGGGAGGAGAATTTGGAAGAACTAACTATTGTCAAGGTACTTTATCAGATACCAATTACGGAAGAGATCATCATCCGAGATCATTTACTATTTTTATGGCGGGAGCGGGAATTAAACCTGGATTTAGCTATGGAGAGACTGATGATTTAGGTTATAATATTGTAAAAGATCCTGTTCACGTTCATGACTTACAAGCAACAATATTAAATCAATTTGGTGTAGATCACACGAAAATGATATACAAACATCAAGGCAGAAGATTTAGATTAACGGACGTTTCAGGAAACGTAATTAAAGACTTACTTGCGTAATTATTTTAAATGTTGTTTGAAAAATTTCCAAATTTCATCACTTGCATTAATATCATTATTTCCAAAGGCTCCAGGCCAATCGTGTCCCCCACCATCAACTCGATAAAACCAAACCTCATTGTTATAACTTCCTCCCTTTTTCTTAGTCAAAGAAACAGTTGAGTAATCTGATTTATCAATATCTGGAAAATTAAAAACTTCATCTTGAACACACGCATTTAAATCAGACCAAAACTCCATTACTTCCAGAATATGAGGAGCGCCTCCCCAGCCGTAAGCAGTATTCATTGTTCCGTCCCATGGAACAGTGGTGTCAGAAGTGCCTGACATTTGTAAAATAGGAATTTTATAAGCAGGTGAGCAATTATTCCAATCTGATCCGCTCATTGTTCCAGTGATTGATGCTACAGCCTTAAAAACATCCGACTTTTCACATCCTAAAGTATAGGACATAAATCCACCATTAGACATTCCTGCTGTAAACACATTGTCAATACTAGATTTAAATTCTTCTCTAATTTTAAATGCTAAAAAAGATAAAAAATCAATATCATTTACAGTACTCATTTGCAAATTAGCGTTCCAATGAGCCTGACCGGTTGCTAACATTGATCCTTGTGGGTAGCAAATCATGAATCCGTTTTGATCTGCCACATCATTCATTTTTGAATATGCCAAAATATTATTCATATTACTTCCAAATCCGTGAAGCATGAACAAGAGTGGAGAATTTTCAGTATAACTTTTTGGTTTATAAATAATGTATCTCCTATTAATTCCACCATAGTTAATAGAAAATTCTTTTTGCGTCCAAGCAGGCTGAGCTATTGGTTCTAATTCATCATCTTGATTACTGCAACCAAATAAAACAAATACAAAAAAACATAAATATATATATCTGTGCATATTAAATTACTTTAGTTTCACCAGGTTTTGGAATAGTATATCTACCATTGCTATCAGGAAGTGTTGGTGGAGTAGAATTCCAGCTTAAATCATTAGGAACAAGAACTTGTTGAGAATTTAATGCCTGCTCCCATGTTATTTCTTTTCCTGTGTAGGTTGCCATTCTACCCATTATAGCAGTTAAAGTTGATTTTGCACCATATTCTGCATTATTAATTACACCTCCAGATCTGATAGATTCAAATAGTCTATCATGTTCGATTTGGTATGGACTTTTATCATTTGAGGGATCATGCTTAAACACATCATTACCACTATGATCAATAATTTTACAATAATCACCAGATGTAACTACATTGGCTTTCGTTCCCTGGAATGCTTCGCTTACGTCATATTTTGTTCCTGGTTGATGACGACATTGACTAGAAACTATTGCTCCACTTGGATATTTAAATTCAACAAAATGATGATCAAATATTTCTCCATGATCGATTCCTTTTCTTACTTCTCTTCCTCCCATTCCACTAGCAGATTTTGGATATTCACCTATAAACCAATTAGCAACATCAATATTATGAATATGTTGTTCTAGTATATGATCTCCGCATAGCCAATTAAAATAATACCAATTTCTCATCTGATATTCCATTTCTGTTTGACCTTTTACTCTTTTTCTTACCCAAACTCCAGCACTGTTCCAATAAACTTGACCAGAAACAATTTTTCCAATATCACCATTATTAATAAGTTTAAGAGTTGAATTATAACTGTTTTGATACCTTCTTTGAAGACCAACCACTACGTTTAATTTTTTTTTCTTTGCAATTTTTGCAGATTCAAGAACTTGTCTAACTCCATTAGCATCTGTTGCAACAGGTTTTTCCATAAAAACATGTTTATCATTGTCAATTGCATATTTAAAATGAAGTGGTCTAAAACCAGGGGGTGTAGCCAAGATTACTACATCTGCCATATCGATAACTTTTTGATATGAGTTAAATCCTACATGTCTGTTTTTTTCTTTCACTTTCACACTTCTTTCACCATCAAGTTCCTCTGAAATAGCTTTTAAACTTGATTCTAATCTGTCTTCAAAAGCATCAGCCATTGCTACTAATTCAACATCCTTATCAGCTCTAAGAGCTTGAACTGCAGCTCCAGTTCCTCTACCGCCACAACCAACTAAGCCAAGTTTTAATTTTTTATTATTAGAACTATTTGCCATGGCTTCTAACGAAAATGTTGAAGACAATAATACACCACCAGTTAAAGCGGTAGACTTAACAAAAGATCTTCTAGAAAATTGTTTTTTACTCATTTTGATTTATTTAAAGTTATCTACTTTTTTATATGAATTTATAAGTTTTAATTCTCCTTCTAATCCTTTAAGTGAATTACCATGCTCCATCCCTAATACACCATTAAATCCTTTATCATAAATATATTTAAAAATATTTTTATAATTTATCTCACCTGTTGTTGGCTCATTTCTTCCAGGGTTATCTCCAATCTGAAAATAGGCTATTTCGTTCCATGAGGCTTCAATGTTTGGAATTAAATTTCCTTCTTGTATTTGTTGATGATAAATATCAAAAAGGATTTTACAAGATTTTGAATTTACTGCCTTACAAATTTGAAAAGCTTGAGGGCTTTCTGTTAAAAACAGACCAGGATGATCTCTAAAATTTAAAGGTTCTAAAACCATTGTTAAGTCGTGTTTTTCTAATAGTCCAGAGGCTTGTTTTAAGGTTTCTATAACATTTTGGGTTTGATAGTTCATGTCTTTTCTTAAATCCAGATGTCCAGGAACTACAGTCATCCATTTTGCATTTACTCTTTTTGCAACGTCAATAGAGTTTGAAATATCATTTAAAAATTCACTTCGTTTGTTTAAGTCACCACTTGCTAGATTGGGTTCATTCCAATATATTTTATGAGCAACAAAAACACCCATTTTCATATTATTATTTAATAAAAAATTTCCAATTTTTTCTTGAGTTTTAGCATCTCTATTTTTCATTCCATTATCCTCAAATGCTTTAAATCCTTGATCTTTAATAAATTTTAATTGATTAAAAATATCTGATCCAGCATGGTTTTTAAACATTCCAAAATGTGGAGCGTAATTTAAATTATAAACATGATTTGGTTTATAATTATTATTAGAAAATAGTGGGTTGACTGCCATTAAACTAGCAGCTGTAAGGGTTGAATTTTGTATAAAATTTCTTCTTTTCATAATATTATATTAATTATTCCAGTATTCGTTTTGTTCTTCAATAGTTGGTGTTATGAATGGCCTTACTACTCTGAATCCAACAAACTGTGCATCTGTATGCCACCATTTACTTCTAGGAATTTGAGGATCTTGTTTTTTCCATTGTTTAGAAGATGCTTGCCTAGACGCACTTCTTAACCTGTAGTAAGAACTTTTCCACGATCCTCCCCTTACTACTCTTGGATATAATTTTATTGGCTTAACGATTGGATTTTTACTTAAATTTTGTGATGCTTTTAAATACGTTGTAGTATTATATGCATCTAAAGTCCACTCAGAAACATTTCCATGCATATCATATAACCCCCAATTATTTGGAAGCTTTTGACCAACTTTATGATATTTATTATTACTATTATCTTTAAACCAAGCGTAATTATTTAATTCTTTAGGATCATCTCCAAATGAATAAGCTTTTTCAGATCCTGCTCGACAGGCATATTCCCATTCAGCTTCAGTAGGTAGTCTATAGAAGTTTCCTGTAATAGCAGAGAGCCACTGACAGAATTTTTTAGCAGCTAATTGAGTCATTGATATTGCGGGAAATCCATCTGTACCCATTCCAAAACTCATTTCTACGTATGGTGTTGTTGCACCTGAAACTGCATCAATATCGATATTTACTTCGTTTTTAGAATTAAAGGCTGGCTGAAGTTCATCCAAATTACGACTCATAAATAAATTGTATAAATCCCAAGTTGTTTCATATTTAGCCATCCAAAACGAATCAACTTGTACCTTATGAACAGGACCTTCATCGGCTAATCTGTTTTTTTCATTTAATGGGCTCCCCATTAAAAATTGACCGCCAACAATAGGACTCATTTCAAGACCGTAATTAGTGTTTAAAATATATTGATTGTATTCATTAAATTTTTCCTGGCCAAAAGAAAAGCTAAAAGAAAAACAAACAAAGAAATAAATCAATTTCATTTCCTTAAAGTAATGAAAAAAAGAAAGGATTACAATTTAGAATTCTCTGTAAGGGCTATCGAGGAACTTATTTGCCTCTTCTTCTTTAAATTTCGCTAATTTATTATCCCAATGTAAAGTTTTTCCAGGAAATCTTCCAGCTATTACTCCCAATAAAATTGTTTCAGTTAAACGTGCAGAATATGAAAAAGGAGCACTACAATTATCTTTTCCAAGACAAGCGTCAACAAATTGGTGATAATGTAAATATGACTCACCTCCATAATCTCTAACTGGTTGATTTGTTATTTTTCCAGAATTTTCTAATTCAGAAAGATCTAATTCTACATATTTTCCATCAACAATTAATTTAGGTAGTTCCATAAAGTGCGGAAGCAATAACCTACCTTTCTCTCCAACGAACATAGCACCTTGTAATGGAAGTTTATCTTTATTTGGCAATTTTAAGTCCTTATGATTTTTTGGTGCTCCAGAGCCGTCTTGCCATATCCATTCTAATTTATCAGTTGTATATTTTGTTCCTGGGAATTCATAAGTTACTTGGTTATTTTCAGGAAATCCAAATCCATTTGGCTTTCTACACTTGTTTTTTATTGTTAAAGGCACATCTAGTTCTAAAGCATTGTAAGGTGTGTCAAAAATATGAACACCCATATCTCCAAGTGTTCCGCATCCATAATCCACAATTTTTCTCCAGTTACCAGGGTGATAAATTTTATCTTTATAATCTCTGTAAGCCGCTGTACCTAGCCAAAGATTCCAATCTAAATTTTCGGGAACGGTATCAGAACTTTTTGGCTTTGGGCCATCATATCCCCAATTTTTAGGAGACCAGGCTCTTACTGTACTGACTTTCCCAATAATTCCAGATTGTATTAACAAAGTAGCTAATTTATAATCATAAAAAGAGTGTACCTGAATCCCCATTTGGGTTATTAGATTTTTATCTTTTGCTAATTTTCGCATTGCTCTAGCTTCACTTACGTGATGAGTTAATGGTTTCTGACAGTAAACCGATTTATTTAATTCCATCGCCATCATAGAAACAGGAGCATGAGTGTGATCTGGTGTAGAAACCATAACAGCATCAATCAAATCACTTATTTCAGAAAACATAATTCTATAATCTTTGTAGACTTTAGCTTTGGGGTGTAGCTTGCTAGCTGCCTCTAATGCATTTGAATCCACATCACAAAGTGCTACAACTTCAACAGATTTGTGTGAGGACATATCGTTTAAATCTGCTGCTCCCATTCCGCCAACTCCTACATGGGCTAGTCTTAAAATTTGATTATTATTTGAAGCCCAAAGTGATGTTGGCAAAACACTTAATGATGCCAAAGCAGCCGACGATTTAATAAAATTTCTTCTGTTATTTTTCATAATAAATATACTCTAGACTAAATTTAATTAAAAAAAAATAAATTTTTTTTAAAAAAAGATCAAACCCAAATTACATAGGATTAAAAACAATTTATTTAATATTAGATTAATTTACAATTTGTTTTATATTTTATATAGACTAAATTTAGATTAAAAGATGATAGTATGATTAAAAAAGATAATTCAAGAAGAGGGTTTTTAAAAAAATCAATCATTATTCCACCATTATTTATAGTGCCAAGGCACGTTCTTGGTGGTAAAGGATATACGTCTCCTAGTGATAAACTTAACATAGCT
>CBFHJJ010000027.1:0-16802 GCA_965655865.1 Flavobacteriaceae bacterium | reverse complement strand
ATATTGGTTGCTATAGAGGAATTAGACATAGATCAGGACTTCCATTAAGAGGTCAAAGAACTAAAAATAACTCAAGAACTAGAAAAGGTAAAAGAAAAACAGTTGCAAATAAAAAGAAAGTAACTAAATAATATTTATTATGGCTAAATCAGTATCTAAAAAAAGAAAAGTAATAGTAGACTCATTTGGTGAAGCGCATATAAATGCTTCATTTAATAATATTATTATTTCACTTACTAATAAAAAAGGTGAAGTTATATCGTGGTCTTCTGCAGGTAAAATGGGCTTTAGAGGTTCTAAGAAAAACACTCCTTATGCTGCACAGTTAGCTGCTGAAGAAGCTGTTAAAGTTGCACATGATGCAGGAATGCGAAAAGCTAAAGTTTATGTTAAGGGACCTGGAAACGGAAGAGAATCAGCAATTAGAACAATACACAATAATGGTATTGAGGTAACAGAAATATATGATGTTACTCCAATGCCTCACAACGGGTGTAGACCACCAAAAAGAAGAAGAGTTTAAATTAATAAATAATACATTTTTGTCGAAGGACAGACCTTAATTCACAAAAATTAAAAAAACAATAATATGGCAAGATATACCGGTCCAAAAACCAAAATTGCAAGAAAATTTGGAGAACCAATTTTCGGAGAGGATAAATCTTTTGAAAAGAAAAATTATCCCCCAGGACAACACGGAAACAATAGAAGACGTGGAAAAAAATCTGAATACGCTGTTCAGTTAATGGAGAAACAAAAAGCTAAGTATACATATGGTATACTTGAGCGACAATTTAGAAACTTATTTAAAAAGGCTAATCAAAGTAAAGGTGTAACAGGTGAAGTATTGCTTCAACTATGTGAGTCTAGATTAGATAATATTGTTTATAGATTAGGAATTGCGTCATCAAGAAGCGCTGCTCGACAATTAGTAAGTCATAGACACATTACAGTTGACGGAGTACTTTGTAATATTCCATCAAGAACAATAAAAGCTGGAGAAGTTATTGGTGTTCGTGAAAAATCAAAAACGATTTCTTCAATAGAGAATTCATTATCCAATAATTCATCCGTTTACGAATGGATTTCGTGGAATAGTGACAGAATGGAAGGAGCTTTTGTTTCCGTTCCAGAAAGAGCACAAATTCCAGAAAATATTAAAGAACAATTAATCGTCGAATTATATTCGAAATAAAAAAACATTTTAATTATGCCAGTATTTAATTTTCAAAAACCAGACAAAGTTATAATGATTGATTCATCTGAATTCGAAGGTAAGTTCGAGTTTAGACCTCTTGAACCAGGATACGGTTTGACAGTTGGTAATGCATTAAGAAGAGTTTTGTTATCCTCTCTTGAAGGGTTTGCTTTTACATCTGTTAAAATAGAAAATATTGATCATGAATTCTCATCTCTTCCAGGAATAGTTGAGGATGTAACAGAAATAATTTTAAATTTAAAACAAGTTTGTTTAAAAAGACAAATCGATACCGTTGATAACGAAAATGTAACTATCTCTATTTTAGGTCAAGAACAAATTTTAGCTGGTGATCTGCAAAAATATATTTCGGGCTTTCAGGTTCTAAATCCAGACCTAGTTATTTGTAATTTAGAAAAAAACGTGAGTTTTAATTTAGAACTTACTATTGAAAAAGGTAGAGGATATGTTCCAGCAGAAGAAAATAAAAAAGTTGGAGCTCCAATTGGGACTATATTTATGGATTCTATTTTTACTCCTATCAAAAATGTAAAATACACAATCGAAAATTTCAGGGTAGAACAAAAAACCGATTATGAAAAATTAATTTTTGAAATTATAACAGATGGTTCAATTCATCCTAAAGATGCTTTGACTGAAGGAGCAAAAACTTTAATCCATCACTTTATGTTATTTTCTGATGAAAGAATTACACTTGAGGCTGATGAAATTGCTCAAACTGAAACTTATGATGAGGAATCCTTGCACATGAGACAGCTTTTAAAGACTAGATTAATTGATATGGATCTTTCTGTTAGAGCTTTAAACTGCTTAAAAGCTGCTGAAGTTGATACTTTAGGTGATTTAGTATCATTTAATAAAAGTGACCTAATGAAATTTAGAAATTTTGGAAAAAAATCACTTACAGAACTAGAAGAACTGGTTATAGTTAAAGGCCTAAATTTCGGAATGGATTTATCTAAATATAAATTAGATAAAGAATAATTAAATATTATGAGACACGGAAAAAAGATAGCACATTTAGGAAGAAAAACTCCCCATAGAAAATACATGTTAGCTAACATGGCTTGTTCTTTAATTGAACATAAATCCATAAATACTACTGTTGCTAAAGCAAAAGCTTTAAAAAAGTATATAGAACCTTTGATTACTAAATCAAAATCTGATTCAACTCACAACAGAAGAATTGTTTTTAGTTACTTGAAAAATAAATACGCAGTAACAGAGTTGTTTAGAGATATTTCTGTTAAAATTGGTGATAGACCAGGTGGTTATACTAGAATTATTAAACTAGGAAACAGACTTGGTGACAACGCTAGTATGGCAATGATTGAATTGGTTGATTATAATACTATTTATAATTCTGGACCGGATTCTGCTAAGAAAACTAGAAGAAGAAAAAAATCATCTAAAAAATCTGATGCTATTATTGAGGAAGCAGCTCCAGTTGTTGAAGAAGCAGCTCCAGTTGTTGAAGAGGCAGCTCCAGTTGTTGAAGAGGCAGCTCCAGTTGTTGAAGAGGCAGCTCCAGTTGTTGAAGAAGAAACTCTTGAAAATAAGAATAATGAAACAAATCAATCAGATTCTGATAAAAAAGAAACTGATTCTTAAAATAACTATATTATTTATAATTTTTATCAATTATAAGGGATAAACATTCTGTTTATCCCTTTTTTTGTATTATTTTTGGAACCCATGAAAAACAACAAAAAATTAGAAAAAGCATTTATTCTTTTAGATGATGGAACTGTTTTTTTTGGTAAAGCACTTGGAGTTAAAGGTTCGGCTTTTGGTGAATTGTGTTTTAACACAGGAATGACAGGTTATCAAGAAATTTTTACTGATCCCTCGTATTATGGTCAACTTATGGTGACTACTAATGCTCATATCGGAAACTATGGAGTCAGTGAAAAAGATATTGAATCTAATTCACCTAAAATTGCAGGTTTAATCTGTAAAAATTTTAATAATACTTATTCTAGACCTGCTGCCAACAATTCTTTACAGAATTTATTTATTGATTATAACATTGTAGCTATTTCGGACGTTGATACAAGGGCATTGGTTTCTCACATACGTGATAATGGAGCTATGAACGCAGTTATTTCAACTGATATTAACTCTATTGAAACATTAAAATTAGATTTATTGAAAACTCCTTCAATGAAAGGTCTTGAGTTGGCTTCTAAAGTTTCAACTAAAAAACCATATTTTTTTGGAGACCCTAATTCTACTATTAAAATTGCAGCTTTAGATCTTGGTATTAAATTAAATATACTGAGAAGCTTAGCAAATAGGGGTGCATATATTAAAGTTTTCCCTTACAATTCTTCAATTATGGATTTGTCTAGTTGGAATCCAGATGGATATTTTATTTCAAATGGCCCAGGCGATCCAGAACCATTATCTTCTGCAATTAATCTTGCTAAAGAAATTTTAAATCTTAATAAGCCTTTATTTGGAATATGTTTAGGTCACCAAGTAATTGCTCTAGCAAATGGTATTTCTACTTATAAAATGCATAATGGACACAGAGGAATTAATCATCCTGTTATTAATTTAATTACTGGAAAAGGTGAAATTACTTCTCAAAACCATGGGTTTGCTATTAATAAAACTGAAGCTGAAAAAAATACAGATGTAGAAATAACACATTTACATTTAAATGATAATACAATAGCAGGAATAAGTATAAAAAATAAAAATTGTTTTTCAGTTCAGTATCATCCTGAGGCAAGTCCGGGTCCTCATGATTCTAATTATCTTTTTGATCAATTTATTGAACTAATAAAATCTAATATTAATGAGTAAAATAAGTAAAATTAAAGCTAGACAAATTTTTGATTCTAGAGGAAATCCAACTGTTGAGGTAGATATATTAACTGACGATGGTATTTTGGGTAGAGCTGCTGTACCCTCTGGTGCCTCAACTGGAGAACATGAAGCAGTTGAATTAAGAGATGGTGGTAAAGATTACATGGGAAAAGGTGTTTTAAATGCTGTTTCTAATGTAAATAACGTATTAGCAAAAGAATTAATTGGTCTTTCAGTATTTGATCAAGAAAATATTGATAATTTGATGATTAAAATTGATGGAACCCCAAATAAAGCAAAATTAGGAGCCAATGCGATTTTAGGTATATCTCTAGCATTAGCTAAAGCTGCTAGTAACTCCAAAGGAATTTCTTTACATACATATATTTCTAATGACAAGAGCACTACGCTTCCGGTTCCAATGATGAACATTATTAACGGAGGATCACATTCAGATGCCCCTATAGCTTTTCAAGAGTTTATGATTATGCCAGTTGAAGCTGAAAGTTTTACTCAAGCAATGAAGATAGGTTCAGAAATTTTTCACAATTTAAAAAAGATTCTCAAAGATAGAGGCTTGACAACTTCAGTTGGAGATGAAGGTGGTTTTGCACCAAAACTTAATGGTACAGAAGATGCTTTAAATACAATTATAAAAGCCATTGAAAAATCTGGATATCAAGCTGGAAAGCAAGTTATGATTGCTTTGGATTGTGCTTCGTCTGAGTTTTATAAAAACGGAGTGTATGATTATTCAATTTTTGAAGGAAAAGATGGAAAAGTACTAAACTCTAAACAACAAGCTGAATATTTAGCTGATTTATCATCTAAATTCCCTATTGTATCAATTGAAGATGGAATGGATGAAAACGATTGGGACGGTTGGGCTCACCTAACTAAAATATGTGGTGATAGAGTCCAGATCGTTGGAGATGATTTATTTGTTACAAACGTTGAAAGATTAAGTAACGGAATAGAAAATAATATAGCTAATTCAATTTTAATAAAGGTTAATCAGATTGGAACTCTTACAGAAACTATTAATGCTGTAAATATGGCTCATGCTGCTGGTTTTACGAGTGTGATGTCCCACAGGTCGGGTGAAACAGAAGATAATACTATTGCTGATTTAGCAGTCGGATTATCAACAGGTCAAATTAAAACTGGCTCAGCTTCAAGAAGCGATAGGATCGCAAAATATAATCAACTGTTAAGAATTGAGGAAGAGTTAGGAGATAAAGCATTTTACCCAAAAAAAGAAGCTTTTAATGTTAAATTTTAAATGTTTCACTAAATTTAAATAATAACAACTATGAAAAATAAAGCAACACTTAGTGTAAATAATAAAGTCCATGATCTAGATTTAATTACTGGTTCTGAAAATGAGGTTGCTTTGGATATAAGTAAATTAAGGTTAGATGCTAATTTAATTACAATTGATGCAGGTTTTAAAAATACTGGATCTTGTCAAAGTGCCATAACGTTTTTAGATGGTGAAAAAGGCATTTTAAGATATAGAGGCTATTCAATTGAAGAATTAGCTAATAAAGCAGATTTTTTAGAGGTTGCTTATTTATTAATATTTGGTGAATTACCTAATAAACAACAATTAGAAAAACTTTCCGATGATATTAAAGAAAGATCAATAATAGATGAAGACTTACGAATTATATTAAATAGTTTTCCTAAATCTGCTCATCCTATGGGTATTCTTTCTTCTCTAACGAGTGGGCTAGTAGCTTTTGATCCCTCTGCTGTTGATATTGATGATGATGAAGATATGTATGATGCTATTCTTAATTTATTAGCTAAAATACCTGTTTTAGTAGCTTGGGTATACAGAAGAAGAAAAGGATTGCCTCTTGAATATGGAGACACTTCTTTAGGTTATGTTGAAAATATTGCTAAAATGATGTTTCAAAGACCCAATAAAGAATATATTCAAAATCAAACTGTAGTTAGTGCGTTAAATAAATTATTGATTTTACACGCAGATCATGAACAAAATTGTTCTACTTCCACAGTTAGAATTGTTGGTTCGTCTTATGCAGGATTATTTGCATCTGTTTCTGCTGGAATATCTGCTTTATGGGGAAGGTTACACGGAGGAGCTAATCAAGCTGTAATAGAAATGCTTGAAGCTATAAACAAAGATGGCGGAGATACAAAGAAATATATGTCTAAAGCTAAAGACAAGTCTGATCCATTTAGACTTATGGGATTTGGGCATAGAGTATATAGAAATTTTGATCCAAGAGCTAAAATAATTAAAGTTGCTGCTGATGAAGTTCTTAAAGATCTAGGAATTGACGACCCTATTCTTGATATAGCTAAAGGATTAGAAAAAGAGGCATTAGAAGACCAGTATTTTGTTGATAGAAAACTTTATCCAAATGTTGATTTTTATTCAGGAATTATTTATAAAGCCTTGGACATACCAGCTGAAATGTTTACCGTTATGTTTGCTCTTGGAAGGTTGCCAGGATGGGTAGCTCATTGGAGAGAAATGAGATTAAGAAAAGAACCTATCGGAAGACCTAGACAAGTTTATATTGGTAAAAATCAAAGATCTTTTACTGATATTAAATCAAGATAAACTTTTATTTTTTGAATTATGGAATTTTTAGTTAGCGGTGAAACTTCCAGACTAAGATCAGTAATTATAGGTATTGCAGATAGCTTAGGTTCTATTCCTGTTTTAAGTGAGCTTTACGACCCAAAATCAATTGAAAATTTGAAAAAAGGAACATATCCTTTAGAATTAGATATGGTCAAAGAATTAGAAAATTTTGTAGATGTGTTGAAAAAATATGATGTTAATATTTTTAGACCTAAATTAATAGAAGATTACAATCAAATTTTTACAAGAGATATAGGTTTTGTTATTGATAAATTTTTTTTTAAATCAAATATTCTTCCTAAAAGAGCAAAGGAGTTCCAAGGAATAAGTTCAATTCTATCTAATTTTGACAATAGAATAGTAACTATGCCAAAAAATATTCATATTGAGGGAGGGGATGTACTATACCATTCCAACACTATTTTTGTTGGGTATTATAACTTTGAAGATTACAGTGATTTATTTACAGCTAGAACAAATAAAGCTGCAGTAGATTATTTAACTAAATTTTTTCCAGAAAAAAAAGTAAAAGGTATTCACCTAAATAAATCATTAACCAACCCAAAAAAAAACATACTTCATTTAGATTGTTGTTTACAAATTATCGCTAAAAATAAAGCTATAATTCATCCTGATGCATTTACTTATAAAAATGATTATTTATGGCTAATAGAATTTTTTGGTAAACATAATATTTTTGAAATTTCTGAAAATGAAATGTATGATATGACAAGTAATGTTTTGTCAATTAATCATGAAACAGTTATTTCTCAACCTAAGTTCAAGAGATTAAATAGCTGGTTGAAGAATCATGATATAATAGTTGAAGAAGTTGATTTGTCAGAAGTTTCTAAACAAGAAGGACTTTTTAGATGTTCATCGCTACCCTTAATTAGATATGATGAATAATATCCATTCAATTTTAATGGTAAGACCCTCTAGTTTTAGAATGAATTCTCAAACAGCTTCAAATAACTATTTTCAAAAAAACACCGACTTAAATGATACGCAAGTTTTAGAAAAAGCATGTCTAGAATTTGATAATTTAGTAAGTCTTTTGCTTTCAAACGGAATTCCAGTAAATGTTTTTCAAGATGATTTAGTTCAAGATACACCTGATTCTATTTTCCCTAATAATTGGATAAGTTTCCATTCTAATAAAAGAATAGCAATATACCCAATGTATGCTCACAACAGACGACTTGAACGAAATGATAAAATCATAAAATTTATTGAAAGCAAGGGAATTAAAATTGATTTTGTTAATGATTACAGTGAGGCTGAAAATTATAATTTATTTCTTGAAGGAACAGGGAGTATGGTTTTGGATAGATTAAATAAAAAATCCTATTGCTCTTTGTCTGAAAGAACATCTGAGATTTTGGTTGAAGAATTTTGTGATGAATTTAATTATATGCCTATTATTTTTAAGTCTTATCAAAGTATTGATAAAGAAAGAAAACTAATATATCATACTAATGTAATGATGTGCATAGCTAATAAATATTCGATAATTTGTTTAGATTCTGTTGATTCTCAAATTGATAAGCAAATTGTTTTAAAAAGCTTAGAAGATGATAATAAAGAAATAATTGAGATTAATGAAAATCAATTAAATTCTTTTGCTGGTAATATGATAGAGTTAGTTTTTCAAAATAATAGTTTTCTTATTATGAGTAGCAAGGCTTACAAATCACTCACTAAAAATCAAATTAAAAAAATAGAAAAATTCTCAAAAATTATACACTCCAGCGTTGAAACAATAGAAAATTGTGGTGGAGGAAGCGTTAGGTGTATGATTGCAGAAGTATTTAATTAGTTGATTTAAATTTATTTAACTTCTTAATGAATTCATGTTCATTTTTCTTATTTGCCAAGATTTTAATAAAAAATTCATCAATATATATTGAATACACATTTGATTGCCCTTTGAATAACTTTAATTTATAATAAGGAACCACTAGACCATAAGTCTCTAATAATGATCTAAAACTTATTATTATTCCTTTTGGTCTTAACTCAATATTACATTGGTTAGTATTGTTGTCTAAGTTTAATAGATTGTTGATTTTAGTATCTGTTTGTAATATGAAGTATTTTGGAGAACCTACTCCACCGAGTTTAATTCTTTCAAAAATTGAAAAAGGTTTACCTAACAGATCATTGATTTCAGATTTTATTATAGAATTATTGTAGGAAACATTTCTTAACATTTAATCAAATTATTAATTTCAAATATAAACGAATCAAAAAAATAATTTATTCATTTTATAATTATATTTACTTCAAATTAAATTAATGAATATTAATACAATTTTACAGTCTAAATTTTCAGAATATGTTAAATTAAAGTATAATATTGACTTTAAAGATTTTGAAATTCAACTTACAAAAAAAGATTTTGAGGGAGACTTAACACTTGTTATTTTTCCCCTTGTCAAAGTTTTAAGACAAAGTCCTTCAAATTTAGGTAATGAGTTAGGTTCGTTTATAGTAAATAATTCTAAATACGTAACTGGATTTAATGTTATTCAAGGATTTTTAAACCTTTCTATTTCATCATTTTATTATTTAGAATTTTTAAATAACTGTTTAAGTGATGATAATTTTGGATTTATAATTCCAAAAAAAAATAGTCCGCTATATTTAGTAGAGTACTCATCCCCAAATACTAATAAACCCCTTCATCTGGGACATATTAGAAATATTTTACTTGGATATTCAATGTCAAATATTTTAGAGGCCTCTGGAAAAAGAGTTAATAAAACTCAAATTATAAATGATAGAGGGATACACATATGTAAATCAATTATTGCATGGTTAAAGTTTGGAGAAAATAAAACTCCTAAAAACATGAACGAAAAAGGGGACTTTTTTGTTGGAAAATATTATGTTCTTTTTGATAAAATATACAAAAGAGAAATTAAAGAATTAATTAACAGTGGTTTGTCAAAAACGGAAGCTGAACAAAAATCTCCAATCTTTATTGAAGCCAAAGATTTATTAAGAAAATGGGAAGCAGGTGATAAAGAAATTATTAATGTTTGGAAATTAATGAACGGATGGGTATACGAAGGTTTTAACAAAACTTATAACGATCTTGGAGTTGATTTCGACTCATTATATTATGAAAGCGACACTTATCTTATTGGAAAAGAGATAATTAAACAAGGTTTAGAAAAACAGATTTTTTATAAAAAAGATGACAATTCTGTCTGGATTGATTTGTCTGATGAAGGTCTTGATGAGAAGTTGTTGTTAAGATCTGATGGTACCTCTGTTTATATGACACAAGATTTAGGAACAGCTTACAAAAGATACAGGGACAATCCTGAGATGAATGGATTAATATATACTGTAGGAAATGAACAGGATTACCATTTTAATGTTTTGTTCAAGGTTTTAAAAAAACTAGGTTTTAAATGGTCAAATCATTTATTTCATTTAAGTTATGGCATGGTAGATTTACCCTCAGGAAAGATGAAAAGTAGAGAAGGTACTGTTGTAGATGCAGATGAATTAATTTCAGAAATGGTTAATAATGCTTCTAAACTATCTAGTGATCTTGGAAAGCTTGATGGACTGAGTAATGATCAAAAAAACACACTAAATCACACGATTGGTCTCGGAGCTTTGAAATATTACATACTTAAAGTTGATCCGAAAAAAAGAATCTTGTTTGATCCTAATGATTCTATTGACTTTAATGGAAATACAGGACCTTTTATCCAGTATACATATGCAAGAATTCAATCACTTTTGACAAGAGAGGTTTATGAAAATAGTTCAGTAAATGATAATTTAGACATTAATACAAAAGAGAAATTAATATTAAAATTATTAACTCAATATCCAGGTTTAATAAAATCTTCTGCTGATAATTTGAATCCTGCTTTAATAGCCAATTACACATATGAATTAGTAAAAGCTTTTAACTCTTATTATCAAACAACAAAAATTTCAAAAATTGAAAATAATGAAGTCAAATTATTCCGATTAAGCCTAAGCTACAAAGTCGGTTTAATTATTAAATCTTCAATGCTATTACTTGGAATAAAAGTTCCTGACAAAATGTAATTTAATAAAGATCCAAATGTTTAATAATTTAACAGATAAGCTAAACTCAGCCTTAAAAATTTTAAAAGGACAAGGAAAAATAACAGAAATTAATGTTGCGGAAACATTAAAAGAAGTTAGAAGAGCTTTACTTGAGGCCGATGTAAACTTTAAAACAGCAAAAGAATTTACAATTAATGTTAAAAATAAAGCCATTGGACAAAATGTTTTAACAACTGTTAATCCTGGTCAACTAATGGTCAAAATTGTAAAGGATGAATTAACTCAATTAATGGGTGGTAATGCAGAAGGAATTAACCTTTCTAATTCATTTACTGTTATTTTAATGTCTGGATTGCAAGGATCAGGAAAAACTACTTTTTCTGGAAAATTATCAAAGTATTTAAAAGCTAAAAAAAACAAAAATCCCTTGTTAGTAGCTTGTGATGTATATAGACCAGCTGCTATAGAACAATTAAAAATTCTTGGTGGTCAAATTGGAGTTGATGTATACAGCGACGAGTTAGAAAAAAATCCAGTAAAAATTGCTTCAGATTCAATTTTACATGCAAAAAAAATTGGAAAAAATTTAGTTATAATAGATACTGCTGGAAGATTGGCTGTGGATGATGAAATGATGAATGAAATAAAAAATATTCATGATGCGGTTAATCCTAATGAAACTTTATTTGTTGTTGATTCAATGACGGGTCAAGATGCTGTTAATACAGCCAAGACCTTTAATGATATATTAAATTTTGATGGTGTTATATTAACTAAACTTGATGGTGACACTAGAGGAGGTGCAGCTTTATCAATAAAATCGATAGTTGATAAGCCAATAAAATTTATTGGAACAGGTGAAAAAATGGATGCAATTGATGTTTTTCATCCAGAAAGAATGGCAGACCGAATACTTGGAATGGGTGATATTGTTTCATTAGTTGAAAAAGCACAAAATGTTTATGACGAAAAACAAGCACGAATTTTAAGTAAAAAAATTGCAAAAAGTCAATTTGGTCTTGATGATTTTCTAGATCAAATAAAAAAAATAAAACAAATGGGGGATATTAAAGATATGGTAGGTATGATTCCTGGAGCTAGTAAAGCCGTTGGAGATGCTGACATTGATAATGATTCATTTAAACATATCGAAGCTTTAATTTATTCCATGACACCAAAAGAGCGTTCAAATCCAAAAATTATTGATAATAGTAGAAAGAAAAGAATATCAAAAGGAAGTGGATTAGAAATTCAAGAACTTAATAAGCTATTAAAACAATTTGAGCAAATGTCAAAAATGATGAAAATGATGCAAAGTGGAGGATCTAATAAGCTTATGCAAATGATGAAAGGAATGAAATAAATTATTATGAAAATTATAGACGGAAAAGAAATATCAAATCAAATTAAACTTGAAATTAAAAAAGAGGTAGATTTAATTAAATCTAAAGGACAAAGGCCTCCACATTTAGCAGCAGTTATTGTTGGAGAAGATGGGGCTAGTTTAACTTATGTGGGAAGTAAGGTTAGGTCATGCAACCAAGTTGGATTTGAATCAACTTTAGTAAAACTTCCATCTTCAATTACTGAAAATAAACTCATTGATCAAATCAATTTATTAAATAACAACAATGAAATAGATGGTTTTATTGTTCAATTACCACTGCCAAAACATATAAATGAAGAGAAAATTTTAATGGCTATAAATCCTAACAAAGATGTTGATGGTTTTCATCCTACGAATTTTGGAAAAATGGCATTAAATATGGAAACTTTTATTCCAGCTACACCTTTTGGTATTATGGAACTTTTAAAAAGATATGAAATTAAAACATCAGGAAAACACACTGTTGTAATTGGAAGGAGTCACATAGTAGGTCGGCCAATTAGTATTTTAATGAATAGTAAGGGAAAAGCTGGTGATTCAACGGTTACTGTGGTACACAGCAGAACTGTAAATTTAGAAAGCTATACTAAAAAAGCAGACATTATTGTTTCCGCTCTCGGAATTCCTGAATTTGTAAAAAGTAATATGGTAAAGAGTGGAGTAGTTATAATTGATGTTGGAATAACTAGAGTTAAAGATGATAATTCAAAAAAAGGATACGTAATAAAGGGAGATGTAGATTTTGAGTCAATTAAATCTAAAGCAAGTTATATTACACCTGTTCCTGGTGGAGTTGGTCCTATGACTATAGCTATGTTGTTAAAAAACACTTTACTTTCCAGAAAAATTTCTATTTAGCAAATATTTGATTTGAATTTTTGAAAGATTTAAATTCCAAAGCATTTCCAGCTGGATCTTTAAAAAACATTGTAAATTGTTCTCCAGTTAAACCTTTAAATCTTAGATAAGGTTCAATAATAAAATCGATTTTTCTTTTTTTAAGTTTTTTTGCAAACTCTTGAAATATTTCCCACTCTAGTATAACCCCAAAGTGAGGTATTGGTACATTTTTTCCATCAACAGGATTAGAGTTCATGTTTTTTTTAGTATTATCTAAATGAATAACGAGTTGATGACCAAAGAAGTCAAAATCAACCCAGTGATCACTGCTTCTTCCTTCAAAACATCCTAATACATCTTTATAAAAATTTCTATTTTCTTCAAGATTGTTTACTGGAATTGCTAGGTGGAAAGGAGGTGTTTTTTTCAATATTTATATTTTTAATCCCAACCTATCATAAATCTTTTAATTTTACTTTCAGGGGGAATATTTATACTTTCAATTATTTTATCAGTACCTAATCTTAAATCTAAAGGCAAATTTTGTTTATCAATAATAAAGTAAGCATCAATTTCATCTACATAGATAATTAAATTATTTATGGTATTCTGTATAGAATTTATTTTATGATTTTTTTCGATTGCTTCGAAAGTACTTTCAATATTTACTCCATTGTCTGTTATAAAAAAATTACTAATTATTTCGATGGTTTCGATGGTTTCGTTATTGTCATGTTGATTTCTTGGAGTTAAGGTTAGTAAGTGATTTTTATTAGTATCAAAAACTAAATATTTATCATCACCAGAAAACATATAATCTCCTTCGCCAATCCTTTTTACAATTGAATCATTTTTATAAATTGAATCAAGTTGTTTAACTTTAATTTCATTATTTAATTTTCCGATTTTACCCTTTTCGATTTTATATTCATTGGATGAACATCCAACGATAAAAATTATTAATGAAATTAATTGATATTTTTTCATTTTTTAAAATTTAAATAAATGTAATAATTAGTTTAAATACTAATTGATTTTATCTTATATATTTGTGAAGTGAATTTAAATAATCAGAAAGAATTAATTGACAAGGGACTTCTTCTTCCTTTAATGGAATCATTTTATACAATCCAAGGTGAGGGTTACCACAAAGGTTCAGCCGCTTTTTTCATTAGACTGGGAGGTTGTGATGTTGGATGTCATTGGTGTGATGTTAAAGAAAGTTGGGATTCTAAGACACATCCTTCAACAAGTATTAATGATATTGTCTCTGACGTTATAAAGAATTCTGATACTGTGGTTATTACTGGTGGAGAGCCCTTAATGTGGGATATGAGTCCAATAACAAAACTTTTAAGAGAAAATAATATCAGAACTCATATTGAAACATCAGGTGCTTATAAACTTTCTGGAGATTGGGATTGGATTTGCTTGAGCCCAAAAAAAAATAAAAACCCTATTAATAAAATTTATTCTAAAGCAGATGAGTTAAAAATGGTAATTTATAATTTAGATGATCTAAAATTTGCTGAAAATGAATCAAAAAAAGTTTCAAGCAGTTGTTTGTTATATCTTCAGCCTGAGTGGAGTAAAAGAGAAAAAGTTATGCCAATTATTGTGGATTATGTAATGAAAAATCCCAAATGGAAAGTATCTTTACAGACCCATAAATATTTAAATATTCCTTAGTTATACAATAAATATTTTGCTCTCACAGTTTTAAATTTTTTCAAATCATTTTTCCAACTTCTTTTAATTTGTTCTTCGTTTATTCCATCAATTATTTGTTTTTTTAGTTCATATGTCCCCGCTAGTTTGTCAAAGCTTTCTAGGAAAAAAGATGTTTTGTTTTTAGAATTTTTATAGGCTAATATTAGCCATTTTAAGTTTATTTCACTTAGTTTTTTATGTTTTCTTAAGTCTAATCCAAAGCATTTAGAATTAATATGTTTTGGATATTTTGCACCAGGCATAGACCTGGGAGTAAAAGTAAAATTATAGTTCTCCCAGTTTGGATTTCCAATTGTTTGAAATTGTAAATTTGTTCCGCGTCCAATACTAATATTAGTTCCCTCAAATAAACATAAACTAGGGTATAAGTTTATCGATTTTTGATTTGGTAGATTGGGAGAAGGTTTAACAGGAAGTTTATAAGTCAAATATCTATTATAATTTTTCATTTGAATGATTTTTAAATCACATTTAACTTTATTACTTAACCAACCTTCATTATTTATCATTAAAGCATATTCTCCAATTGTCATTCCATGGACAATTGGAACTGGATGCATACCAATAAAACTTTTTAATTCTAATTTTCTTACTGGTCCATCAATGTAATGACCATTTGGATTAGGTCTGTCAAGAACTATTAATTTAATATCGTTTTCTGCAGCTGCTTCCATTACATAGTGAAGAGTAGAGATATATGTGTAAAATCTTGCTCCAACGTCTTGAATGTCAAAAACTAACACATCTATTCCGTTTAGCTGTTTTTTTGTAGGTTTTTTGTTTTTTCCATACAATGAAATTATTTCAATTCCTGTTTTTGAATCAATTTTATTATTAATTAGTTCTCCTGCATCTGCTATGCCTCTGAAACCGTGTTCTGGAGAAAAAATTCTTTTGATTTCAATGTTTAAGGAAATTAATGAATCAACAATATGAGTATATTTTCCTTTTTTCTTGTGTATTAGTGATGTATGGTTACCAACTATTCCTACTTTTAAATTTGTTAAATCTTCAACGTAATTGTTGGTTTCATCTGCTCCAACGCTATTATAGTTTGTATTTTGAGAAAAAGAAAAGTTACATAATACATTAAATATTAAAAAAAAGGTAATTTTATATTTTACTAAATTTAATTTCATAAACATGAATTTTGAATCTTATATGGCTAAAAGATTTATTAAATCAAAGCCATATAAAAATACCGTTTCATCTCCAATAATAAAAATATCAATATTATCAATTGTAATCGGAATTGTGATGATGATTATTTCTATATCATCAAGTGTTGGTCTACAGAAAACTATTGAGTCCAAGGTTTCTTCTTTTTTTGGACATATATCCGTTTCAGACTTTGAAAATAATTCTTCTTTTTCCTCAATAAATCCATTGGACAATGATTTTGATTATAATTTATTAAACAATAATAAAATTAAATATTTTGAAAAAGTAGCCTATAAATCAGCTTTGATTATTAAAGATAAAAGTTTTGAAGGAGTTGTTTTTAAAGGAATAGATGCAGATTTTAACTGGGAAAATTTTTCAAATTATATTTCTAGAGGTAGAGTTCTATCTTTTAATAACGATGTATCTAATGAAGTGTTAATTTCTGAAAATTTATCAAAAAAATTATTAATCAATTTAGATGATAAATTTAAAGCTACTTTTTTTAAATCAAGTTCAACCTCTATTCCTAATGAAAGAATTTTCAAAGTTGTAGGAATTTATAGTTCTGGACTTGCAGAATTTGATGAAGTATATTTTTTGGGTGATATAAGACATATTCAAAAAATGAATAAGTGGACTAAAGATGAGTTTGGAAATATAGAAATATTTTTAAAAAAATATTCTTACACAAATGATGTTTCTGATGATTTATACAATCAAACACCACCTGAAATAAGTGTAATGTCAATTAATGAAAAGTTTCCGGAAATCTTTAATTGGATGTCTTTGTTTGACTTCAATGTTTTACTGATAATAATTATTATGATTCTAGTTGGTGGTATAAATATGATAACAGCTCTTTTAGTTACTGTTTTAGAAAAAACAACAATTATTGGTATTCTTAAAACTATTGGAGCTTCTAATAAATCAATTAGATCTATATTTTTAATTAATGGAACTTATTTAAT
>CBFHJJ010000026.1:0-16989 GCA_965655865.1 Flavobacteriaceae bacterium | reverse complement strand
TCATTATTGATTGGTTTATCAACTGTGACATGATATTCTTTTTCATGTTTATTTTTAGCTCTAAGAATTTTGTTCACAATATCCCCATCATTGGTTAAAAAGATTAGACCCTCTGAAGTTTTATCTAATCTTCCAATTGGAAATATCCTTTTAGGATGATTTATATAATCTATAATATTATCTTTTTCAACTCCCGAGTCAGTCGTACAAACGATTCCCTTTGGTTTATTTAATATTATATAAATCTTTTTGTTTGGTTTTTTTGATATCTTTTCCCCGTCAACTGCAATAGTATCATCTAAATCTATTTTTTCTCCCATCTGAGCTATCATACCATTTATGGTAACTCTTTCATCTGTAATATATTTATCTGCTTCTCGTCTTGAACAAAATCCAGCTTGACTTAAATATTTATTAATTCTAATTTTTTTTTCGTTCATTTTATTAATTTATAAAGTAGTTAATCCATCTGGCAAATCAAATGTTAGAGTTTTTTTGTCCCTATTAATTTCAATTAAAAAATCATCAACTAATGGAATCATAACTTCATTTAATCCATCATTCACAACAATAATTGGTTGAGAAGTCTGATCATTCACCTCCTTAACTTTTCCAATGTTTCCAAGACTTAAATCTAATACTGTGAAATTTACAATTTCGTGATAATAAAATTTATTACCATTTAACTTTGGTAAATCTTTGATAGGAAGATATGTTTTAGTCTTAAGAATCTTGTTGGCTTTTTCTTCTGAGTCAATATTTTCAAACTTAATTCTTAAAAGGCTTGATTTGTGAAGTTTAATACTGTCAATTGAATAAGGAACTATTGTGCCATCAATATCTAAAAAAATTGTTTTCATTTTTTTAAAATCTATTTCGTCAGAATCTAATTTTAAAAGTATTTCACCTTTAAAACTAAATTTAGAAACGATTTTACCAAGATAAAAGCAATCTTGTATGTTCATCGTCTAAAAATATGTGAAAAATTATTTATTTTTCTTCAGCAGCAGGCGCTTCTTCAGCAGCAGGTGCTTCTTCAGCAGCAGATGCTTCTTCTTCGGCAGCTAATGCTTCTTCAGCTTTTGCTTTTCTTTTAGCACTAACTTCTTTTTCAAGATCTAAAGCCTTTTTCTTTTGAAGTTGGGTCTCTTTTTCTAGGGATGATTTTTTACTGTCAATAGAGGAAGATTTTTCGCTTAACCATTGTTCAAATTTTTCTTCAACTTGTTCTTCTGTTAAGGCACCTTTTCTTACACCATTTTTTAGATGGTTTTTCATTAAGACTCCTTTATAAGATAAAATGTTTCTTGCAGTATCTGTAGGTTGAGCTCCAAATTGTAACCATTTAACAGATTTATCAATATCTAAATTGATTGTTGCGGGGTTAGTGTTTGGGTTATAAGTTCCTAATTTTTGAAGATAACGACCATCTCTTTTTGCTCTTGCATCTGCTGCAACTATCCAATAAAATGGTTTTCCTTTTTTACCGTGTCTCTGAAGTCTTATTTTTACTGACATATCATATTAAATTTATGAGGTACTAAACCTCGGTTATTAATGAGGTGCAAATTTAATTTATTTTTTGAAACTAGCAAATCTATATTTTTAAATTAAATAGAGTTAATAACTTACTCAAATACTTTTAGATTTAATATAAAAGATGGTTATTTTTAATTACTTAAAATAGTTTAAATAGATGTATTTAGTTTTTGATACAGAAACTACAGGATTACCAAAAAAGTGGAATGCTCCACTTTCAGATTTAGATAATTGGCCTAGATGTGTTCAACTTGCATGGCAATTACATGATGCTAAAGGGATCTTAATTTCCAGTCATAGTCATTTGATAAAACCAGAAAACTATAATATTCCATACGAGTCTGAAAAAATACATGGGATATCTACCGCTCTAGCCAAAAGTATTGGTGACGATTTAGTGAGTGTTCTTGAAAAATTTACCCAAGACCTTGGTTTGGCTGGATTTATAATAGGCCATAATGTAAAATTTGATTTAAATATTATTGGTGCAGAATTATTGAGGATAAATTCAAATGTGAATTTACTTGAAAAAGATGTTCTAGATACTTGTACTGAAGTTACAGCAAATGTGTGTAAAATCCCAGGCGGTAGAGGAGGTAAGTTTAAATTCCCTACATTAATTGAATTATACTCTTTTCTTTTTGATGACAGCTTTAGTGAAGCGCATAATGCCTCTGCTGATGTTGAAGCAACTGCGAGAGCCTTTTTTGAATTAGTAAGAATTGGAATTATTAACCAATCAGTTTTTAAAGGATATCCAGAGCTATCTGAGGGTTTAAGAACTTTTGATGAATCGAAAGTTCCTCTTTTTGGAATAAAGCATTTAAATCTTAAAAAAGAATCAGAAAAGGTTAGTAAAAAAGCTTCCAAAGAAAATCTAGTTGATAAAAAAATAATTGATTCTATCCCAGAAAAATTATTATCATCTCCTTTTTCTCATTTACATAATAACACTCAGTTTTCTGTATTACAATCGACATCAAGAATTGCCAATATTGTTAAAAAAGCTGGCGAAAGTAATATGCCAGCAATTGCAATAACTGATCGAGGAAATATGATGGGTTGTTTTCATTTTATTAAAGCAATCAAAAGCTATAATAATTCTATTTCTTCTGATTCTAGTGATACTAAAATCAAACCTGTAATTGGTTGTGAGCTTAATGTATGTTTAAATCATAAAGACAAATCAAATAGAGATGACGGTTATCAAATTGTCTTCTTAGCTAAAAATAAAAATGGCTATAGAAATTTATCCAAAATGTGCTCTATTGGTTATACTGACGGCTTTTACTATGTTCCTAGAGTTGATAGGGAAGTCGTAGAAAAATATAAAGAAGATCTTATTGTTTTATCTGGAAATATGCACGGAGAGATTGCAAGTAAGTTATTAAATATTGGAGAATCTCAAGCTGAGGAGGCTCTTTTATATTGGAAAAAATTATTTGAAAAAGATTTTTATTTAGAAATGATGAGACATGGCCAAGAAGATGAAAAAAGAGTTAACGAAAATTTAATACAGTTTTCATCAAAACATGATATAAAGGTTGTTCCAACAAATAATTCATTTTATTTAAATAAAGAAGACGCAAATGCACATGATATTTTACTTTGCGTTAAAGACGGAGAAAAACAGTCAACTCCAATAGGAAGAGGGCGAGGTTTTAGATACGGGTTACCAAACCAAGAGTATTATTTTAAAACTTCAAATGAAATGAAGTTTTTATTTAAAGATTATCCTGAATTCTTTGATAATATTTCTGAAATAGTTGATAAAGTTGAAGTGTATGAGCTGGCAAGAGATGTTTTGCTTCCAAAATTTACTATACCTGAAGATTTTGAATCAGATTCAGATATTGATTTAGAGAATGAGTATTTAAAATTTCTAACCTTTGAAGGAGCAAAAAATCATTACAAAGACATAGATAATGATTTGGAAGAAAGAATTTTATTTGAACTTAACGTTATTAAAAATTCTGGGTATCCCGGATATTTTCTGATAGTTCAAGATTTAATTAAAGCTGCAATTGAAATGGGTGTTTCTGTTGGTCCGGGAAGAGGATCTGCAGCAGGTTCAGTAGTTGCTTATTGTTTGGGTATAACTAAAATTGATCCAATAAAATATGATTTACTTTTTGAGAGATTTTTAAATCCAGATAGGGTAAGTATGCCTGATATTGATATAGATTTTGATGATGAGGGAAGAGGACGGGTAATTGAATATGTTATAGAAAAATACGGAGCTAATCAAGTAGCTCAAATTATTACTTATGGGAAAATGGCTGCAAAATCTTCAATAAGAGACACGGCAAGGGTTTTAGACTTGTCACTTGGAGATGCTGATAGGATAGCCAAGCTTATTCCTAATTTAAAATTGAAAGATATTTTTGAAAAAGATGAAAAGAAATTAAATGATGACCTAAGATCTGAGGATTTTTCAAATGTATTAGAACTTAAATCTCTTTCATCAGGTGACGATCTTCAAGCGGAAACTATTAATCAGGCTAGAATTTTAGAGGGAAGTCTTAGAAATGTGGGAACTCATGCTTGTGGAATAATTATAACACCAGACGATATAACCAACTTTGTCCCAATAGCTACAGCTAAAGATTCAGATTTGTTCGTTACACAATATGATAATTCTGTTGTTGAAAGTGCAGGGTTATTAAAAATGGACTTTTTAGGTTTAAAAACACTGACTCTTATTAAAGATACAGTTAAGCTTATCAAGTACAAACATGATATTGATATTGATATTGATTCGATCCCTTTAGATGATACAAAAACATATGAACTTTTTCAAAAGGGTGAAACCGTTGGGGTATTTCAATACGAAAGTGCTGGAATGCAAAAATATTTAAGAGATTTAAAACCGACTGTTTTTGAAGATTTAATTGCGATGAATGCTTTGTATAGGCCAGGTCCGCTTGAGTATATTCCATCTTTTGTTAATAGAAAAAACGGAAAAGAAGATATAACCTATGATATTCCTATTATGGAAGAATCATTAAAAGAAACATACGGAATTACTGTGTATCAAGAACAAGTAATGCAATTGTCTCAAAAACTTGCGAATTTTTCTAAGGGTGATGCTGATCTTCTTAGAAAAGCAATGGGTAAAAAAATATTTGATTTATTAAGTAAGCTAAAACCAAAGTTTCTAGATGGAGGTGAGTCGAACGGATTTGAAAGAGAAATACTTGAGAAAATTTGGAAGGATTGGGAAGCATTTGCATCCTATGCATTTAACAAATCACACTCTACATGTTACGCTTTAATTGCATATCAAACAGCATATTTAAAATCTCATTATCCAGCTGAATATATGGCTGCGGTTTTGTCAAATAATATGAATGACATTAAACAAGTGAGTTTCTTTATGGAAGAATGTAAAAGAATGTCCATTAAAGTATTAGGTCCAGACGTAAATGAGTCGTTTTATAAATTTACAGTAAATGATAATAATGCTATTAGATTTGGAATGGGAGCTGTTAAAGGAGTTGGATCTGGTGCTGTTAAAACAATAATTGAGGGTAGAAAAGAAAAAAGATATAATTCGATATTCGATTTAACTAAAACAATAGACTTAAGATCTGCAAACAAAAAAGCATTTGATAGTTTAGTTTATGCAGGCGGTTTTGATTCCTTTGAGGGAGTGAATAGAGCACAGTATTTACAAGATAATGGAGATGGGATTACTTTTATTGAAAAAGCTTTAAAGTTTGGATCAAAATTCCAGGAAAATAAAAATTCAGCTCAGGTCAGTCTTTTTGAAAATTCTGATGAAGTACAGCTACAAGAACCTAACATTCCGCATTGTGATCCATGGCCTAATTTAGAAGAATTAAAACTTGAGAAGGAAGTAGTGGGAATTTATATTTCTGGTCATCCACTGGACGATTTTAAAACCCCAATTAAGCATTTTTGTAATGCTCCACTTGATGTTTTAAAAGATTTGAATTCATTGATTAATAAAGAATTAAGGATAGGAGGAATTATTGGAGAAGTAGAACATAGGATTTCTAAAAATGGTAAAGGTTGGGCAAGATTTACTGTTGAAGATTTTACAGATTCATATGATTTTAGAATTTTCGGAGAAGAATATTTAAAGTTCAAACATTTCCTTTTTGAAAGTAATTTTATTTATTTAAGATTAATAGTTAAAGAAGGATGGAGAAATAGAGATACAGGTAAGACAGGAGATCCTAGAATAAGCTTTTTATCTTTTCAACAATTACAAGATACCCTAGAAAAAAATTCAAAAAAATTAACTATTCAGTTAAGTATAAATGAATTAGATGATAATCAATTAGATGATATTACAAGTCTTTTTAAGAAGCATAAGGGTAAAAATCAACTTGAGTTTTCTTTCTTTGAAAACAATGAAAAAATTAAGCTTACAATGCTTAGTGAAAATTTTAAAGTATCAATAAACGAGGATCTGATCTCTAAAATCAAAGAAAAGAATTTACATTTTAAATTATCTTAAATTGTACAGATGAAAAATTTGTTTTTAATAAGCCTAATAGTATGTTTATTTTTTTCATGTCAAAGTGAAATTGAAAAACCTAATTTTATTTTTATTTATACAGATGATCAAAGGTTTGATACCGTTGGTTTAATTGGAGATAACCAGGTCATAACTCCAAATTTAAATAAACTAGTTAAAAATGGAGCTGTTTTCTCCAACACATATAACATGGGAGCGTGGCATGGTGCAATTTGTGTTGCTTCTAGATCAATGATAATTTCTGGTAAATCAGTTTGGAGAGCAAAAGAAGCATTCAATTCGCCAACTAACGTTCAAATTAATTCACAGATTTCATCCAAGCGTCAATCTATTTTAATTGCTGAAACTTGGCCTAAAATTTTAAAAAAAAATGGATATAAAACTTACATGACTGGAAAATGGCATGTTCAATTGCCTGTAGAGAAAGTTTTTGATGTGGTAGTTAATAAACGACCTGGAATGCCAGATGATAACAGAGGATTATTCGCAAAACAATTACGTGTTTGGAAAGAAGAATCGGGTGATATTTCAGAACTTGATAAGTATATGCCGGCAGGTTACGGAAGACCGGTTAACGAAAAGGATAATTCATGGGAATCTAGCGACACTTCTTTTGGCGGATTTTGGGAAGGGGGTAAACACTGGAGCGAAGTTCTTGCGGATGATGCAATAAATTTAATTGAGGATTCAAAAAAAGTTAACGATCCTTTCTTTATGTATTTAGCATTTAATGCTCCTCATGACCCTAGACAAGCACCTAAGCGATTTCTAGAAATGTATCCTATTGATCAAATAAAATTACCACCCAATTATTCTCCACAACATCCATTTTGGAAAGAAATTGGTAATGAACCAGGTTTAAGAGATGAGGCTTTAGCCCCTTACCCAAGATCCGAATACGCAGTAAAGAAACATATACAAGAATATTATGCTGTAATTACTCATTTAGATGAGCAAGTGGGTAAAATTGTTTCTCATTTGGAAAGTCAGAATATGTTAGATAATACTTATATCATTTTCACATCTGATCATGGATTGGCTGTTGGCCAACACGGATTAATAGGAAAACAAAGTTTATATGACCACAGCATTAGGGTTCCTATGATTATTAACGGTCCAAATATTAAAAAAGGGTCAGTGTATAACCAAGATATTTATCTTCAAGATATTGTTCCAACAACTTTAGATTTGGCTAACATTTCTATTCCAGATCATGTTGATTTTAAAAGCTTTTATAATCTAATTTTTAATAAGGATAATAATAAAACTCATGAGGCTATATATGGAACATATGGATGTTGTCCTGGAAATTATTTTGATTTTCAACGAATGATAAGAAAAGACGGTTATAAGCTAATGTTATTTCCAAAAAATCAAAGAATCGAGTTGTACGATTTAAATCAGGATCCATATGAAATCAATAACCTAGCAGAGAATTCTAAATATAAATTTAAGATAAACGATTTATATAAAGAATTGAGTATTCTTCAAAAAGAAATGGGTGATACGCTTAACCTAGATATGTATTTTAAAAACAAACTATAGTTGTTTAAATAAAGTATTTATAATTTGAATAGTAATATATGTTTAGTTAATTTTAAATTTCAAAAATTAAATTAAAACAAAGAATATGGCATTAGAAATAACAGATGCAAATTTTGACGAATTAGTCTTAAAATCATCAAAACCCGTAATGGTTGATTTTTGGGCAGAGTGGTGTGGACCATGTAGAATGCTTGGACCAATCATTGAAGAAGTTAGTAAAGACTATGAGGGAAAAGCTGTTGTAGGAAAATTAGATGTAGATTCTAATCAAGAATTTGCTGCAAAGTTTGGAGTTAGAAATATCCCAACTGTACTAGTTTTTAAAGATGGAGAATTAGTAAATCGTCAAGTTGGTGTATCCCCAAAAAATGTATACACGGAAAGTATAGACGCATTATTATAGTATTACCTCTATTTGTTTGCGTAATTAAAAATGCAGTGTATATTTGCATTCGCTAATCTAGGTCTGGTAGTTCAGCTGGTTAGAATACCTGCCTGTCACGCAGGGGGTCGCGGGTTCGAGTCCCGTCCAGACCGCAAAATCATCCTCCAATTTGGGGGATTTTTTGTTTTATATCATTACTATTAAAAATTTAATTAATTTAGAATGTAATGAAAATAAGTTTTAGAAAAGTGATGTTAAAAAAAAGATTCCCTCTAGCTATAAGCAGAGGAATCAGTGGAGATAATTATAATGCTTTTATTAAAATTGAAGACGAAGATTTAGTTGCATGGGGAGAATCATGTCCAGGAAAATCAGAAGGTGCAGAAACTGTAGAAGAAGTCATTTTACAACTTAATAAATTAATTGAAGTTGGAGTAAAAGATAAATCAATTTATGAAATTGAAAGTATTGCTCGTGAGATGAAAATTTCACCCTCTGCATATGCTGGACTGGATATTGCTTTGTGGGACTTAAAAGCTAAAAAAGCAAAATTAACTCTTAGTGAACTTTTAGGATTGCCTTTACCTAAATCAATGACATCACTTACTATAGGTATAATGAGTCCTGAATCTGTTAAACAAAGAATCCCTCTTTTATTCGAAAATGCATCTACAAAATTTCTTAAAGTTAAGTTAGGATCTCCTTTAGGACTCGAGGCTGACAAAGCAATGTATAAACAAGTTCTTGAAAGTACAAAAGGGTACGGCCTTAGTTTAAGAGTTGATGCTAACGGGGGATGGAGTACAGAAAATGCTAAATACATGATTGATTGGTTATCAGATAAAAATTGTGATTATGTTGAACAACCTTTGGTCGAAGGAAATGAAAAAGAATTAAAGACATTATATCAAAGTAGGTCACTTCCAATATTTGTTGATGAATCTTGTAGATCATCAAGTGACATTTCAAAATATCACGATTGTGTTGATGGTGTAAATCTAAAATTGATGAAATGTGGTGGTATTACTGAAGGATTAAGAGTGTTATCGACTGCAAAAGCATTTGGATTAGAAACTATGATAGGCTGCATGAGCGAATCATCAATTTCTATTTCAGCAGCAGCTTCAATTTCAGGTCAAATAGACCATATTGATTTAGACTCACACTATAACTTAAATCCCGATCCATCATGGGGAGCTTCAATGATAAAAGGAATCACAATGCCCAGCAATAATTTTGGCCATGGAGCACATCTAAAAAATTAACATTTATGTTAAAAGAAAACCATAAGGTTGCAATTTATTTGGAGGGCCATTTTTCAACTGATTATGGAAAAATGGGTATTGGAGTATTGAGGTATTTGTCTAATCAGATTGTGGCTGTTATTGATTCAAAAAATAATGGTAAAAACACAAATGAATTTAATTCTATTAAAAGGAGTGTACCTATAGTTAGCACTCTTGATGCTGCAGTCTCAAATGGAGCAGAAGTTCTTATATTAGGAATAGCTCCCTCAGGGGGTAAAATACCAGAAGCGTGGTTTAAAGTTATAGAAAGTGCAATATCGAAAAACCTTTCAATAATTAATGGTCTTCATGACACCTTATTATCAAAATACAAGAATTCACTTAAAAATAATCAATGGATATGGGATGTTAGAGTCCCACAATTTATACCTGAAATAGCTAGCGGTAAAGCAGCTAAATTAAAAAATAAAAGAATTTTATGTGTGGGTACTGATATGGCTGTTGGTAAAATGACTACAAGTTTAGAAATGCATAAATGGGCAATAGAAAAAAAAATAAATAGTTCATTTATAGCAACAGGCCAGATTGGAATAACAATAACAGGTGAGGGGATTCCTTTAGATGCTTACAAAGTTGATCATGCATGTGGTGCAGTTGAACATATGATTTTAAAAAACCAGAATAGTGATTGGATTTTTATTGAAGGGCAGGGTTCATTATTAAATCCAGGAAGTACGGCAAGTTTACCTTTAATAAGAGGGAGTTGTACAACTCACATGATTCTTTGTCATCGTGCGGATTTTATAACATTAAGAGATTATAAGCATATTAAGATTCCAGATATAAATAATATTATTAAACTTTACGAAGATTTAGCAAGTGCTTGTGGAAGTTATCCTAATGCTAAAGTTGTTGGAATTTCATTAAATACATATAAACTTGATTCATTTGAAGCTAAAAAAGCTATTGAATCTCTAGAGTTTATTACTAATCTCCCAGTAACAGACGTTGTTAGATATGGGCCTGAAAAACTAACCTTGGCAATAAATTAAATTTTAAGATTCCTTTCAGTTATTGTAGGACTCATTTTTTCAGCTCCGGGGATTTTTAATTCACTTGGTGTTGGATTTATAAATGAAGTTTTTTTACCCTCAAGATGTAACACTTCCTGTTCTGCATCTAAAGTTAATACTGTGTACAAAGGTTCTTTATAGGGGCAAGTTTTATCTAGATTAGGAAAAGCTTTTTCAATTTGTTTTGAAAATCGGGTGTATTTATACTTATCTCCAACCCATTTGTATGACATACTATTTATTTGGATGTAGGGAATTTTATTTATTGATTTTAAATAATCTGTGTGGTGATGGCCACTGAGGCATGCAACAACCTTTGGATGTCCATTTTTAATTGTATAATTCTCTATAATAGTTCTAATTTCTTTTCGATTAGCTACGCCTCCCTTGGCTTCAAGGCTTTGGTGACTAAATAATATTGTGGGCTTTAAAGTTTTTTTTAAATCATTTTTTAACCAAAGTTGTTGTTTTGTCCCAATATACCTGTGATATCCGTTCCACGGCTTAGGATTCTCGTCATTAGCATCCAATACAATAAAATGAAAACCATTTAAATCGAACGAATAATATCTTTTCTGCATTTTCCACCATCTCATCGTTTCTTCTTTTTTATATCCGAAATCTTTCATATCATGATTTCCTAGAACATGATATTTAGGCCCATTAAAAGAATTCCATTTATCAATAAAGAGTTGATTTTGTTCTCTGGGAAGAGAAAAGTCTCCCAATTGAATAATAAAATCAGGTTTTCTTTTTTTCATTTCACTTATGAACAAACTCAATCTTGAAACTCCATCATGAATTATATCTTGATGAACATCAGCAACTATACCGATATTCAATTTATTATTCTTTAAATTAAAAGATGATAATGATAAAGGAATTGAAGTTAAAATACTTCCCTTTAAAGCTTTAAGTATAAAATTTCTTCTTTTCACTATTTAATTGATTATCTCAGTTTAAATGTTGTGACAACTATTCCATGGTCTGATGGGTATATAATTTTCTTATTATTTATAGTTATTGGTTCGTTAAAGTAAGCGTTGTAAGACTTTGATTTTACGGACTTAATAGACTTTCCCTTATAAAAAATATAATCAATTCTATGAGAATCTTTTCTTCCCTTCTTATCCCAAGTTATACCAGGATGAGTTTTTGGATTAGGGTTTTCTTTTCTGTATGAGTCTATCAAACCCAAGTCATCTAAAATTTTAGTTGCTTTCCATGGAACTATCAAATTATTATGATTTTTTTTTGTTTTTTTTGTCCAATCTAAATGTGATAACGAATTCATGTCACCACCAAATATCATTGGAATAGAGTCAGTTTCTGCAGCAAACTTTTTTAAATATGGCAAAACTTTTTGAATCATTTTATGTCTAGATTCAGTTTGTTCCCATTCTAATAACTCCTCAACTGTTTTTCCCATTTTTTCAGGCTCATTATCCCAAGGAAGGTAATGGAACCAATTTGTAAAAAATCGTATATTTTTTCCGTTTATTGGAATTTCAATTCCCCCAAGATAAAATGGAAATTTTGTATCAATTCTTTTTCCAAAAGCATATTTTGAGTAAATGGATAAATTCACCGATTTATCATTGAGTGGAGTTTCTTTAGAAGCTACTAAATGAAAGTTTAAGTTTGAGTATTTTGCAATATAAGGACCTGACCCATATGTTTCGATCATTAAAATTATATCAGGATTTATTTCATTAATTATTTTACCAACATTTTCTGGACCATTTTCAATATCATTACCCCCATGCAAAATATTCCAAGCCATAACTTTAAATGTGTTTTTTTGTGCATGAATTGGAAAATTTAAAAAAAATAAAATTCCAATAAATAAAATTAATTTAGGTCGTTTCACAATGAATATTTACTTCTTTAAATTATAAAAATTTAATTAAATCAATTTGTTTTTTAATAGTTAACAAACAAAAGTATATATTTGCAACCGTTGTGTTACCTGCTTTTGCAGGAGGTTTGTAGAGAACCGATGAAGAGCTTTCCTTTTGGGAAGCTTTTTTTGTTTTCAGCCTATTACTTATTTGGCTTAAGGAATTATAATTATTAAATTTAAATTATGAGGTTTTTAATATTACTAATATTTATTATTTCTTGTAATTCCAACACAAAAACAGAAAATTATTTAAATATCATTCCTGCCATTGATGTTTCATCAAACTTTCTAGAATTTTCAAATATAAATCCTGAAAAAATTGAGTATGCTTATTCACCTAAAAATGATGTAATTCCAATTACTTATGGATATTTAAAAAATATTACTGAGGGTGACTTTGAAAATTCAACAATAAAATTTGAAATAGATGACAGTATTGATTTAAAAAGTGAGGGTTACATTTTAAATATTGAAAAAGAAAATATATTTATTACAGCCAAGGATCAAGCTGGTTTGTTTTATGCTTTTGTAACACTAAATCAAATATTAGAAAATGCATTTACTCAGAGAACATCTGTTCCTATTTTAAATATTAAAGATCAGCCTTCTTTAGATTTTAGGCCTATTCACTTAGATTTAAAGCATCACACTGAAAAAAAATCTTATTATTTTGATTTAATTGATCATTTAGCCAATTTAAAAGTCAATGGAATTATAGTAGAACTTGAGGACAAACTTAAATATGTTTCGAGACCGGAAGTAGGTTCTTCAGATTCTTTTTCTATTGAGTGGTGGATTGAGTTAAGTGATTACGCCAAATCTAGAAATATCATAATAAATCCTCTTGTTCAAGGTTTAGGACATGCTTCGTTTATTTTAAAGCATGAAAAGAATATTCATTTAAGAGATAAACCAGAGAGTGATTGGGCTTTTAATCCATTAAATCCAGAAACATACGAACTGCAATTTGATCTTTACTTAGACGCCATCAGAGCTACGCCGCACGGAAAATATTTACATATTGGAGGGGATGAAGTTCACTTGGTTGAAAGAGATGATAAAACAGAACTAGAACTAAATTTAATATGGCTTAATAAAGTATGCGAGTTTGCTGAAAAACATGGAAGAGTTCCAATTTTTTGGGATGACATGCCACTTAAACACGCTGGAGTATATAATCCAATGTTTAATGACAAAATTTCTGTAAAGGAGGTTGACGAAATTTGGGAGAAAAACGAAATTAACTTGATGAATTTTATTGAAAAATTTCCAAAAAATGCTGTCTATATGAGATGGAATTACCAAAAATCTGACACTTACGGTAATTTAAAAGCCATGGATTGGTATTCAAAAAATGAATTAATTGTGATGGGAGCTACAGCTGGCCAGACTAGATGGACACTAATGCCACAAAACCAAAGTAATATTTCTCAAATAAAATCTTTCGCATCTAGTTCTATTGATAAAAAATTAGATGGTCTATTACTGACCTTATGGGATGATGACTCTCCTCATTTTGAACTTTACAAAAGAGGAATTGCTGCTTTTGCACAATATAGCTGGTCTGGTAATAGTTTGCCAACTGAAGAATTTAAAAAATTATTTAGAATTAAAAATTTTGGATCTCAATTTGGAGAGGATAGCTATGCCTTTATAGATTTACTAGAAAAGCCAGTGGGTATGTGGCTTAATATGCTGCTTTCAGAAAACGGATGGAGACCTGGACTTTCTAAAAAACAAAACCCATTAGAATCTGACATTATTGACCTGCCTAACTTAGATAAAAAAGGAGAATGGTCTAAAAAACATGAAGTTAGAATTAATGATGCTAAAAGATCCTTAGAAATTTCACTCAAAGTAGAAACTATTATTAATAATCTTATACAAAGTGAATCTAAAAACTTGTATTTATTAGAGATTTATAACCAGGTTAATGAGCTTACCAAGTTTTCGTCTAATGCTATATTAAAATTAGAAAAAGTTGATCTTGATGGTGATTTAAAACATATAAAAAATCTTGAAAGTGAGTTTAATATTACAAGAGAAAAGTTTGAAGAAATCTATTCTAAAACTAGAATCCTAAATAAACCGAAAGACTATATTTTAGATCAGGATCACCATCACCATCCCGCTAATCAAACTAAAAATTTTGATTGGCAGTTCTTATCTGAAATAATGCTAATAAATAAAATAAAAGAAACATATAAAATCTGATCATGAAAAATTTAAAATATATTTTAATTGTACTATTGTTTTTCACTATTTCTTGTGAAAAAAACGAATCAGAATGGATTGATTTATTTGATGGGAAGTCAACTGATGGATGGAGAGCTTACAACGGAAAAGAAATACCTCAAAAATGGGCCGCTGTTGATGGAGAATTAACATTTGACACTGATCTTAAGTTAGAAGATGAGTGGAAAGGAGGAGGTGATATAATATATTATAAGGAAGAATTCGAATACTTTGAACTATATCTTGAGTGGAAACTTCCAAAAGGAGGAAATAGTGGAGTTTTTTATAACGTTCAAGAAGGTTTTCAAGCTCCATATGCTATTTCACCCGAGTATCAATTAATAGATGATTTAGGATGGGAAGAAATTAATAACGCTAAACTTGAAGAATGGCAAAAAGCTGGTGCTAATTATGCAATGCATGAAGCTGATTTAAGCAAAAAACAATTAAATCCAGCGGGTCAATGGAATTCGTCTAAAATATTATACACAGAAAAAAAAGTTCAACATTGGTTAAATGGAGAATTGTTATTGGAATTTGAACCATATTCAAAAGAATGGTATTTAAAAAGAGATTCTGGGAAATGGGATGATTATCCTGATTATGGAAAATTTAAAAAGGGATATATAGCTCTACAGGACCACGACAGTCCAATTTGGTTTAGAAATATAAAAATCAGAAAACTTTAGCTAATCAAAATTAACTTTTGATATAATAGGAATCATTTTATCCACCCACAGTTTATACATTTTACCGCTAGGATGTAATCCATCACTTGCTATAAGGGTTCTATCTAATAAAGCTCTTCTGGAAATTGCTGTAATGTCAAAATAACGCAGACCTCTTTTTTCTGATTCTTCTTTTACTACTGAATTAAAATCGTTAATTTCTTTTGTAACTTTTGCTCTGTCAAAACCAAATCCATATGGACTTGCTCCCCAATCAGGAATTGAAACAACAAAAAGTCTTTCTTTTCTGTTATTAACCAATTTTAGTGATTTTTCTAATATTTCTATAAATTCAGGTCTAAAATCATTAGCATTTTGACCTTGATATTGATTATTAACTCCAATTAACAATGAAACCAATCCATAAGGTGGTTCTAAGTTAGAACTATTCATAGCTTCTTTTAATTGATCAACTCTCCAGCCAGTTCGGGCTATGATTTGAAGTGTATCTATAGCGTTTACACTGGATTTTAACTCTTTTAGAAATTGTACTGGCCATCTTTGATTGACCTCTACCGATTGGCCAATTGTGTAACTATCACCAAGAGCTAAAAATTTAGAGGTGTTCTTTCCGACATAATTTTTTTTGAATATTGCAGTAATATTTTTTTGACCATCTATATTAATATGAACTGGATTGGTGGTATTATTTTTAATATCTCCTTGCCATTCAACAAAAGCCCAACCATTTTCTGGAGAAGCTAAAATTTCTACAATACTTCCGTAGCTGTAATCGTTTTTTGAACCGCTTTTAATTAATCTTTTAGAAACTTTTCCTTGACCTTCAATGGTAATATTTATTTCAAACCTTTTTTTGGAAAAATTAGCAAATACAGTTTTATCAGAATCAACAGCTAAATCTATTAAAGGATTATTACTGTTGAGATCTCCAGACCAGAAATCAAAGCTGTAATTTTCAAAGGGAACAGCTTCGAGCTTTAAAATCTCACCTTCATTATAATTATTTGAATTTAAATTAATAGAACCTCCATCAACTGGCTGAGTTACAAAATCAACTTGGTACAATACAGGTTCCTTGGTACAGGAAACTAGCAATGTAAAAAAGAATATTATTTTTAATTTAAACAATATAAGATCTATTTTTAAACAATAAGATCAAATATTGTGCAAAAAGACAAAGTTAATTACAAACTCCAACCTTTTCTGTAAGTCTTATGTAATAATGCATTTGCTTGTTCGTTATTTTTAAATTTAAATTCTTTAGAATTCCATTCAAGTTTCTGATTTTTTAAGCGAATTGCAATCATGCCAAGTAATGCCATTTCTGTTAAAGGTCCTCCATAGTCAAACGATGAACATGCAGGAATTCCATCTTTACAGGCTCTAATCCAATCTCCTTCATGGGAAGTATCTACTCTTTTTATATAAGGCGACGGTTGTTTGTAATTTAACATTTTTTCTTCAGGAATAATTTTAACACCACTAGCCCCGTGAGAGTCGTGAGTTATTTTCCCTTGGTCTCCAATGAACATAGCTCCACTTAAAGTAAATTGTTCTCCACTCTTAAATTCGTCAGGAATTGCAGGTTGAATTCTTCCATCAGACCATGTTAAATTTAACTCAGGATGTTTTCCTCTTTTTGGAAATTTCATTCTTACAATAGAAGCTGAAGGGTAGGTTTGAGATTCGATTTCTGGAATATAATGAGTTGAAGTAGCCTGAATTTCACTAGGAGCGCCTAGTTCCAGAGCATAAAAAGCAGGGTCTAAAATGTGGCAACCCATGTCTCCCATTGATCCTGTTCCAAAATCAATCCAAGCTCTCCAAGAAAGCGGATGATAATCTGGATGATAATCTCTATACTGG
>CBFHJJ010000025.1:0-18488 GCA_965655865.1 Flavobacteriaceae bacterium | reverse complement strand
TTTTTAAATTAGTAATTTATAAATAAAAAATCATAAGTTTTTATATAACATGCTTTGATTTATAGTTAATACGATACTATTTATAGTTAAACTAAATGAAAATTAGTAAAAGAGCATTATTCACTAACCCTACCTATAATAAGATTTCGTCTATCCCTATTTCAAGTCAAATTTTATTTTGGTTAGGTTACTTTACTTTTAACACTGTTAGATGGGGAAGTTTTTATGATGACTATGCGTACTCTATTAAATCTAATATTATTGAGTTCCCATTTCATATTATCTTATCGTACGTATTTATATTTTATCTTCTTCCAAAACTTTTTAATGGAAAAGGCATTGAGTTTTTTACCCTTCTTTTTATTAGTTTGGGAGTTGCTCTAATCTTAAAATTTCAAATCGCTTATTATTTCACAAGCGGAGATGTAATGCCTGAATACGCAGGAATAACTTCCAAAATTGACCTCTCCTACACAACCACCTTTATTCTAGGTGAAATTTATGTCATCGCTTTTGTTACGGCTATTAAATTAGCTATCGACTGGATTAAGCAAAGAGAATATCTTGCAAGAACTAACGAAATACTTTTGGAAAGTGAGTTAAAATATTTAAGATCTCAAATTCAACCACACTTTTTTTTTAACACTTTAAATAATTTATATTCTTTAACTATTGATAAATCAGATAAGGCTCCCGATTTAATTTTGAAGCTTTCTGATTTAATGAAGTACTTTTTATATGAAACTGGCAAAGAATTTCAAACGCTAAAAAATGAAGTTTCTCACATAAAAGATTACATTGATATTGAAAAATTAAGATACGATGAAACTTTAAAAGTGAATTTTAATATAAGTGGTAAAACAAAAAAAACAATAGTTAAGCCTCTAATACTTATTCCTCTTGTTGAAAATGCATTTAAACACGGAGCTAGAAATTCTAAAAAAAACGGATATATTAATATTGATTTGAAGGCAACTAAAAATCTTTTAGATTTTAGAGTTGAAAATTCCTTTGAAAATCAAACCAAAAAAATAAAAGGTCAAATTGGTGGTATAGGGCTTACAAATCTTAAAAAAAGACTAGAATTAAATTATGGGCCTGATTATTACAGTCTTGACATAATTGAAAAAAAAAATAAATATATTGCACACCTTAAAATAAAACTATGATCAGTTGTATAATATTAGACGATGAGCCTTTAGCTATTAAAGTAATAGAAAATTTTGTTAAAAAAATTGATTTTTTAAACTGTATTGGAACTTTTTCAAATGCTAACGAATCTTTAAGCACAATTAAGAAAGAAAAAGTTGATCTCATGTTTTTGGATATTAATATGCCGTTTGTCGATGGTATTAGTTTTTTAAAAAATTTAGAAAACCCTCCTAAAACAATTATTACAAGTGCACATTCAGATTATGCTATTGATGGTTACGATTTAAATGTAGTTGATTATTTGATGAAGCCTATCCCGTTTGAAAGATTTGAAAAAGCTGTAGATAAAGCTTACAAGGCGATTACTAGAGTTAGAAATGAAAAAAGCCTTGATCTTGATTTTGTTTTCGTCAGAGTTAACAAATTAAATGTCAAAATAAATTTTGATGATATTTTAGTCATAGAAAGTTTAAAAGATTATATCAAAATAGTCACTAAAAACAAAAACTTTATTGTTCATACCACCCTAACTTCGTTTACAGAATCTTTGCCTAGAAATAAGTTTATTAGAATACACCGATCTACTACAGCGGCTATTCAAAAAATTGATGTAATTGACGGCAGCAATGCCTACATAAACAAAAAGCCTTATAAAATTGGCGGAAGCTACAAGGATGACTTTAAGAACTTGGTGGTTAACTTTAATTAATCTTTCATTAGTTCTAGAGCCTTTAAAACTTTTGTAACAGGGAACTTACAAGTGTTATCTACACATACATATATATAAGTTTCGTCCTTGAAATATCTGTCTTTTAGTAAATAAAGCTCGGACACGCTTTTAGAAGCAGCTACTAAAGCGTTCGGCAAATATTCATCCATTAACTCTTCTGCTTTTGCAATAGCATTATTACCAGAGATTGCAATTTCATAAAACTTTTGAGAATAATTATGTGAGTTGTAAAGCCATAACAAATGATCTGTAACTCTATCTTTTATTGTTTCGCTCACGTTATTTATCATTGTTTTAGATTGTAATAAATAGTCCTTGTTTCCATAAAAATGACCAAGTCTAAATAAATTAAAATTCATTACGGAATTTGCAGATGGCGTAACTCCATCTTGAAGATTAATTAATGTATCTGCAAATAAACTTCCTTGATTGGTTGAAAATCTGTAAAACCCTGACTCTTCTTTAAATTTTTCGTTAGAAAAAGCTGTTAATTGATCTGCAAATTTTAAATAAGTTTCATCAAAGGTAATTTCGTAAAGACCTATAAGGGCGTCAATGTAATAGCTGTAGTCTTCAAAAAACAAAACCTCAGCAGGACCGCTGCTAGTATGTCTTATTATATTATTATCAATCATAGTTTTTGATAATGAAGAATTTATTAACAGAGCTTTATTTAGAAAAATCGGATCTTTTGTTGTTTTATAGCTGTCAACTAAACCTCTAATAGTTAATGCATTCCATGAGAAAATTATTTTAGAATCAATTATCGGATGAACTCTTTTTTCTCGCTCTTTTTTCAGTAAAGAATTTATCTCGTTTAATTTATTATTAAATTCTATTAATGTAATGCCTTCTTTTTTAGAAAAATCTTTATCAGAAATCGTTTGATAAAAAACATACCTATCATTTTCCCAATAGCCTGTTTCATTTATATTATAATATTCTGAAACCCACTTAAAGTCTTCATTCAAAATTTTCTTTAATTCTTCTACTTGCCATACGTAAAAGTCACCTTCACTTTTTGTTCCGTCCTTATAATTTGTGTCAGCAGAAATACTTGAATAAATAAGATTATCATCTCCTGTCATCTTAGACTCTAAGAATCTATAAATATTGTAAAGTTCCGATTTGAAACGTTCTTCTTTAAATAATTTAAAAGCACTTGAATACACACTCAAGAGTTGGGCATTATCGTATAGCATTTTTTCAAAGTGAGGAATATGCCATGCATTATCAACAGTGTATCTGTGGAAGCCTCCGTCAATTCTGTCATTTATTCCTCCTCGGGAGATTTGCATTAGAGAGTTGTAAACAAAATCATTCATTTCTTGATTACTATACTCATTTGAAAATCTCATAAAGAAATTTAACATTGAGGGTAAAGGAAATTTCTGACCACTGCCAATTCCCCCGTTTATTTTGTCTGAATATTTAAAAGCTTTTTCAGCTAGCTCAATTTGTAGCTCACTTGAATATGTTTCATCTCTTGGAGATGGTTTTACTAAAGCTTCTTTTTTTACACCCTCTCTTACGCTATTAGCATATTCTAAGACGTCTGGTTTTCTAGTCTTATAAAACCCACTAACCTGATTCAAAACCTGAATCCATTGTGTCTTTGGGACGTAAGTTCCTCCCCAAATTGGTGTGCCATCTGGAAGAGCTATAATATTCATTGGCCAACCTCCACTTCCTGTCATTAAAACCAATGCTTTCATGTAGATTTCGTCTAAATCTGGTCTTTCTTCTCTGTCAACTTTAATATTAATGAAATTTGAATTCATAACATTAGCAACATCGTCATTTGTAAAACTTTCTTCTTCCATAACATGACACCAATGACAAGATGAATATCCTACACTAATTAAAAGTAATTTATCTGAGTTTTTAGCTAAGGACAAAGCTTCTTCATTCCATGGGAACCAGTTAACAGGATTGGTAGCGTGTTGCTTTAGGTATAAACTTTTTTCATTTGCTAAATTATTTTCCATGTCTTGGGATAATAGAGAATTTGAGCTCATAATAAAAATTAGAAAATAAAGTTTAATGTTACTCATTTTAATACAGGATCAAATTTTTTTTCTAAATTAAATATTTATTACACATGTTTTTATGTTTTATTCAATTATTAAAACTTTGAAAAATCTGTTTATTGTATTGATATTATTTTTCTCTATTTCCTCATGCAATACAAATAAAACTGAAATAAGACCAAATATTTTATTTATTATGGCTGATGACCACACCTCACAGGCTTGGGGAATTTATAATGGAATATTAGATAATTACGTTAAAAATGATGCTATTAAATATTTAGCAAATAATGGCACAGTGCTTAATAACATGTTTTGTACAAATTCTATTTGTGTCCCAAGTAGAGCCTCAATTCTAACTGGGCAGTACAGTCACCTGAACGGGGTCTACACGCTTAGCGATCATTTAAGCCCGGATAGTCTTAACGTTGCTAAAATTTTAAATAATAACGGTTATCAAACTGCCTTAATTGGCAAATGGCATTTAAAAAAAGAACCATCTGGATTTGATTACTATAAAGTTCTGCCCGGACAAGGCAAGTACAATAACCCTGTCTTTAAAACTAAAGAAAATTGGGAGGATGGATACAAAGGTGGTGTTGAAGAACCCGGGTTTTCATCTGACGTGATAGGAAATTCTACTATCAAATGGCTTAAGGAAAGAAAATCTGCTAAACCTTTTTTCCTTATGACACATTTCAAAGCCACTCATGAGCCTTTTGATTATCCAGAAAGACACAACGAGTTTTTGAAAAATATTACTATTCCCGAGCCAGAATCTCTACATGATTATATTCCTTCCAGTTCTGGCAGAAGTTTTAGTGGTCAACAACTTGAAATTTTAACCAACCGATGGTTAAATTATTCTAAAAACAAAGATCACAACTCTGACACTAAATACCCTGGAATGCCTTTTTCAATTGAAAATATGTCAAAAGAAGAAATAAGATCTTTTTCATATCAAAAATTTGTAAAAGATTTTTTAAGATGTGCTGCCTCAATTGATGACAATCTTCAAAAAATTATTGACCATTTAAAAAAGTCTGATCAAATCAACAACACAATCATAATTTATACTTCAGATCAAGGTTATTTTTTAGGAGAACATGGATTTTTTGACAAAAGAATGATGTACGAAGAATCTTCAAGAATGCCTTTTGTCATTAGTTATCCTAATAAAATTTTAAAATCTCAAAGAATTGATGATTTAATTTTAAATCTAGACATTCCGTCATTATTTCTTGATTATGCTGGAATTAAATCTCCTAAATCATTTCAAGGCAAAAGCTTTAAAAAAGCTTTGGAGTCAAGAAATAATTTACATGCTAGAGAATTTACATATTATAGATATTGGGAACACAGCCCTGTAAGGCCAGCTCACTTAGGGATAAGAAGTAAAAAAAATAAATTGATTTATTTCTATGGTGAAGGACTAAACAAAAAAAACACAAGCAAGGTGAAATCTGAAAAAGCTTGGGAGTATTACGATCTAATTAAAGACCCATATGAACTAAAAAACGAATTTTATAATCCAAAATATAAAAATGAAATTTTAAAACTTCACCAGGAACTTATTAAACAAAAAAAACTAGCAGGAGATATTGAAACTTTAATTCCCAATATAAATGAAATTTAAAATTTTATTATTATTGGTTTTGTTTGTTTCCAAAGCTCAATTGCAAACTGGAAAATTAGAAAAAATTGACAGTTTGATTAATTCAAGTATAACTTTAAAAAACTTTCCTGGAGCTCAACTTTTCGTAAAATTTAATGATTCTATTATAATAAATAAATCATATGGATTTCATACTTATGATTCAATTATAAAAGTTAACAATACGCATCTTTATGATTTGGCGTCATTAACAAAAGTATTGGCCTCTACTTTTTCGCTCATGAAATTGTATGATGAAAATAAATTAGACCTTAATGATAAAATTTCGGATTATTTTCCTGAATTAAAAAGGTCAAATAAAAAAAATACTACAATATTTCAAAGCTTGAGTCACACTAGTGGATGGGTGCCTTACATCAGTCACCAAAATTTTATCAAAAAAAGAAACGGGGACTTAAAAAGGTCTATTGTGCGCAATAAAATACACAAACGATTTTCTGTTCAAATGAATAATAATTTATTTTTAAAAAACACTTATTCAAAAAAACTATTCAAAAGAATAAGAAAATCTAAATTAAATACAGTGAACAACTATGAATACTCTGGGCTTTTCTTTTTTTATGTGCCAAGATTGATTCATAAAGTGACCGGCTTTAATTTCGAAAATTACTTCAATAATACATTTATAAATAAAAAAGAAATTACTCTTACATTTAACCCGACAAAAGCGTTTAGTAAAAATAAAATTGTTCCATCTGAGTACGACTCTATTTTCAGAAAAGAGTTAGTTCATGGGTTTGTACATGACGAAGCAGCTAGTTTTATGGGCGGTATATCTGGAAATGCTGGGCTTTTTGGCAATGCACAAAGCATAGGAAGTCTTTTAAGTTTTTTAGGACCTAACAGCACTATGTTTAAACAAGCTACTGTTCATAAATTCACCTCATATGCTTTTAAAAACAGTGAAATTAGGAGAGGTTTGGGCTTTGACAAGCCTTATTCAAGTAATGAATATGGGGAATATCCAAATAAAAATTTATCTAAAGATAGTTTTGGACATACAGGTTTTACCGGGACGATGTTTTGGGTTGATCCAAAAAAGAAATTAACAATTGTTTTTTTAACAAATAGGGTGTATCCAAGTCGAGAAAACGAATCTTTTTATGAAAATAATGTAAGAAGTAAATTAATTGATTTATTAATAAAAAATTAAAATGAGATCACTATTTAAAATTCTAATTCTAATTTTTGGGATATCCAGTTATTCACAAGAATTAGTTTTCGAAAATCTATTTGACAGTTCATTAAGCTCTGAAATAGCTTGCTACAGAATACCATCAATAATAACATCAATAAATGGAACTTTAATTGCTGCAATTGATGAGCGCAATAATTCATGTGGAGATTTAAAATGGAACAGTGACATCAATATAGTTCTTAGGAAAAGTTATGATGATGGAAACACATGGACTGAAATTGAAAAAATAATTGATTATCCCGATGGGGAATCTGCATCAGATCCTTCAATGATTCTAGACAAACAAACAGGACATATTTTTATGTTTTATAATTACATGAACCTTGATAAAGCTAAAGACGTCTACCGGCTAATGCTAATTAAAAGCTCTGACAATGGAAAAAGTTGGTCAGACCCTAAAGACATTACTAGTGAAATAACTAAAGAAAGTTGGGAAAAAGACTTTATGTTTATTACATCTGGAAGAGGCACTCAAACTAAAGACGGAACTTTACTACATTGTTTAGTAAACCTTAACAAGGGAACACATGTGTTTGGCAGTAATGATCACGGAGAAAACTGGTTTTTAATTGACTCTCCATTAAAGCCAGCGGACGAATCAAAAATTGTTGAACTTTCAAATGGAGATTGGCTTGTAAATTCGAGAGTGAATTCAAATAAATTTAGATATTCTCACCTTTCTAAAGATAAGGGTAAAAGCTGGTTTTCTTTTGAAAACAAAGATCTATTGGATCCGGCCTGTAATGCTAGTCTAATAAATTATAGCATCAGTTCTAAAGATTTATTAATATTTTCGAATGCTTTTAATTCACAACAAAGAGATAATCTTTCAATAAGCATTAGTTACGACCAGGGCATGAGCTGGAAAAATACTAAAACCATTTACAAAGGCAAATCTGCATATTCATCAATGACTATACTTAAAAATGGAGATATTGGTTTGTTTTTTGAAAAAGATGATTACTCAAAAAATGTGTTTGTTAGAGTTCCAAAAAAATGGATGCTTGATAATTAAATAAAACCTTATTTAAATACTTCTAAATCTTCTTATGCCAGTCCAAGTAACTCTTTTAGTTCTACCTAAATAAGATTTAGTTCCTGTTCTATGATTAAATTCATTTCTTAGAGAATTTAACTGAGCATTTCCGTTATCCTGATTTTTCATTATATACTATTGTTAAAAAATTCCGGCAAAAATATATTAATATTTGAATTTATATGCTTTTTTTTTAATAAATTTTAAGTGAATATTAAACTTGAAATTTTGCTATTAAAAACTCTATTAAATAAAGCGCTAATCATTCTTTTATTGTTAGCTGGTGTTTTTTCAAATGCACAATCAGATTTTGAAATTTCTTCGCCTGAATCACAAGGATTTTCATCTGAAAAATTAACACTTTTGAACCAGGCAATGCACAGTTATGTAGACGATAACGAGCTTTCTGCAATTCAAACTGCAATTGTAAAAAACGGAAAGTTAATTCATTTTGACAGCTATGGGAGTTCTGATATTTCAGAAAACGATCCGCTTGAAGAAGATGATATTTTTCGAATAGCATCTATGACAAAGCCCATCGTATCAATTGGCCTTATGATGTTGTATGAAGAAGGAAAGTTTAACTTAAATGATCCTGTTTACAAATATATTCCTGAGTTTAAAAACTTAACTGTTAAAAAAAGAAAAAAAATAAAACCTGTTAAGAATCACGTTAAAATAATCGACTTATTAAGACATTCTGCAGGTCTTAATTTTAAGGGTCCTGAAGATTATAGGAAAGTAATCAACATGAACTTAGAAGAGTACACAAAAGAATCGGTTAATGAGCCTTTAAAGTTTGAACCGGGAACAACATGGTGGTATAGCTCGTCTACAGATATTTGTGGATATTTAATAGAGGTTTTATCCGGTCAAAAATTAGATATCTATTTGAAAGACAAAATATTTGATCCTTTGAAAATGAATGACACTTCGTTTGAACTTCCAAAAAATAAAATTGATAGATTAACTACTTTATATGTTGTTGGAGAAAAAAAAGAGCTTGTCTCTTTTGATAATAAATCAAATTCTCCATTTAAAGACAAAGTAATTTTATTAAATGGTTCAGGGGGATTGCTTTCCACAACTAAAGATTATCTAAAATTTTCAGTAATGCTTTTAAATAACGGTTCTATTGGAGGTGTACAAATACTTAAAAAAAGCACTCTAGATTTGATGAAACAAGATCACTCTTTAGGTCTTAAGTATAAAAAATTGGTGTTTGGAAAAAAGAAAGGATTTGGACTAGGATTTGAAGTTGTCAAAGAAGAAGATACTAAGTTTGGATCAAAAGGCACTTTTGGTTGGGGAGGGATGTTTGGCACTTATTTTAGAGCTGATCCAAAACAAAATATGGTTTATATCTATATGACTCAATCATTTGAAACTTACAGATTGAAATTAGCCGATAAATTTAGGGCTATGGTTTACGAATCAATTTTAAATTAACTTATTTTTTCTCTTTTAAAATACGATTCTGTTCTTTTAATAATGAGTTCATATCCATAAGTAATTGAATGTTTTTCGGAGTGGAAATTGTTTTGTCACCAGGATCTTCAGCTTTTTTATTAAGTCTATTAATAAATTTTACAACCATAAAAATTGTAAACCCTACAATTAAAAAGTCTAAAAAAGTTTCAATAAATTGTCCATAACTAATTGCTACTTCTTGAACAGAAATATCTCCTAGAGAGTTTGTTTGAGATTCTCTTAAAATTAATTTCTTGTTATCTAAATTAATTCCGTCTGAGAGTAATGAAAGTGGCGGCAATAAAATTTGTTTTACTAAAACATCAATTACTTGGTTAAATGATGCGCCAATAATAATCCCTATTGCCATATCTATCATATTTCCTTTGACCGCGAACTCTTTAAATTCTTGTAATAATTTCATAATTTACTGAATAAGTTTTAAAGATAATAAATATGTTTATTTACTATTTTTTAAAATTATACCAAAAAATTAAGCGGAGGGTTTTGTTAATCTAGCGAATCTAATCGATGCTATTAAGCCTATTATCGAAAATATAACTAACATAAAATAGACGTATTGATGTCCAACAACACCTGGATTTTTATCTAATAGATATCCCATTATTGGTCCTGCAAAAATATCAGGACTATATCCCACAACTGAAATTATTCCAACTGCAGTCCCTGTTAGAGCAAAGGCAATATTTGCCTCTTTTAAAACTGCGAAATATAATGCTCGTATAGAATACGTTCCAACAGCTAAAATTACTAAAGACATGAAAAATATAAGATTCATATCGGGTTTAATAAAACCAAAAGAGAAAATCAAAGCTCCAATTAACATAAAAGTAAAACCAAAAATTATCCAAAACATATTTTTTGTCCTATCTGCAAGTAAACCTATAGCGATGCATACTATTGGGCGTAAATATAATTGTAAAGCTCCTACTTCCGCTGCTTCAATTTGATCGTAAAGCATAACTTCTGAAGCATACAAAGAATAAATATCTGTCACTTTATAACCAACATAAGCACACATTATTATTAACATTAATAGCCATATTGATTCATTCTTTAAAACGCCCTTAATATTAGTTAAAGTATTTAAAGGCATTTCAACGTTTGTTTTTTTATCGTTTGAGTTTCTAAGAAAAATTAGAACTAACAGTCCGATAAAAGCAACCATAAAAGAAGAAAGTAATATTACATACCTAAAAGCTTCTTGCCGTTCTAAAACTGAAGCTGATTCTATATCATTAGTTAATACTATTGAAAACACAAACACTCCAATACTCCCCATTGATGCAGCTACAATTCCTCTGCCTCCATCTAAAAACCCAAAAGCCTTTCCTTGATTATTATCTCCTCCCCACAAACGAGTAGCCTTTATCATGGCTCCCCAAAATAAAAATACACTTGTGAATCCCCAGTAACCATATAAAATTTGTAAAGTCTGATAAGAAGGATAAGAGGCCAAAACAAGCCCTCCAAGAGCAGTTAAAAACAAAGCTGATGACATTAATTTTCTGGGTGAATATCTATCTGTTATTACACCTCCATATATGTATGATAATAATGCAACAACGCCGTATACTGAAAATAAACTTCCTAATTGAAAATTGTTCAACTGAAAGACGTCTAAAAATGTTGGTCTAAAAACTCTTGACAAGACATAAGGCAGAAAGTAAATAAATTCTCCTGAAAGAATTAGAAGCGTAAGAATTAAAAACTTTTTGTTATTTATTTTACTTTTCACTAAAGCCTAAAGTACAATTAAAAAAGATTAAACTAATACATGAATATCAACTTAAGATGTTCAAAATTGTCAAATTAAAAATAATTGATGCCAAAAAATGCGTTATTAACAATAATCTTAGACTTGTTGAGATTTAACTAATTAATAATCAATTAATTAATTAGATTAGAGTTAAATAAAACTTAAATTATGGGATATATAGATAGTGTAATTATAGAGAATCAATCTGAACTTACCAATGCAATTGACACAGTTTGGGTTGCGCTTTGTGCAGCATTAATCTTTTTTATGGAAGGTGGTTTTGCCTTACTTGAATCAGGATTTGTAAGGTCTAAAAATGCAATGAGCATTATTGCTAAAGTATTCATTGATATTATTTTTGGAGGAATTATTTTTTATATAGTTGGCTTTGGAATCGCCTATGGGTCATCAAACGGATGGTTTGCTTTTGATGTTGGAATTTCAGAAAATGACCTAGGTCTAGAGTTAACGGTTACAAATCAGCTTTTTTGGTTTATTCAACTTGGATTTGCTATTGCTGCTATTTCAATTGTTTCTGGCGCATTAGCTGAAAGAATGAAGCTTTGGTCCTATACTATCTTAGTATTAGTTTTTTGTGGAGTTATGTATCCAATGGTGGCTAATTGGGTTTGGAATCCGTCTGGTTGGCTCTCCGTTATTGGATTTAATGACTTTGCTGGATCTGCTGCTGTACACGCAATGGGTGGTTTTGCTGCTTTAGCTGCTGCTATTGTTTTAGGGCCAAGGCTTGGGAAATATCAAAAAAATGGAAAAGCAAATTCAATTCCAGGTCATAATATTCCTTTGGCTGCTATCGGATGTTTTATTCTATGGTTTGGCTGGTTTGGATTTAATCCTGGATCAACTCTGGGTGCAGTTGGAAATTGGGATCTCATTGGCAAAGTAGTTACAAATACATTTTTAGCTTCTGCCGCTGGTGGAATCTCTACAATGATTTACACTCAATTTAGATACGGACTAATTGATATAACAATGGTTATAAATGGTGTATTAGCTGGTCTAGTTTCAATCACTGCGGGATGCAATATTTTAGACGCAAACTCTGCAATTATTGTAGGTTTAATAGCAGGGATATTGGTCGATGTCGCTGTGCAAATTATTGATAAAATGAGAATAGATGATCCGGTTGGAGCTATAGCTGTTCATGGTGTCAATGGATTCTTTGGAGCAATTGCAGTAGGATTATTTGCAACTGAAAATGGATTGTTTTTCACTGGTGATTCTTCTTTATTTTTAGTTCAACTGAAGGGAGTTTCAGTAATTGCAATTTTTTCCTTTACATTTACTTATGTTGTAATGCAATTAATCAAAAAAACAGCTGGAGTTAGAATTTCAGTTGAAGAAGAAAGAGTAGGAATTGATGCAGCCTCATTTGGCTTGGAATCTTATTCTAATTTTGAATAATACTTAAATTAAAATTTATGAAAAAAGTTGAAGCGATAATTAGACCCTCAAAACTGAAAGCTATTCAGAAGGGTTTAAAAAATGTAGATATCCCTTGTATTACTGTTATTCCTGTTTCGGGGACTGGATTACAAAAAAGTTATACAAAAATGTATCGTGGAACAGAACAGTCCTTAGCGCTACAAAACAGAACAATGATAATTTGTGTAATTAGTGATGAGAACTTAGAAAAATGTGTAAATACTATATTAGAATTTGGCTCTGATGGACAAGTAGGTGATGGTAAAATTTTTATTTATGATGTTCAAGACGCAATACGTTTAAGCACAAAAGTTAGAGGAGATCAAGCTATTGTATAACATCTGGCTTAAATGGGGATGTAGCTCAGTTGGCTAGAGCGCTTGACTGGCAGTCAAGAGGTCGTGGGTTCGAATCCCATCTTCTCCACAAACAATCATCTCTGTTGAGAGAGTTTTTTCAAGGCTGTTTGTGTAATATATTATGGTTTGATTAAATTAACCTAAAAGTAATTGGAATGCTAAATGGTACTCTAACAGGAAATCCATTTAGATAACCAGGTGTCATTTTTGGAAGCTTCTCAATAATACTTTCGGCTGCTTTTTCTAAAGAACCGTGGGGCCCACGACTTCTAATTTCACTGATATTACCGTCTTTTCCAATAATAAATTGAACAAACACTCTTCCTTGAATTCCGTTTTTTTGAGCAAATTCAGGATATATAAAATTTTGAGCAATATGTCGATTCATTTTGTTTTGAAAACAATCTCTTCTTTTCGATTTAGGAACTGTTTCACATCCTGGAAATAATGGCACGTCTTCAACAGTCGCAAAAGGTATTAAAGATTCTTTTTCATTCTTTTTTGTATTTTCATTTTGCCCAAAACTCACAAGTGGAATAAACAGTAATAGTAGAATTAGTTTTTTCATTTTTTATTATCCAATATGATTATTTTTTTCTGTAGGAGAATTTCCAAATAGAAGATATAAATTCCAAAAAAAGGAAGGAATAAATAAAATAATATACATTTTATAATCTCCGCTACCACTTTCAATATTTAATTCATTATTAGGATTGAAATTTTCAATTATAAAGGAATATGCTACAGTACAAGCAAGTAACCATCCTGCTTTTCCAGGAAAGAATGCATTAATTCTTTTATATGTTGTTGCAAATCCTAACCATAGAAATGGTATTAAAAACAAACATCCTAAAACAATAAAAATTATTGCTAATGCTAAATTTATTTCAAGTAATAAAATTCCTAATCCCAAAAGAGAAAAAAACACAATTGATACAAAAATAATTCTCAAAAAGTAATCAATCCCATTTATGGTATTTTTGAATTTAAAGTATTTGCCAAACTTCATTTTTAAATTCTTCATTTATATAATATACGAAAAACATTCAAAAAAGAATGTAATATTATGATTATATTTAGTTTATGATTATAAAAAATAAGAGTTTTTATGAAAAATTTGTTGACTGGTGGAATGATTTTAAAAAAGACAAGCCATTAATAACTGGAAGTGCTAATGATATGATTTATTCCATATCTATTTTACTTTTTGTGCTTTTAGCTGCGTTTTATGACCCCTTATGGAGACCTTTTTTACATTACTATTTTCCAGATTCAATTCCATTAATGGATTACCAACCGTACACTCCTTAATTATTCACATATCAGACCGCCCAAAGGGCGCTTTATCTTAAACTAATCCTTTATGGAGTACTATGAGACTAAATATTATTAAGGTCTTGTTTTACCTAAAAATACATTTACTTTAGAATTTAGTGGATTTCCACTTGCTCTTCTATTTGTAACAACTTGACCACAATGCCAAATAGCATCAGCCATAGGGCCGTTTAAATGATTCCAAAAAGGAAATTTTAATTTATTATCACCTTGACTAAATTCAATATTTATTTGAGATAAATCTGAAGTATCATTTAGCTTACTTTTTATATACATAAGATTATTTAAAGTTTCTTTTCTCAAATTTGCATAATCTAGTTTATCTTGTTTAAAGTCAAATTCTTTTCCATCAAAAGACGCTACTATCATAAGTGAAAGACCATATATATGCTCTATCACCTCCATTGTAGACCTGCTATCTTCACTAGGTTTATAATTTAAATCATTTTCAGTCAAAGATTCTGTAGCCCAATAAAACCTATATCCTAAACCATCAATTAGTCTAGATATAACATTTGTTGGAGTATATTCAGTAGGGTAATCACCAATTTCAGAAAATGGTAGATTTTTTTCTTGGGAATTTATAATTAATGGAATTATAGTTAATAGAACAATGATAGTTTTTTTCATTTTAATTTATAGTTAAGTTTTATAAATACTAAAATAGATAAAAAAACATTCGGATTGTAATGTTGATTTAATCAACTTACGAGAATTAGAAGTGGCTGCATTAAAAGAAGATATGCTTAATTTATTGAACTAACAACTGGCTTAATAAAGTCTACCCAAGCGTCGTATCCTTTTTCGCTAAGGTGAACTCCATCAGTTGAAAGATCTTTTTTAATTAGCCCATTTTCGTTTACAAAAATTGAATATAGATCAATGGTTTGATATGGATTGTCTTTTTCGTTCGCTTTTATTATTTCATTTACTTTAAAAATGTTATTCTTAAACTTTTCCTTCTCAATTGGCAAAACTGTTTGAATATAAATTTTAGTTTTTGGAGTTTGCGCGTTAATAACTTGGGAAATTTTTATAATGTTATTTGCTATATATTCTGCAGAGGGGTTGTCTGGGCTATTATTATTCCATAAATCATTTATTCCAATTAATAAGAAGACAGCTTTTGGCTTAAAATAAATTATTTCATCTAATCTTGCCAATACACCATCGGTTACATCCCCACCAATTCCTCTATTTCTAATATTAGGGTAATTTAATCTTTTACTCCAATCTTTTCCACTCTCAGTTATACTGTTTCCTAAAAAGACAATCTCATTATAATTTAAGGGATTACTTTTGAATTCTTTAATCATTTTTTTATAATTTCCTTCGCCCCAATCATCGTGGTTTTGGATTATTAAGTCCTCACTAGGGTATAGGTGATCAATGGAAATGTTATTTGTACAACTTGATATAGAAAATATAACAGCTAACAGTAAAAATTTTTTCATTTTTAGTAAATATAGGTCTGTTAAAAAAAAGAGACTTGCTTTAAAAAGCAAGTCTCTTTATAAAATTGTAATTATTTGTTAAAAACAAAAGTGATTTAAACAAACATTTTTATGAAAACAATTATCAATTTTATATTATAATTATTATTTATCCCACCATATTCTGGTTGTAAAATTATCAGCACCTTGTCTTGCAACAGCTGCACTATAATTATCACCATTGGTATTTTGTTCAGAAACTGGGTATATAAGTCTTCTTGGAATAGTACCTCCCGTTACATTACCATCATAATTAACAGGCGTTAATGTAGGGTATCCGGTTCTTCTCCAGTTATTAAAACTTTCATACTCGTTTAAAAGAGTAGCAGCCCAATACTGTTCACTGATCATTTCCCATCCTTTTGCAGCATCGTAAGGCTTAGCAGCTAAGTAATCAGCAACTTGAGCATCAGTAATAGCTGTAGTTTTAGGGTAAATAGAACCTAGCATCTGCATAGCTGCTTTTACTCCAGCCTCGTAGTGAGTTTTTGCATCACCAGGAACTGACCAACCTCTAAATGCCATCTCAGCTTTTAAAAGTCTTACTTCAGCATATGAATGAAATACCATAGGGACATCTACGCCTTTTAAATCATCATTTAAAGAAGCATAAATTGAATTGTCAGGAACAGAGTTTCCATCACTTCCATTTGGCATACCAATTAAATCTGCAACAGCAGTACTTCCGTCAGAAGTTCTTTGAGCCAAAACAGTTAGTCTTGGATCATCACTCATCCAATCCATAAAAGTTTTACTCATTCTTGCATTGCCATCAGCTTGCCATACTTCACCATGTCCGTTTTTATTGATTCCAGCAGGTCCATCTGTGTGTTGAACCATTGCTATGTGATCGTTAGATGTCATAGTTCCAGCAGCAACAGCTTTTTCAGCCCATGCTTTCGCTGTAGCTGAATCTGCTTTAGTTAATCTCATTGCTAGTCTTAGCATCATTGAGTTACCCCAAGCTTTCCACTTAGTAGTGTTTCCTTGAAAAATTAAATCAGAACTACCCATAGTAGTGCTAGCTCCAATTTGAGCTACAGCAGCCTCAAGCTCTTTAAGCATATCCATGTAGATGTCTTGTTGAGCATCGTATTTAGGCTTTAATATACCGTTAATATACCCTTGTCCTGCTTCACTGTAAGGAATATCTCCGTATATATCAGTAAGTCTTGTGAAAGCAAAAACTCTTAATATACGTAGCATACCCATTTCAGAACCACTATTTCCCTCCGATGTTAATTGAGCTCTAATATCCTCAATTTCTTTAATTACATCTGGATAATAACGATCCCAAAGTGCATTTGCATATTGATCGCTTCTAAAATATTTATCACCCGACCAGTAACCAGCCGTAGAAGATAAATGTTGAATCATAGTGGATTGATAAATTAAACTGGCTCTCCAGTTTTCATATCTACCACCTGATGTTTTTAAAATAGCTGACGCAAACTTGTTTGATACGTCAAGCTGAGATGCTTTATTTGGGTCTATGTTCATTTCCTCGAACCCTTCTCCGAACTCACAAGAGGAAATAACTAAACTTAAAGCAAAAAATGTTAATAGTATTTTTTTCATAATTATATAAGTTTAAAATTTAAGATTAATGTTTAGACCTATTGTTCTAGGGACAGGAAGACCTGCTCTTTCTAAACCTACTGCATTACCTGCAGCATAAGATGATTCAGGATCAACATTATCAGAACTGTTACTTAATAAAAGTAAATTTCTTCCAATAAGCGATACAGAAGCATTAGTAATAAACGATCCTTCAAGCATACTTGATGGTACGTTGTATCCTATACTTAATTGACGAAGTCTCATGTAATCCGCAGATCCAACATTCTCTTCACCAATATTAGTTGTTTGAGCCCAGTAATCTTCTTGTTTTGACATAGGAATAGAAGTTGTAATAACAGTTCCATCTTCCATTACACCATCAGGTGTAAATCCAGCCTCACGACCTCCTGCAGGAACTGTATCTTTATGCAATCCATAAGCTTTATACCAGTTGTTCGTTCCAGAGTAAAAAGAACCACCCATTTTACCTTCAACCAAAATTGAAGCGTTGAAATCTTTATAGCTAAACGTAGATGCAAGTCCAATAGATTCTGGAGCAACACCAAATCCTAAGATTTTTTTACCTCCAATTTTTGGCACAGGAATATCTCCTTGCATAATGTGTACAATTCTACCTTGAGAATCTCTTTCATAAGAATTCCCATATAATGCACCCCACTGTTCTCCAACAATATGAGTTACGTTAATTCCTGTTTCTAAATCTCTTGGATTACCTATACTAATATTTCCACCAGCATCGTTAGTTGCAACTACTTCACTTGTATTCTTAGTGTAGTTAATCGATGCGTTCCATGCGAAATCATCAGTTTTCATTATCTCACCTTTAATAAGTAATTCAATACCTTTATTTGAAATATTACCAAGATTTGCAAGAGCTGCTCCATAACCTGAAGTTTGAGAAGCACTAACTCCAACAATGTCTCCTAATGTTTCATTGTCGTAGTACGTAGCATCAATAGAAAGTTTGTTGTCAAACATTCTTAAGTCAAAACCAAATTCAGTTTCATTTTTCTCAAAAGGAGTAATTTCAGAATTTGGAATAGTTCCTCCAGTAATAGTTCCTAGAGAAGCACCTAAGTGGCCTTGTCCGTAAATTCCGTAAGATAAACTTAGAGCATATGGGCTATCAGCACCACCTGCTACTTGAGAATAACCACCTCTTAACTTTAAGAAAGAAACAGTATCTCCAAGATCCATTACATC
>CBFHJJ010000024.1:0-18738 GCA_965655865.1 Flavobacteriaceae bacterium | reverse complement strand
AAACAAAAAAAATTTGATAAAATATTTGATCAATCTGCTGATGCAATTGTTCTATATTCCGAAAAAAAATACGATATTAGCGACCTGGTTTTAAAAAGTATTTTAAGATCTGAAAAATTAGAAAAGTTAAATCTCGAATTTAGTGATGAAAGTTTTAACCCAGAATTAGAAGAAAAAAAGAAAGAATTAGAAGAAAAAAAGTTAAAAAAATCTGAAGAAATTAAAACAAGAAGAGAATTACTTTTAAAACAAAAAGAAGAAAAAAGAAAAGCCTATCAAAGAAAAAGAGATAGCCTTTTAGAATTAAGAAGAAGAAAATAACCCTAAATTAAAGTTCAAAAAAATGAAAACTTTTAAAAAATTAACAGCAGTAGTTTTATTATTATTTGTAACAGCTTCTGTTACTGCACAAAGTAAAATTGCACACATTGACAGCCAGTCACTAATTAGTGAAATGCCAGAAGTTAAAGAAGCGCAAGCTCAACTTGAAAAACTTCAAAAAACTTATGCTACTGAAATTGATGCTTCCATGAAAGAATACCAAACTAAGTTACAGACTTATTCAGCTGATGCACAAAATCAAACAGATGTTACAAACCAAGCGCGTCAAAAAGAATTAGCTGGAATGGAGCAAAATATTCAGCAATATCAACAAACTGCATCTCAAGATATTCAAAAGAAACAAGCAGATTTATTAAAGCCATTAATCGAAAAAGCCAGAGCTGCAATTCAAAAAGTAGCTAGAGCACAAGGTTATGATTATGTTATTGACGGTACTCAGGGCGGAAGTCTAATTCTTTCTGACGGAAAAGACTTAATTGAAGACGTTAAAAAAGAATTAGGATTTTAATAGATTTTAACAATTTATACCAGATCAAACTACCTAATTATATTAGGTAGTTTTTTTTTATTTTTATATTATGAATAATGCACCAATAGGTATTTTTGATTCTGGAATTGGTGGAGTGACAATTTTCAATTCGATTAAAAAACTATTACCAAAAGAAAATTTTTTATATTTTTCTGATAATCTCAATTCCCCTTACGGTAATAAATCTAAGAAAGAAATTCAAACTTTAAGTTTAAAAAATAGCGAGTGGTTATTAAATCAAGGCTGTAAGATAATTGTAGTAGCTTGTAATACAGCGACAACAAATTGTATCTCTTTGCTAAGAAAATCTTTTAAAACACCCTTTATTGGTGTAGAACCAGCAATAAAACCAGCTGCAACTAATACCAAAACAGGAAATATTGGTGTCTTAGCAACTAAAGGCACTCTTAATAGTAATTTATTTGGGATTACATCAAATGATTATTGTTCTAATATCAATATAATTGAAAAGAATGGTGACGGATTAGTTGACATGATTGAAAATGGAATTTTAAATGGCACAGAAATTGAAAAGTTACTTTTAAAGTTTTTAAGCCCAATGATTAAGTCAAATATTGACCATTTAGTTTTAGGATGCACTCATTACCCGTTAATTAATGGTAGTATCGAAAAAATATTACCAGATAATGTTAAAATTCTTGAAAGCGGTGAAGCTGTTGCTCTACAAACTAAAAAAATATTAAAAGAAAATAATTTAGTTGGAAACAATATAAATCCTACTTATGATTTTTATTGTAATGGATTAGATAATTCTTTAAAAAAAATATTAAACAATAATTTTAAAATAAATACCATATAAAATGGAAAAACATACAATTAAATTTAAAGAGACAAGTAGAGAAGAAGAACTTGAATTTTATTCAAACATATTTTTATCCGAAAAGAGAATTGAATTTAATAAAATAGAAGAGACTTTAGAATTTCCTTTAATACAACAAATATTTTATTTGCCATTTATAAAAAAAGTTACTTTAAACAAACATTCTGTTTATATAGAAAAGTTAAATATATTAAAATGGGAAGATGTCCAAGAAGAGCTTTGTTCTCAGTTAGAAGAATTTTTGAATAAAGGAGGATTAGTGAGTAAAAATGAAATAAAAAAAGTTTCACCTGTTACTGTCTACGCTGAGAGCACTCCTAATCCAAATGCAATGAAATTTGTAGTTAATAAAAAAATTGTAGATAATGTATTTGAATTTAAATCAGTTGATGAAACTAATGATTCTCCACTTGCAAAATCACTATTTGGTTTTGATTTTGTAAAAGAAGTTTTCTTTGATTTTAATTTTGTTTCATTGATTCAAAACCCAGGAAATAACTGGGATGATAATGTAATGGACGTTAGAGAATTTATTCGATCTTTTATTCAAGATAATAATACTTTAGTTTTTGAGGATAGAATTAAAAATAATATAAAGACTAAATCAAGTGTTGAGTTTGATGATATTTCAAAAGAAATCATTAAAATTATAGACGAAAACATTAAGCCTGCTGTTGCTTCCGATGGTGGTAATATTCTGTTCGAATCATATGATACAAATACTCAAAAAGTTAACGTAGTTCTTCAAGGTGCTTGTAGTGGATGCCCTTCATCAACAGTTACATTAAAAAGTGGTATTGAGACTATGTTAAAAGATATGTTACCTGGAAAAATATCTGAAGTTAACGCTGTTAACGGCTAACGCTATCTAAAATAAAATTCTTCAAATAAGCTGGTTCAAAATAAGCGAGGTCTTCAAAGTCAGAATTTAAAAACTTTTGATAAGAAATATCTGCCATTTCTTTTGAAGAAGGCAAGGTTTCTTTATCATGGAAAGTCATATTATTATTAGATTGAATCAGTTCTCTACATTTTTGTTGACCACTACCTATAAAATATATTTGATTATCCATTGAATAATTTTTAAATGAATTATCATCAATTATTTCAGGAGTCTCTTTTTTAATTAAATTGTGATTAAAATCATAAATAGCTGAATAAACTTCATTTCTTCTAGCATCTAAAACTGGTACTATTAATCCTGAACTAATTTTAACTTGTTTCGATAAGACAAGAAGAGTTGAAACTGATACTAATGGGATATCTAATGAAAAACATAAACCTTTTGCAGCAGCTACACCAATTCTAAGACCTGTATAAGATCCTGGACCCTTACTTACTGCTATCGCAGATAACTCTTTAAGAGTTATACTTGAGTCGCTAATAACTTCTTTTATATAAGAGTGAAGCTTAGTTGAGTGAGAATATTTTTCGTCATTTTTTTCCTTTAAAGAAATTAATTCACCGTTTTTTGATAATGAAATAGAACAGTTGGTGGAAGAGGACTCTATATTTAGAATATATGACATTAATTTACCGAAATTGGAACTCCAAAATAAAACTCTAACACTTTAAGCTTAAAAATATAATCGTATTTCGTTCTAATAAGTTCAGATTGCGCTAATTCAAACCTCTGTTTTGCCTGAGTAAAATCAAATGAGTTCATAGCTCCAACTTCGAATTTGCTTTGTGCATACTCAAAAGCTGATTCTCTAGCTAATACTAATTTTTGAGATGCTTCGTATGCCTTGTATGCACCTTTAGCATCATTATAAGATTGATTTACTGTGTTTTCTAAATCTAATTTCTTTTGCTCTAAAGAATTAATACTTCTTAAAATATTTACTTTAGTTCTATCGACATTTGTTCTATTAGATAAATTATTTAAAATTGGAATAGAAAGACTAAGTCCAAAGTTTTGACCAGCATTTAAGTCAAATTGTTCAGAAAAAGACAATGGTTTTTCGCTTTTATAAATTGGAAAGGGTGCAATAACTTTTTCGTTTGTACTCTCAACAAAACCAATAGTACTTGTTCCAAATTCGCCAGTTGGAACTACTCTATCACTATATCCGATTCTTGTACTGTAAGAATAAAATGCTGAGAGTCTTGGTTGTAATAAAGATTTTGAAAGTTCTAAATCTTTTTTAGCAATCTCTACGTTAGTTTCACTGATTTTTATATCCTTTTTATTTCCAACCGCATAATTAAATATTTCAGTCGCTGTTTTATTTAAAATATTGGCGATGGGAATATCATAGGACTCATTGGCAATTTCAAAGTTTTCATAATCATCAATCAGTATAAGCTGAGCAAGAGCGAGTTTTGAAAGAAAATATACATTTTGAGCATCAACAACATTTTTTTCTTGAGAAGCTAAATTTGCTTCAATTTCATACACATCTCCCTTTGGAACAACTCCACCATCTACTAATTCATTTACTCTTAATAACTCTTTTTTAGTTATTTCCAATTGCAACTTTTGCACGGCTAAAGACTCTTTACTAAACAGTATCTGTAAATATGAATTTGCTACTCTAAGAGCAACATTTTCTGTCATATCTTCCAGCTGATATTGACTTGCCAAAATAGCTAAATTTGCCCTGTGCAATCTTTTTACATTTTGCAAGCCATTATATAAATTAACATTTAAATTTAGATTCATTGAAGAAAATTGAGTAGTAAAATTTTCTAAAAGACCAGTTGTAATATTTTGATTTAAACCTACATTCCATGAGTGACTACTTCCAATATTAATGTTTGGAAGAAAGTTTCCAATAGCACCTTTTCTATCTATTTCTGAACCTGCATATTCTAATTGAGATTGTTTGATAGAAATATTCATTTCTAAAGCTCTATTCACGCAAGCTTCTAAAGTCCATGGCTCTTGCGAATATTGATTACCATAGCACAATACTGCTAAAAGTATTAATACAAATTTTTTCATAGTTGTTTTAGTATTTAATTGTCTAATTCTAATCTTCATCTTCCTCTCCTCTTTTGACTGGCTCCGTTTTATTCCAAACTTTAATTTTATCAGTTTTTGAAACTCCAGAAATTAACTCTGCATTAACTCCATCTGAAATACCAAGCTTAACATCTTGTCTTTTAAATTTTTGATCAGAAGTTTCAATTTCTACATATGGTTTTTTAGTCTTCGAGTCGTATTGTAGTAATGCTTCACTAATTGCAGTTATATTTTCTTTTCTTTCAGAAACTATTGAAGCATTAGCGCTGTAACCAGCTCTAATTACATACTCATCATCTAAATAAACTTCTCCTTCAATTTTAAACTGTATTGCACCAGCAATTTCTGTTCCTTTTGGAGATATTAATCTGAGTTTAGCTTTATATTCTTTTCCTTCAATTGCTCCTAATGTTATTATTAATGGCATATCAACTGAAAGTTTTCCGACTTCACCTTCATCAACTTGACCTTCAAAAATCATTTTATCTAAATCAGCTATTGTTGCTATAGTAGTACCCGCGTTAAATGTATTAGCTTGAATTACTTGATCTCCTTCTTTAACAGGAATTTCTAAAATTGTTCCTGAAACTGTAGCTCTAACGTTTGTATTTGTAATTGTAGATCCTCCAGAAGATCCTAATTTAATTATTTGTAGATCACTTTTTGCATTAGACAAATTTTGCATGTCTTGATTGTATCTAAGTGTTACTGAATTAAAATCTTGTTCCGAAATAATTTCTTTAGAAAAAAGTGCTTTATTTCTTTCAAACTCAATTTTGGAATTTTTTAATACTATCTGTGCGCTCTTCACTCTACCTTCTGCACTATTTAAAGTCTGTTCGTTTGGAACTACTTTTATTCTTGCTATTAAATCTCCAGCAGAAAGCTCATCACCCTCTTCAACTAAAATTTCTTGTATTATTCCTGCTATTTGTGGAACTATATTTACCTCATCTTCGGGTAAAACTTTTCCAGTTGCAACAATTTTATCTTCAATTGTAGCCGTAATTAAAGTCTGTGTATCGTAAACTATTGATGAAGTGCTATTGGATTTAATGAAAAAAGCAGTAGCAAATAAAACTCCCCCAATAAGGGCAGCAATTCCTATGTATTTTAAATATTTCATGGTATATAATTAATTGTTATTCTATTTATTCTTCTCTTAATGCGTCTATTGGTTTTATGCTAACAGCTCTTTGAGCTGGTATGATTCCTATTAGTGTTCCTAGCAATACCATTAAACCTAAAGCTCCAAGAATATATGGTATTGGAACAGTAGGATTAGTGTATGGGAAATCAGTTTGATCCATTGTGGCTGCATTAATTCCGTACAAAACCAATGCTCCTAAAATGATTCCAATCACTCCAGCAAGTATTGTCAAAAACACAGATTCTAAAATAATTTGAGATCTTACTTCAGCAGGGGTCGCTCCTAATGCTCTTCTAATGCCAATTTCTTTAGTTCTTTCTTTTACAGAAATAAGTAAAATGTTTCCAATGCCTATAATACCTGCCAATATAGTGGCTAAACCAACTACTAAAGACAAGAAAGTTAGACCATCAGCAAAATTCATAGTTTGTCTAAAAACCTCACCTAAATTAAATCCTCCAATCGCTCTTTCATCATTTGGATCGATTTTATGAATTTGTTTTAACGTTGCTTTAATATCCTTTTCCACTTTAACTCCATCAGCATCTTCATCAGCAGCAATCATAAAAAAACCAACATCGTCACCTGTATTAAATATTTTTTTAAAAGTCGTAAATGGTATGTAAATATCCCCGTCGTCACCAAAACCGCCACCTTGAACAAATTTGTGAACTCCAATAACTCTAAAATTAATTTTGTTAAGACTTATAAATTTACCTATCGGATCTTCATCATCTTCAAAAAGTTCTAACTGAGTTCGTTCTCCAATAACACAAACTTTTCTGTCATCTTTAATATCAGATTGGTTTATAAACCTTCCTCCATCATAAATTTTCGATGTAGCAATTTTTATATATTCTGGATATTCTCCATAAATTGCATAAGTACCTGTTTTTGTTCCTCTGACAATATTCCCTCCATCTGACCCCCCAAAAACACCTGCAACAATTCTTGGAGCTATAAATTTAATATTTTTGACTTTCTTTTTTAATACGTCTGCGTCTTGAATTTTTAATGTTATGTTTCTTTCAGATTTATAGCCTGCATATGGAAGGCTTGTGGACTGAGCCCAAACAAAAATACTATTAGAAGCTATAGACTGAAAAGCTCTTTCAAAGCCATTATCAAGTCCCTTTGAAGATCCTGAAAGAGCTATATATATAAAAATACCCCACAACACTCCAATCATTGTGATTATAGTTCTTATTTTGTTTTTTTGGATTGAACCAAAAATTTCTTGCCAAGTGTCTTTGTCAAATAATCTTTTCATATCAATCGTCTCTTAATGCTTCTATTGGTTTAATACTTGCTGCTCTTTTTGCTGGTAAATAGCCTGCAAAAGCTCCAAAAGCTATTAATAAAATAGTAGCTAATATCCCAGTTGAAAAATCTATGTATGGGTTAGTAATGTAATACTCTTCTTCTAATTTATCTCCAATAAAATTTAAAAAGGCTATCCCAATAAATAAACCAAAATATCCAGAAATTGTAGTAATAAAAATTGCCTCGTGCAAAATCATTCCTACAATTGATTTTGGTGTAGCTCCAATTGCTTTTCTTACACCAAGCTCTTTTGTTCTTTCCTTGACTACGAAAACCATTATATTTGAAATCCCTATTATTCCAGCTAAAAGGGTTCCAATCCCTACAAATGAAATAATATATTGCAAAACAGAAGTAAACTGATCATTTTCTTTAAGGTCAGAAGCCGCACTTCTAATAAAAAGACCTCTTGGATCAGTTGGGTCTATAAACTTTTTTTGTTTTAAATATTTTTTTAATTGTTTTTCAAAAGCTATAGCTCCTGCATATCCAATTTCAGGTTTATATGAAATGATCATTTGACCTATATCATCTGACCCTTTTTGAATCATTTGAATTGTTGAATATGGTGCATAAATTATTCTTTCTTCATTGTCACCTCCGTCATCTTGATAAACACCAACAACTTTCCAAGATCTTCCTCCTCCACTTACAAATTTTCCAATACCATCTTGATCTTTAAATAAATCTTGTTCAACTAATCTACCAATTACTATATTTCTTTCTTTATTTTCGACATCTAAACCGTTAAGGAACCTTCCTTTCATCATGATAGTCATCTCATTGTATTGATGAGATGGACCGACTCCTCTTATGGAATAATTATTAGATTCTAACTTGTATCCTACTGTTCCACTAAATGAAATTCTAGGGGTTATGCCTTGAATATAAAATTCAAATCTTTTGGAGATATCCTCTAGGTCTGCATTATCTAATTCTATTCGTCTATTAGCTTCATAACCCATATATGGTTTTGAAGTTCTACTTGGTCTTACCCACATAGTATTCAAAGCGTCGTCCTTGAAAAATTTATCAAAAGTGTTTTTTAGACCGTTTCCAAAACCAAATAATACTACAAAAATTAAGATTCCCAGGGCCACAGTAAAGCCAGAAAGAAAAGTTCTAAGTTTGTTCTTTCTAATGGTTTCAAATATTTCTATCCAACGGTCTCTACTAAACATTTAAATAGCTTTTTTCATTATATTTTTTTTGTCTTCAACAATAATCCCATCCTTTAATCTTACAATTCTAGAACACATTTTAGCAATATCTTCTTCGTGGGTTACAATTAAAATTGTTTTACCATTTTTATTTATTTCTTGAATTAAAGCCATAACCTCCTTAGAAGTTTTAGAATCTAAAGCACCTGTTGGCTCGTCAGCTAATAAAACTTTAGGTTTAGAAACGAGTGCTCTTGCGATAGCAACTCTTTGTTTTTGACCACCCGATAATTCACTTGGTAAATGAGTAGCCCATTCTTTTAAACCTACATTGTCTAAATATTCTAATGCTAATGCTTCTCTTTCTTTTCTATTGACTCCTTGATAATAAAGGGGAAGAGTAACATTTTCAAGTGCAGTTTTATAATTAATAAGATTAAAAGATTGAAATACAAATCCTAAAAATTTATTTCTATAATTAGCAGCTTTGGTTTCATCTAAATCTCGAATTGGGACATTATCAAGTTCATAAGATCCTTTGTCTAGTAAATCTAACATTCCTAAAATATTGAGCAGGGTTGATTTTCCAGAACCAGACGATCCCATAATTGCTACAAGTTCACCTTCTTCAACATTAAAATTAATTCCTTTTAAAACATGAAGAGAATTTGACCCCATTTTATAGGACTTATGTAAGTCGTTTATTTTAATCATAATTGTTAATTGTTACCATATTTAGATCAATAAATGTGCCCAAGGTTTAATTAGCATTTAATTTTAATTAATTTCAGCACGTAAATGTATAAATAATTGTCATATTGTTAAGTTAACTTTACATTTTATTTATATGAAATCAATTGTTTATAAAATTCCTCAAACGACTTTTTACCTTTTTTTGTTATTGAATAATCAGTTGTTGGATAGCCTAGTACAACAACTATACCCTTTGACTTTTTAGGGCTAGGTTTAAAATATTTATCAATTTTAATCAAACCTGCTTCATTTAACTTCTTTAATTGAATACTTAAATTTCCTTTCGTTGAATCAGTAATTTCAAGTAATGCTTTGAAATTACAATACTCAACAGTCATCAAAAATGAAATTGCTTTGAGTCTTATCGGATTAAACAATAATTTTTCTATATCCTTATTCATCTTTTTTCAAAAGATAAAGAGCTAAACCAGGGATCAACATTCCAAAAGTAATTCCAACTACATTTACCAAAAGAAAATTAATTCCAGGAACATAATATGTATAAATAGTAAAAATTAATAATCCTATACCACCAAAAGTAATGGGTTTGAATCTTATAATAACTCCAGACATAATTAAAACTGTACCTAACAAGAATAATATGTCTTGAACTGGATTGGTATCATGCAATAGAGAAATACCAATTATTGAAATCCAAGACAATCCAAAAACCGCCCATATAATTCTAATGACTCTTCCAAGTTGCGTTTCATATCCCAATTTGTTTCCTGAATTTATATTATAATAGGTTGTATAAACCATTCCAAGTAATGGAATAGCTACCCAATATATAAAGGAGGAGTAGTAAGTGAATTGAACTATCTGGGGGAAAAAGTAATGAAATAAGCTCATTGCAATTATCAAAATACCCCAAAAAGTAAGATTATATCCAAGAGGTTTGAGATTATATTTAGTCTGCTTAATTGCGTTATTAATAATACTTAACTGTTCTTCTTTTGTCATAATATTTTTTTTAAAGCACAAATATAAACTAGTTTATTTTATAAACCTAATTGTTTTTATATAACATTAAATCATCAAATTTCCATATAAAGGTATAGTTGCCGTCAATCCAATTTGGTAACAAATTTAAATCTTGCATGTTTAAAATTATATTCGGTAATGAAATTAAAATAAAGATTAAAAAAGCTATCCACAAAAAAATTAATAACATAAAAAAATAAAGATTTAATTTCTTTTTAAACAATATATAAAATGAAATTATAATAGAAATTATAATTGTAAGTAGTAAGAAAAGCACTGAAAATATTACAAAATAATCAGGGAAAGCATTTAATAATTCATAAAATTCAGGATCTTGTTCTGGACTAATATCTTTAAATGATATAGTTGAAAAAACAAATAATAAAACAGAAATAAAAACAATAAATATTGAAGAAAATATAAAGAATATTGTTTTAAAAACGAAAACTCCAATTTTTAACAGCGCATTAATTAATGGTGCTAAAAGCCTAAAAGGAAATAAAAAAATCTTCGTTAAAGTATTTTCAGGACTATTTAGATTTTTTGTTTTTTTTTTAATGAAGTCTTCAACATTAGATAAATTAACATTAAAACCCGACATGTTCATTTTTTCACCAATTGTCTTTGCCTCTTTAGTAAAAAACCATAATAATAAATAAAACAGTAATCCAGCTCCTCCAAAAAATAAACTCACAACAAAGATTACTCTTATTATATTGGCATCAATTTTAAGGTAATTTGAAAGTCCTTTGGACACCCCTCCAATTACTCCATTCTCTTTATCCCTGTAAAGTATTTTTCTAAGGTCAGGATCAAAATCTTTTGATGGAATCCCTATCCAAAAAATTATGTACACTATTAAATTCAATGGAACTGCTATAAAAAATAAAACCCTTACAATTATTGGATCAATTCTAAAATATTCAGCTATTCCAGAGCAAACCCCAGCAATAATTCTATTGCTAGAATCTCTAAAAAGTTTATTATTTATTTTTTTCTCTTCATTTATATTTTCTGTTTCAGTATCATTATAAATCTCTTTAAAATCGTCTAAAGATCCCATTATCTTAATGACTTCTTTAACATCACTTAAATCAATACATTGCTTCATCGATGAGACTTTAGCTGAAAAATTTTCTGCAATTCTTAATTCGAAATCTTTAATTATTTCTGAATCATTATCGATTTTTTTAAAATAATTTTTAATTGAATCTAAATATTTGTTCAATATTTCATAAGCGTCTTCTTCAATGTTAAAAATCGAGTGACCTATGTTTATTGTAAGTGTTTTTTTCATTTTTTATTTAATTAGTTCCTAAACCACTTTAAAATTTTTTTTAAAAGATTTATCTTAAATTCCAGTAATAACAGAAATAATTTTTTCATTTTTTACCACCAAGAAGTTCTTTTACTGAACTATTTATATCGCCCCAAGAAACAATTAGTTCTTTTAAATGTTGTAATCCATAATCACTAATTGAATAATACTTTCTTGGTGGGCCTTGAGTTGATTCTTTCCATTCGTGATTTATATAATTAGATTTTTTTAATCTACTTAAAAGAGGATAAACAGTACCCTCTACTACAATTATTTTAGAACCTTTTAATTCCTCAATAATTTCAGAAGCATAAACTTCTTTTTTAGATATAATCTGCAAAACACAGAATTCTAAAAGCCCCTTTCTAATTTGTATTTTAAAATTCTCTGTACTCAACTTAAATTATATAATCTCGTTTTTTTCAATAGTAATAACAATAATCTCTTTACCCTTTTCTTTTTTTTCTTCAGACGAGATAATCCATTCACCTTGAATTCCATCGATATTTTCTCCGTCAATGGTCAAGTTAATGTCATTCTTTACTGTAACAGTAGGTTTTACATCTAATCCACAAGAAATGAATGTGAAAGTGATAAATAATAGTAATAATATTTTTTTCATTGTTTTAATTTTTATTTATTAATTAATAATTTTTTATTTTTTTAAGGTTTTATAGCTAATTAAAAAAACTATAAACATAAGCGCCACAATAAAAATATTTCTCCAATCTAATAATAATTCCATTTTTCTAGTTTTTAAATATTCAGCCCCAAACATCAAATACTTTAAATCAAACTATATATGGAATATTTTTAATTTGATACTTAAGGCTAACTATTATTATACATTGCATAGTACTATGCATTACATAGTAGCAAAAGTAAAAAAAAATTTTATATCCACAAATTACTTTTTAAAAAACTTTAAATAAAGAAAATACAGAGTTAATCCACCAAGTATGTATGGGATTATCATTAAATAAACTATTCCATCATTCAAACTTTCAGCAGCTTTTTGGTCAGCACCAGACTCTAACACTGCTCTACACATTGCACATTGAGTATCCAGTAAATAAAATATTAAACTCATACGTAATAAGGTGCAATCATTAAATATACTACAACTCCAGTCACTGCAACATACAGCCAAATTGGAAAAGTAATTTTTGAAATCTTTTTATGTGGATCAAATTGAGCTTGAATAGCTCGAACATAACTCGTAAGGACCAATGGAATCAGAACAATTGATAATAAAATATGAGTAACCAATATAAAATAATACAAATAAACTATAGCTCCTTCTCCTCCAAAAGGAGTTGGATCAGAAGTCATGTGATAAGCAATATACATAACTAAAAAAACTAAAGACAAAGCAATGCACGTCTTCATTAATCTTTCGTGCAGTAATCTTTTTCCAGACTTAATAGCTCTAAGTGCCAAAATCAAAAGAAGAGCTGTAAATCCATTTATTGTGGCATAAATTGGAGGTAAAAATGATAAAGGTTCAACGTTAGGGATTCTAATTGTAAATAATATAGCGACAACAACAGGAATTAAGACAGATACAATTTTAATCCAAATTCCATATTTATTTCTAGGCATTATTTTAAATTTAAAAGTTTATCAATATCCTCTATAATCATTTCTATTCCCTGTACATCTTCGTTTTCATTGGTTATCCCTGAATAATATACAATAGGCGTACCATAATCGTTTACCCTTGAACGAATATAACCATCCTTGTCAATCAAAGCAAAAAATCCTTGATGCTCAAATCCGCCCTCGACGGCTTCATTTATAGAGGAGAATATATTAAATCCTTTATTAGACAATTCATAAATATCTTCTTTATCTCCGGTTAGAAAATGCCAATTTTTAGATTTAACTTCAATCAGTTCAGAGTATTTTTTTAATGTTGTTGGAGTGTCGTTTTCGGGATCAATAGTAAATGATGCTATCCCAAAATCATCTCTATCTCCATATAACTCATCTAAAATTTTCATGTTTTTATTCATCTCTATACAAATAGACGGACATCTTGTAAAGAAAAATTCAGCAACAAATACTTTGCCATTAAAATCTTGATTACTTATAAATAAACTGTCTTGATTTAAGAACAAGAAATCAGCAACTTTTCTTTTTTCTCCATTTAGTTTTATAAAACTAAGCTCGTCAGAAATAGACAGACGTTTCGAGTCATTTATAGATTGATTTTCTATTCTTTCCATTATCCTTGGAAAAAATATAATCCCAAAAATCAATACAATAAAAGAAACGCCTATGTAAGAATACTTTTTCAATCTAAACTCTCTTTATACCTGTTATTCTTTTTTAATGCCATTCTGTATTCAGCTAAAATAACTTTAACATCGTCTAACATGTTATTATTTATGTCGGCAACAGATCTTGAATCATATCCATACTTAACGCCATCATCGTCATCTCTTCCTCTCAAATTAGAATCTCTATCAATAATAAACACATAGGGTGTTCCTAATTTTGAGTCCAGAGAAATATCCGTATTAAGGCTGTTAAAAACTTTTTTAAGATTATTGTCTTCAATTGAAATGAATTTCCAATTTATAAGATCTGTATCGGTACCTGTTTTTAAATCATTTTGAAGATTTTGAGTTAATTCGTTAGTGCCTTTAGGCTGAATCATAATAAATTGAAAATCTTTAAACTGATAAAATCTCTTGTAAATCTTTTGATTTAGATTTAAAGCGTCTCCGTGCTTGTCTTGAACGTTATTTCCAAAAAATCCAAGAATAGTAATTTTATTTTTAAAAGTTTCATTTGAATATTCTGAAACATCAACAACATTACTTGTTAGTACAGGAAGTTGAGCAAAATGATTAATTCCAGACGCAAAAAAAAGATAAACAACTAAGGGTAAAACAAAAAGAATAGTGAGAACTATATATTTTCTCATTCTAATAGATTTTAGTAGTTAAAAATTCCAACTCACAAACCCTTCATACATAACGTCAAAAATATAATTTCCTTCAACAAGTAATATAAAAGCTAAGTAAGCTATTAAGAATGAAAGTGTTATTACAACAGAAGCTTGTAAACCTCTAACTTCATCTCTCATGTGCATAAAATCCCACATAATATAGTAAGCCTTAACAATTGTTAGTATAATAAAAATCCAGTTTATAAGCTTCATGCTTAAAAAAGAGTTTACTATTAACACTTCAGGTTTAACAATACCAAGTGCTACTTCAATTACAGTTACAACTGATAAAAAAAACAATACTGCCCAAATTTTACTTTGGTTAGATTTGAATTTTACAAGTCCTCTAAAAATTTCTAATTTATGTGTGTTATTTCCCATTTTAATAAATTATACCAGATAAAAGAAAGTGAATACAAAAACCCATACTAAATCAACAAAATGCCAATATAAACCAACTTTTTCAACCATTTCATAATGACCACGTCTTTCGTATGTTCCTACAAGAACATTGAAAAAGATTATTATGTTAATTACAACACCAGAAAAAACGTGAAATCCGTGAAATCCAGTTATAAAAAAGAAGAAATCAGCAAACAATCGATTTCCATATTCATTATTAATTAGGTTGGCCCCCTCAACAACATTAACAGCTTGAGTTATTTTATTAAGTGATTCCTCTCTTGATAAAATAATTTTATGACCATTTTCATCAATTTTTTCAGTTTTAATCACAAGATCATCATTAGCAACAAATCCTTTAATAACCTCTTGGGTTGTGTAAGTTGGTAAAGCACTTTCTCCAACGTACCAAACTCCATTTTTACTTTCATGTTGAACTCTTTCTGATGGAATTTCAATTGCAAAATCATGAAGTGCTATTCTTTTGCCTGTTTCTGAGTTTTGAAATTGAAAAATCTGCCCTCCTTTAGTTTCAACAGCACCGTACTCTCCTCTTATAAAATTACTCCATTCCCAAGCTTGTGATCCAACAAAAATAGCCCCCCCAATAATGGTTAAAAGCATATAAAATGCTACTTTTCCTTTTTTCATATGATGACCAGCATCAACAGCAAGAACCATTGTAACAGATGAAAATATTAATACAAATGTCATTAAAGCAACATAATACATTGGAGCATCTACACCATGTAAAAAAGGAAAGTGCGTAAACACTTCATCAGCAATTGGCCAAGAATCAATATTTTTAAATCTTGAAAAACCATAAGCTGCTAAAAATCCAGAAAATGTTAATGCATCAGAGACGATAAAAAACCACATCATTAATTTTCCATAGCTTGAGTTTAATGGTTTATTTCCTCCACCCCAAACATCGCTATTATCGTCTTCTATTGTTGTTATTGTTGAACTCATTTAATTTACAAATTAAGATTACAAAGTTACATTTTTTTACTATCTAAAGAAATATAAAAATACAAACAAATAAAGCCATAAAAATCCTAGAAAATGCCAAAATGTTTCAGCTAATTCAAAACCTAGCTTTTCTTCTTTATATTTATTTTTTTTATTATTAATATACACTACAATAAGCACTATCATTCCTGCTAAAACATGAACTAAATGTAGCAAAGAAAGCACATACAGAAAAGATGTTGTTACAGTGCTTTGAGCACCAGTAAAATAATAACCCTTAGAAATTAATTCTTGAAATCCTAAAAATTGAGAAATCACAAATAAAACACTCAATAAAAAAGTAATTCCAATCCAAAATGATGTCTTTTTAAATTCATCTCTTTTAATATTTTTTTTTGCAAGCCACATCCCGATACTACTTAAAACTATAATTAAAGTACTAGAAAGAAAATAGTTTGGTAATTGAAAATCAACCAACCAATCTGGCCTTGACTTACTGACAATATAAGCACTAGTAAGTCCTGCAAAAGTCATAGTTATACTTAGCAAAGAAAAAAGAAGCATCATTTTTCTTGCTCTTCTGTGTTTTTTTCTTAAATCTTTTTGTTCTTCTAAGTCCATAAATACATTTTATCAATTAAGTAAGTTATTTGTAAAAGTGTTAAGTATAAAATACTAACTGTGAACAATTGTTTTGCTGCAGCTACATTCATCTTATTATATAAATTTACAGAATAAAACAGCATCACTAAACCAAGTAACAATACAACAACAGCTGACCAAACACTAAGCCTTAGATCTCCTGTAAGTCCAGTGACTGGAAATACTGAAATTATTATTGTCCAAAGGGAATACAGTACTATTTGTAAAGCTGTTGATTTATCTCGTTTTTTAGTTGGTAACATATTTATCCCAGCCTTTTGATAGTCATCATGAAGCATCCATCCTAAAGCCCAAAAATGTGGAAATTGCCAAAAAAATTGAATCATAAATAAAGTGCCCGGTTCAATACCAAAATTATTAGTAGCGGCAACCCATCCAAGCATAAACGGAATGGCACCTGGAAAAGCGCCAACAAACACAGATAAAGGGGTAATTGTTTTTAAGGGCGTGTATAAACAAGTATAAATAAATATTGATATTGCTCCAAACAAAGCTGTTCTTGGATTTATCTTATACAAAACTACGATACCAATAAGAGTTAGAATAATTGAAATATAAAAGGCGGTACTAACAGACATTTTTTTAGATGGAATAGGTCTGTTTTTAGTTCTATCCATTAAAGCATCTATATCCTTTTCAATAATTTGATTGAAAGAATTTGAAGCGCCAACCATACAATATCCTCCAACGGAAAGTAAAACAAGAGTGTATAAATCGAATGAATCAACTGCTAATAAATATCCAACAACAGATGAAAAAACAACACTAATAGCGAGTCTTGCTTTAGTTAATTCAAAAAATGATTTTGAAAAAAATAAAAGAGAATTACTGGAGCTAACTAAACTGCTATTCATATAAAAAAATAGAGTGCAAAGTTAATGCAGAAATGTAGAGAAAACAATTATTTCTTCTCTGATTTATTCAGAATTAATTTAAAACTACTGAAGTCTAAAAGTGATAGGAATGCTAAAGGGTACTCTTACAGGTCTTCCTCTTTGTTTTCCAGGTGTCATTTTAGGAAGCCTATCTATAATTCTTTTAGCTTCTTTTTCTAAATTTTTATCCGGTCCACGAGTTCTTATACCGCTAATACTTCCATCTTTACCAATCATAAACTGAACAAAAACTCTACCTTGGATACCCATTTCTTGCGCAATTTCAGGATATCTAAAGTTCTTGTTTATGTGTTTATTCATTTGTTCCTGAAAGCACTGTCTTCTTTTAGATTTAGCTACTCTTTCACAACCCGGAAATAACGGCACATCTTCAATTATAGCAAACGGGATATCCATATCTAAATCCTCTTCAATTTCCTCTACTTCTTCAACTATTTCTTCTTGATCAGTTTCAGTTGATTCAATGATAGTTTCTTCAATTTCTTCCTCATCTTCAACAACTTCAATAATTTCTGGAGCAGGTGGTGGTGGTGGTGGTGGTGGTGTCTTTATTTGTTCGGTAATTGGAATTTCTTCATCATCGTCATCGTCAATATTTAAAGATTCATAGTCGTAAACTGCCTCATAAGTTTTAAACTCAATAGCTCTCCATGAAACAAATAAAACAAGACAAAGACCAAACGCAAGTAGTAATCTACTGTAATTTCTTAAATCTGAATTTGGATTTTTTTTCGGCTGCATAATTTCTATTTATAACAGCTAATGTAATTTTTTTTTTTAAAAAAAACTAAGTATGGTTCTTTTTTAATGGATATAAAACAAATATTAAATATGAAAACAATATTCCAAGAGAGTTTGCTAATAGATCTGCTAATTCAAAATATCTTTTTATAAATCTTGTTCCTTGTAATATTTCATTAAATAAGCCCACCAAAAAAACTATTAATAAGCATTTTAAATAAAATCTGTCTTTTTTAAAAATTCTAGATTCTTTCCAACCCAAAAACATAACAAAATAAGCTATAAAGTGAAATAATTTATCAGGCTGCAATAAATTAAACTTTGGTAAAGGCAAATTTGGAATTGGAACTAATGACACAACTATGATTAAAGCTGTATATAAAAAAACTATTAAATAAAGATTTTTTTTAAGCACCTATTAGCTCTTTGTAAGCGTCAGCACTTAATAAATCACTTAATTCATTTTGGTCGCTAATTTTCATTTTAATTATCCAACCTTCACCATACGGATCATCATTAATAAGCTCTGGGTTGTCTTCTAAACCTTCATTCATTTCAGTGATTTCGCCTGAAACAGGTAAAAATAAATCAGAAACAGTTTTAACAGCTTCAACTGACCCAAAAATCTCTTCTTTATCTAATTGTTCACCTAAAGATTCGATTTCTACATAAACAATGTCTCCTAACTCCCCTTGGGCATAATCTGTAATTCCAATTGTCGCAATGTCTCCTTCAATTGA
>CBFHJJ010000023.1:0-20425 GCA_965655865.1 Flavobacteriaceae bacterium | reverse complement strand
ACTTCTCTTTGATATAAAATAGCCCAGGGTATATAGAAGATTGATCCTGAGTTAACACTAAAGTCTAAGAAATAGTTATGAGAACAAACAATCAAAATACCAATTAATAATATTAAACGAGGTTTAAGATATATCAAAAAAGAAAGAAAAATCATACATATACCTATACACCAAATCACTTGTAAAAAAAACATGTCAGGTGGATATTGCCCTCCCCAAAGAAAATTTATTACAGTTATCTCCATTAATATTAGAAATAAACCCCGCTTTAATAGAAATTTTGAGGTTTCATCTCTTGAGTTTTTTTTCAAAAAAAGCCAAGCTGAAAGTCCTGTTAAGTAGATAAATACTGGTGCACAAATAAATGTAACAAATCGGGTATAAAATAATTCTGGACTTGTTTCAAACACATTTACTGGATCCGAAACTTGTAAATGAAGATAAAATGTTTCACGGACATGATCCAAAAGCATCAGTATCATTACAAATCCTCTCAACGAATCAATGGATTTAATTCTTTGCATGGTCAAATATAATCAAGACTTTTTAAATAGATCCTTTGTTTGAGTCCAAACCGGACGATAAGCAGGTGAAGGGAGAGAAAGTGTAATTGCAGTTACACTTTCAGTTGGCACACATAAGTGTACCACGTGAAGAGTTAATAAATCGAATAAGTATGATGATTTTGTTGTTATTATACTAAATAATATTAGTAGATAATTTACCCGTACTGTCAGAAAAGCTTTCTTTTTCAATATCAAGCTTATGAAGTATGCTAAGCAATAAATTTGACATCCTTTCATCTTTCTCTTCAAAAACAGTATAGCTGCCATGTTTAACACCAAGGTCTGAGCCACCTGCAAGAATTAAAGGATAATTTCTGGCATTGTGGGTTGTACTACAAGCACTCCCATAAAGTATCATAGTATTATCAAGTAAAGAACCGTTAATGTCTTTTGTGTTTTTCATTTTATCTAGAAAATATGAAAACTGTTTGGAATACCACCTGTCTAATCTTCCCCATTCTTCCCAATGTCCGGTGGCTACATCATGTGAAATTGTATGATGTCCTTGTAATCCAAGAGCAATTTTTGAAAAATTATCTCCAAACCCCATTCCATCTTCTCTTGCCATCATATAATTTATAACTCTCGTACAATCTGTTTGAAAACCAAGAACAATTAAATCCATCATTGATCTAACATAGTCTTGTGGTGCAGATGTCGGGTCAACATCAAGGTTAATTAAGCTAGCGTCAAATTCTTTCATTGGAACGTCTAGCCATTTTTCATTTCTGACTAGCTGCATTTCAACTTCATTTAATGAGGTCATATATTCCTCTAGCTTTGATTGGTCATAAGAGCCGAGTTTGTTTTTTAAAGTTTTACTGTCCTCTAATACCAAGTCAACAATCTTTTTCCCTTGATTAATACTTCTTTGCCTTTCATTGGTTGAAGTTCCTCCTGTTGGCGAAAAATATCTTTCATAAATGTCTCTTAATCTGTGTTCAGAGGGTATTGGTTTCCCTGAAGAATTAAAAGACAATGTTGAGGTTCTAGATTTATATCCAACCCCTCCATCAGTTGATAAAGAAAGATATGGAAACCTAGTATATTGACTTAATTCAGCTGCTGCTACTTGATCTACAGAAATTCTGTTTTTATACAACCCTCTTAAATCACCACCAGTTAAAAATGAATCACCGGCCATATGGCCCAAAACTGTACGACTGCTAGGGTGACTTAATCCTCCAATGATTGACATATTATTTCTATGTCTTTCTAAATGTGAAAGTGATTTTGTGAGTTTGTAATTTTTTCCTTTTCCTATTGGAAACCAGCTCCAATCCTTGTAATACTCACTTTGTTTTGGGGGAAGACCAACCCCATTAGGAAAATACAGAAAACATACTCTTTTTGCAGCTTCAGGTTCTGAAAGTTTTGAAAAATTGGTCATTGACATCGCTTCAAAATAAGGAAGCATACATGTTACTCCTAAGCCTTTCAAAAAAGTTCTTCGGTCTAAATGCCAAGATTTTTTACTCATTTTTAAACAGTTTACTAAACCAATTTTCTTTCTTTTTATAGAACGAAGGGCTGTAGATAATTTCCTGAATTACAGTCTTAAAGCTATAATTATCTCTAGTCACCTTATCAACAATATACTTAATTTCTTTTTCATCAGCAAACCCCACATCTCTTCCAATTGCATAAGAAAAAAGATTTTTTACAATAGACTTTGTAAAGTCTTCGGTTTTAAAATTTAAAATATAATCTTTCATGTCTTGAATGCCGTCTAATTCATTTCCATCGGGTAATACTGATTTTGAATCAATAGGCTTACCCTTCATGGTAAGTTGATATCGTCCGGTTGCATCATAATTTTCAAATATTACTCCGTATGGATCTATTTTTTTATGACACTCCATACATGAAACTTTATTTCTGTGTAGAAACAACTGTTCTTTTAAAGTTAACTTTTCAAAGCCAGGGGTTTCTGGATCCAGTTCTGGAACATTTGGTGGAGGAGGAGAAGGGTGATCACCTAATATTTTCTCCTTTAACCATACTGCTCTTTTAATCGCGTGAGGCTGAGTTCCATCAGAGTGCCCTGTCAAAAAAGAACCCTGCGACAACAAGCCTCCTCTGTTTTGATTTTTATTTAACTTTACTGGTCTGAATTTGTTTCCTTCAACCCCACTTAATCCATAAAATTCAGCCAAATTTTGATTTAGCATAGCAAAATCAGAGTCTATAAAGTTCATTATGCTTAAATCATTAATTAATATGTGCTTAACAAATTCATAGGTTTCGTTAAACATATCTTCTTTTACAAATCTTGTATAATCTTCATATTCTTGAACATTTACATCCATGTTTTTGTGCCTGTCTAATCTTAACCATTCATATGAAAATCCGTTAATTAAATTTTCAATTTTAGAACTTTTGATCATACGATCAATTTGACTGGACAGGTTTCTGTATAACTTGCCCTTTGAAGCCAGTTCTATTAATTTATCATCAGGCGGAGAATTCCACAAAAAATATGAAAGCTGACTAGCTAAATAATATTCGTCATCTAATTCTTCGGAATTTAGATTCATTGGTTGATTTAAATAAATAAAATTTGGTGAGCAAAGAATTGCGATCAAAACCTCTTTTACGCCATCCTCAAAAAAATCAAAATCGCTTCTGATGTTATTCCAAAAGGTTACATAACGATCAAGTTCACCATCATTAAGTGTTCTTCTAAACGCTCGTTCCATAAACTTTTCAATGACTTCATTGGCATATACTTCCTTGTTATTTTGATTCTTAGATTTGAAAAATATTTCCGTGTAAGATTTTGGTGGCCATACTGGAAAATAAGGAGCTTCAAATTCTACGGACTTAACTAACAGAGGCGGTCCTTTTAAACTGCTTTCTTTAACCAAATGATTGTTCCATAGTCCAAAAGTAAGGATGTTAGCAAGCTCTCCACTTACATCATTACTAGCCATAGGGACAGGGAGGTTTTCTAACATTCCTGTAAACTCAAAAATCTGTGAATCTCCCATGGAATTTTTGACCTCAATTGGTTTGGACAATGCTTTATAATCCATTCCATCATCCGTCCTTGATCCAGCAAATGCTAATATTGAAGGGTTAACTCTTTCATATTGAGAATTATTCTTCAAAGATTCTTCTTTTAACGTTTTGGGCAATGGATCATCTTTAGCTATTGGAGTAAAAACCAACTTACTGAAACCAACAAAAAACTTTCCTCCAATATACCCTTTATGTTTGCCTTTTGATAGGAAAGCTAGAGTTACTGGAGATGTAATTTCTTTTAATTTTTCATTTTGATTTATATTTAATCTTTTACTTATAACCCCTTCTTCTTTTCGGCCTAAGAATCGTATATGGTACGATGGCATTACATCATTTGAAACATAAGGATGTACTAAATCGATTTTATATATCCCATCACTAGGAACATCATATGTAAATTCAATTTCAGAAAATGATGCAAACTCTTTAGGAATTAGATTTTTATTATCTAGGACAAAGTTGTTGTTTATATTTAAATCTTTAGCGTTTACTGAAAAAGAATTCTCAAAGTCTAAGGCCGGTTCTTTTTCTCTCAAATCAATAAGCCTTTCAATAGACAACGAATTATATCCTTTTGAGGCTTCAATTCTAAAAGCATACTTGCCTTCGCGCGGGAAATCTTCTTTAATTAATAATTTTAAATTGGGAGAAGGTCCCTGCCAAGATTTTGGTGTAACTTCTTTTGCAGGTAATGCAGAGTTTAAAATCATCCCCTCGTCAACAATATAATATCTATTACTTGACGATCCTCTCATACCAATTCCAATTTTGTTTTTTAATAATTTGATAGAATCACTAAAGCTAGCAGATTTCTTTACGGGCTTCCCGCTCCTGTCAAGAATTTGTACATCAAAATCCTTGTTGTTTATAGGAGCTGTCTGATAACCTCCAAATTCTGCACCTAAAACGTCATCTCCTTTGTTTTTACCAAGGACAACTTTATATCTTCTAGATTTTGGTTTTTCTCCTTTTACCAGAGCTTTGTCTAGCGCTTCACGGGCAAGTTTTTGGTAATAATCAATATGAAGCGAAGAGGTTTGAAGAATATTCCCATTATTTGTAAATCCCATTTTTGATTTACCGTCGTCAGGCAAGATATCTCCAAAATTAATATATACTCCCAATAACTCATTTAATGAATTAGTGTATTGTGATTTTGTTTGCCTTCTCATCACTAATTTATTGTCTGTTTCTTTAGCTACAGCTGCTTTGTCTAGGTTTTCAGTTATCCAATCAACTAGAATTCTTCTATCGTCCATTGAAAGTTGTGTTTCATCCTCTGGAGGCATTTCTCCAAGATTAACCTGATTTAACATCATATTCCATTTTTCAGCATCAAACCCATTAACCATGTCCCAGTCAATATTGTCAAACCTCATATCTCCTTTTTGTTTCTCTTGTCCGTGACATTTGTAACAGTAATTTTCTATGATTGGCTTAATTTGATTTGTATAGTACGTTATGTCTGTAGAAAATGAATCAATTTTTCTGTTTACAACAAGGTGATTTATTTCATCTTCAATATCTAAAACCTTTTTCATGCTTACAGGCATATACTTAGTTAAATAATCTTTGCCATGTGTAAGTTGTCCTCCAAAATGCCCTGCAACTAAAAGGAAAATTACATTAGCGTATAGCAATACTTTGTAGGTTTTTTTTGATTTTGAATTAAAATAAAGTAACCAAACACACGCTAAAGCTGTTAACCATCCTAACCATTTATGAAGATTTAAAAGTTCATCGTCATAATTTCCGCTTGAGGCTAAAACAAAACCCAGAACAGCTGAAGGAATTACTGTCACAACTGAAAACCATAACAATATTGAACATGCTGAATTTAAATTAAGTTTTGGCCGATATGAATTAATAATTTCCATCACAAATAAAGCAATCAAGCCACCAATGGGTAGATGCAAAATAATTGGATGAAATCTTCCGATAAAAAAAGCAAAAGTATTGTTTACCGTTCCGTCAAGAGGAATTAACAATAGACCAACTAATAATAAAGACAATAGCGATGGAATTATAATATGTTTTTTCATTTATTGAACTAAACCGTAATTATTATCAGTTAATGTAATATAAGAATTTTTAATAAAAAACGTTCTAAAAGCCTCTGGTTTTAAAAGAGACTTTTAGGTTGTAAAGAATACTTTTTTCATATCTTTAAAAAATGAAAAAAATTGTCTTATTACTGTTTTTTGTTCCATTATTTTCTCTTGCACAAAGCGGAGATTTAAAACATTATGGAGAAAAAATTAGTTCCCAAAACACTACAACCTTGAAGGGGTTAATTAACCACGCCAAAGAAAAATCTCTTGCTAAGGTAAATGGCACTATTTTATCCTCTTGTCCAAAAAAAGGATGTTGGATGCAGGTTCAAGTTGAAACTGACACCATTCAAGTAACGTTCAAGGATTATGGGTTTTTTGTTCCTAAAACAGGGCTTGAAAATAAAAAAACGGTACTAGAGGGGTTTGTAAAACAAGACACAATTAGTGTTAAAATGCTAAGGCATTATGCGGAAGATGCTGGAAAATCTAAGTCTGAAATTGAACAAATAATAAAGCCTGAATTTAAACTCTCGTTCATTGCAAATGGAGTTATAATTAATTGATAATAAAAAACACGTTCTATCTCTTTAATTGGATCATAAACTCATGGTTTTAGGCCTCTTATATTTTGAAATTGTCTTTTTGACATAAAAATAATTTTTGGTATATTATTTGTTCCTAATGTTACAATGAGTACAATCGAAGAACATTATAAAAATGCCTCTGTAAAGCTTAAAAACGGATCTACTGTTAATGAGCTTTATCAACAACTTTACAGGCTAGAAAAAAAAGAAGATTATGACGCATGTGCTGGAATTTTAAAAGCTATTAAAGAATTTTCTAAATGAAAAAATTATTAATGTTTTTTGTATTATTTTCTATTATTTCTTGCCAAGAGAACTTCTCTGAAATTAAAAACATAAGCGAAATTGAAGGGGATTGGGAATCTAAATATGAGAATATTTCTGTTGATACCGATAAAATGATAATTACAGTAAATGACACGGTTAATTTTGTTTTGTCCTCGAGGCATTATGACAAGCCATTAATCACCGTTTCGTCAGGAAGTGTCATGTTTTATGATGCAAGAGTTTCTATAAATAAATCTAAAAATTCAATAAAAATTAAAAGAATAAACGAACCTGTTGAAATAACGTATTTTAAAAAATGAAAAATCTAAATTTTATATTCTTTTTTTTTGTTTGTTCTTTTTTAAATTCCCAAACAATCAATGAAATTTCCGTTAAAAAACACCTTTACACTCTTGCCCATGATTCAATGCAGGGTAGAAAAGCTGGAGGTCCTGGAATAGAAAAAGCTGCAAAATATATAGAACAGCAATTTTCTAAAATTGGGCTAAAACCTTTTAACAGCTCTAATTTTAGACAAACTTTTAAGCATATTAATAGGCGTTCAGAAAAAAAAGAAGAACTAACATTGTTCAATATCATCGGATTACTTGAAGGAACGACACTAAAACACGAGTTCATTGTTGTTTCTGCTCACTATGATCATCTGGGTCAAAAAAATAATGGGGAAGGAGATTTAATTTTTAATGGAGCCAACGATAATGCAACTGGTGTAAGCGCAATGATTATGTTAGCAGACTATTTCAAAAAAACTAAAATAAATAAAAGAAGCATTCTTTTTATTGCTTTTACCGCAGAAGAAATGGGGCTTGTTGGCTCCAACCACTTTGGAAAAACAATTTCTGCAGAGACAATAACAGCTGGAGTTAATATAGAAATGATTGGTAAAGAGTCTCCGTTCGGACCTAAAACAGCTTGGCTTACAGGGTTCAATAGATCAGATTTTGGTAAAATTATTCAAAAAAATCTTTCTTCATCAAAGTACAAGCTTTTTCCTGATCCATACGAAAACTATAGATTGTTTTTTAGATCAGATAACGCTTCTTTGGCTAGACTAGGAGTGCCTGCACACACTTTTTCAACCAGCCCAATGGACAAAGATCTCGATTACCATAAGGTGAGCGATGAGGTAGAAACCTTAGATGTCAAAACTATTACAGAAACAATAAAAGCAATAGCTACAGGAATTAGATCTATTATTTCTGGTGAAGACACGCCAACAAGATTGATTTTATAATTTTTTCAATCAAAATTATCTTTGATTCTTTAACACAATCTTTTATCTTGTGGTAATAACAAATTTTGCGTTAAATGAATTCAAAAAAATCAAGAAGAAACTTCATAAAAAAGACCTCTGCAGTTGGTGCTGGTTTTTTTATCGTTCCAAGAAATGTAATGGGAGGTGTTGGCTACACATCTCCTAGTGATCAACTAAATTTAGCTGCAATAGGTTCTGGGGGAAAAGGTATAAGTGATATCGCCAACGCTTCTGTAAACGGAAGAGAAAGAGTAGCGGCGCTATGTGATGTTGACTTTTCTGGAAGCGCCTCTAGGTCTGTTAAAAGGTTTCCGAAAGCTAAACTATATGCAGATTTTAGAGAAATGCTCGATAATGAAAAAGATATTGATGCCGTAACAATTTCAACTCCAGACCATGTTCACGGTCCCGCTGCAGTTTATGCAATGGAAAGAAATAAACATGTGTACGTTCAAAAACCTATAACCCATAATATTCGCGAAGCCAGAATACTAACTGAGCTTGCTAGAAAACAAAAAGTTGTTACTCAGATGGGAAACCAAGGCGGGTCAAACCCTTTGTTAAAAATGGTTCAAAACTGGGTTGATTCAGGAAAAGTCGGGAAAATCTCCGAGGTTAAGGTTTGGACAAATAGACCTGTTTGGCCGCAAGGAGTAAAAATGCAAACTCCTGACCCTAGCTTAAAACCTGATTCACTAGATTGGAACTTGTGGTTGGGGCCTGCAAGCCAAAAACCTTACACTCCAAACCTACATCCTTTCAATTGGAGAGGGTGGTGGGAATACGGTACAGGAGCGCTAGGTGATGTGGGCTGTCACCTAATAGACATTCCTTTTAGAACATTAGGGTTAAAATATCCCAAAAGTGCTGAGTGTAGTGTTGGAAGTGTTTTTACTAAAATGTGGAATCCAGATTATTATCCAGAAGGCTGTCCTCCATCTTCTTTAATTACTTTAAATTTCGATTCAACTGAAAAAAGTAAAAGCCCAATACAGTTAACCTGGACAGATGGCGGGATTAGACCCCCACACCCAGACATTATACCTGCTGATAGTGATATTGGAGGGCCAGACAGTCAAAACGGAGTACTAATGATTGGAGAAAAAGGCATTATTTCTACTAATATAAATGATAGTTCTCCACTAACCCCCAAGCTTTATCTTTATGATGGTCAGACAGAATTTGGGCCAGAAAAGGAAGACATGCCTGAGCCTGAATATGGACACCAAAGAAAGTGGGTAGATGCTTGTAAAGCCGGCTTTAACAGTGAAGAACATCTTAATTTAACCTCGTCATTTGATTACGCCGGTCCAATGACCGAAACGGTTTTAATGGGTAATCTTGCAATTAGAAGCTACATGCTTAGAAAAGAAAATTCTAAGGGAGGTTTTGATTATTATGCAAGAAAAAAGTTGTTGTGGGACGGAGATAATATGAAAATTACAAATATTGAAGATGCAAATCAATTTGTAACTAGAAAATATAGAAACGGCTGGAAAATATAACGTTAAACTGGCACTGTTTTTGACAATATTTTGATAATGAAAACAAATCTTTTTTGTCTTTTTTTTCTGATCAGTTTTGGCTCAATTACTGCGCAAAAAATTTATTCTACTAGCCAATCATATAAAGCTGATTTTAAAGTCTTTGTTGTTGAAAATGAATATCAGGCTGATTTAAAAGTATATAAAGTTTCTCGAGCATATGAAGCTAAGAAAAATACTGGTTTATGGTATTTTTCTAGCGTTCCTTATGATTCTGATAAAAAAATTTATTTCTGTGAAAATGAATACGAAGCTGACTTAAAAGTCTTTTTTGTTGATTATAAATACCAAGCAAAATGGAAAAGTTCTGAGAAAAAATTCCTCTTATATTAATTTTTTTTGAAAGAATACCTTAAAAATGAAACCATATCAAAATCAAAACTCCTCTAAAAAAAAGCAAGTTGAAAAAATGTTTGATTCAATTTCATTTGAATACGACAAGTTAAATAGGTTAATTTCAGCTGGAAATGATGTTAAATGGAGAAAAAAAATTTACAAGATTGCCTTCCCTCTAAATCCAATTGATATTTTGGATATTGCTACAGGAACAGCTGATATAGCGCTGGAGCTTTCAAAAATAAAAGGATCAAAAATAATAGGTTTAGATATTTCTGAAAAAATGCTTAATGTTGGCAGGCAAAAAGTAACTGACAGGAGTCTTGAAAACAGAGTTTCTTTGGTTTCTGGAGATGCTGAAAACTTGAGTTTTTCTAAAAACACTTTTGACCTTATATCAATTGGCTTTGGGGTAAGAAATTTTCAAAACCTTGAAAAAGGTCTTTCGGAAAGTTTTAGGGTCTTAAGAGAAGGAGGTACTTTAATTATACTTGAGACGTCTGTTCCTCAAAATAAATTTGTAAAATTCTTTTACTTACTTTTTAGTCGAACCTTTATTCCTTTAATTGGTTCTCTTTTTTCAAAAGATAAAAAAGCTTATAATTACTTACAGAAATCCGCAGAAGAATTTCCGAGCGGAGAGAATTTTAGTCTAATTTTAAAATCTTGTGGTTTTAAAAGTGTTCAAATAATGCCCCTTATGCTTGGCGCCTCGTCAATTTATGTTGCTAAAAAAAACTGATGAAAAACAATACAGAAAAAGTTTCTAACAACAGTTTTTTTGAAATCATAAATAATCTTCTTAAAAAAAAAGAACCCTTCTTTTGTTCTCGTCTTCCAAGCTCTAAAGAAGTAAATCTTAGTTCTGGGACTGTAACGGACATAAAACGCTCGGAAATAAAAGAGCCTGGAATCTTTATAATGCCTTTTGATGAAAAAACCTTAGGCTGTATGTTAAGCCCTTGTTTAAATTACAAAACTATTGTTGAGAAAAAATTAAATGAAAAAAACAATAATTTGTTGCGTTTAAAAGATTTTGTCAAAAATGAAGAAAAGGAAACCTATACTCGTTCTGTAAAAAATTTAATAAAAGAAATTGATGATGGGAAATTATCAAAAATTGTGTTTTCGAAAAAAATTACTTTGGAGCAGCCTAATTCAAATTGTATTTCAATATTTAAAAACATTCTGGATTTATATAATGAAGCTTTCTGCTATTTCTTTTACACCCCTAAAGAGGGTGTTTGGATGGGTGCTAGTCCAGAGCTTTTATTTAAAAAAGAAAAAACCTCTATTTTAACTATGGCTCTAGCAGGCACAAAATTCAATATTAATTCAGGTTGGGGAGACAAGGAATATTCTGAACAAAAAATAGTTCAAGATGAAATAATTGAAAACCTTAGTCCTTTGTGCTCTTCTCTTTTAGCAGGAAAAACTGAGACAGTTTCTGCGGGAAAAATACAACACTTAAAAACTAGCTTCAAAGGGATAACAAAAGCCTCAATAGTTAAAATTGTTAATGCTCTTTTTCCGTCTTCTGCAATAGCCGGTTATCCAAGAAAAACTGCTTTGAAATTGCTTTCAAAACATGAGTCACATAAAAGATCTTTTTATTCTGGTTTCCTTGGAATATGTAAAAGCAAAAACTCTTCTTTATATGTAAACTTAAGATGTCTTAATATTAAAGATGAAAAAATATCTCTTTATGTTGGGTCTGGAATAACAAAAGACAGCAGTCCAGACAATGAATGGGTAGAAATTTTAAAAAAATCTGAAACAATGTTAAATGCTATTTTTTAATAATTTTTGTATTCATTTTCTAAATTTGTTATACTAATGATGTATCCAAAAATTAATTCAGCTCAAACGATTATTCTTTATTGTGAAATGCTTGAGTTTTTTAATATTGTTATTTCTCCAGGATCTAGGAATGCCCCTTTAGCTATTGGTTTCGCATCCAATAAAAAGTTTGACTGTTATAGTGTTGTAGATGAGCGGTCTGCTGGATTTTTTGCTTTAGGCATGTCACAACAGACTCAAAAACCCGTTGTTTTGGTCTGTACATCTGGGTCTGCGCTTCTCAACTATTATCCGGCGATCGCGGAAGCCTATTATAGTGACATCCCTTTAATTATTATTTCAGCTGACAGACCTGGCTACAAAATAGATATTGGCGACGGGCAAACAATTCAACAAAAAAATGTTTTTGGAAATCATGTTGTTGATTTTAAAAACTTGGTTCAGGATGTTAATCATAATACTGATTCTGTTTTAGAAAGCAACACTCAAAGCTTAATTCCTAATTCGTTAAATACAGCTGGGCTATTAAAGCTTCAAAAAAACATTCAAAACTCTAATGAAAAAAATATTACTGATTTATTTGCAAAAGCTTTAGATTTTTCAAAACCAGTTCATCTTAATGTTCCGCTTGAAGAGCCTTTATCTGATTTTTTAAGCCAACCTTCAATTGAGGTTAAAAGGAAAATTAAATATCCTGTAAAAAACAATGATCTTGCTGTTTTTGAAAGCCCGCTTATAAAAGGCTACAATAAAATAATGATTCTTTTGGGTTGTGCCGATAAAGAAGTCCTGAGTCAAAACGTAGTAGATGAGCTGTCAAGCCTTGAAAATATAGCGGTGCTAAAAGAAACTACCTCAAACATAAATAACGCCTCTTTTTTTGGTAAAATAGATCAATTGATTGCGCCTATTGAACTTTCTGAAAACAGCTCTGATTTATTCAATAAATTAAAACCAGAATTACTAATTACAATTGGAGGGATGGTCATCTCAAAAAAAATAAAAACAATGCTAAGAGCATACGGGCCAACTGCTCATATTCATTTGGGGCATAACGATGCTAAAGACACGTTTTATTCAGGCGTCGAACATTTTAAAATTAATCCCGACTTGTTTTTTAAAACATGTCTAAAGAAACTTGCCTTTAACTATAATTATAACAAACTATGGAATGATCTTTCAAAAAAAAGAGAACTAGCTCACAAAAAGTATATTAAAAACTCTCCGTTTAGCGATCTAAAAGTTTTTTCTCAACTTGAATCTAAAATTCCACTGAATTATAATATCCAAGTTTCTAACAGTTCAACTATTCGTTACATGCAATTATTTGACTTTGATAAGTTTTCTAAAGTTAATTGCAATAGAGGAACTAGCGGAATAGATGGAAGTACATCCACAGCCGTTGGAGCTTCTGTTAAATCAATAATCCCTACTCTTTTGATAACAGGAGATTTAAGCTTTTTCTATGACGCTAACGGGTTGTGGAGTTCTCATATAAAACCAGATTTTAGAATTATAGTGGTAAATAATAAGGGGGGTGGTATTTTTAAAATTTTACCTGGTTATAAAAACAATTTAATATCTGCTGAGTTTATTGAAACAAGACACGAACTAACAACAAAACACTTGGCTAAAATGCACGGGTTTTGTTATTTAAAAGCAAATTCAGAAATTGGATTAAAATGGCATCTACATACGTTTTTTAATAAGTCCTCTAAACCAAAGATTTTAGAGATACGCACAAACTCAGATTTAAGTTCAGATTTGCTAAAAAAATATTTTATTAATTTAAATTAAACATAAGTTCTGAAGGTTAAGAAAGCATTATATTTAATAAATTTTTACTATGAAAGCAGTTTGGGAGAAAATTAAAAGTTATTCAGACATTAAATTTGAATTATACAATGGAGTAGCTAAAATCACTATCAATAGGCCTAAAGTATACAACGCTTTTAGGCCTGAAACTAATATTCAAATGCTTGAGGCAATTGATATTTGCAGAGAAAGAAATGATATAGATATTGTTGTTTTTACAGGTGAAGGCGAAAAAGCTTTTTGCAGTGGAGGCGATCAAAACGTAAAGGGTTCTGGGGGTTATATTGGAAAAGACGGTGTCCCTAGGCTAAACGTTTTGGATTTACATAAAAAAATTAGAGAAATTCCAAAGCCAGTGATCGCAATGGTTAACGGTTTTGCAATTGGAGGAGGCCACGTACTACATGTTGTTTGTGATCTTACAATTGCAAGTGAAAATGCAGTTTTTGGGCAAACAGGCCCTAAGGTTGGTAGCTTTGACGGCGGGTTTGGTTCGTCATATTTAGCTCGTCACGTAGGACAAAAAAAGGCTAGAGAAATCTGGTTCTTATGCGAACAATATTCTGCTAAAGAAGCTTGTGACATGGGTATGGTAAACAAGGTTGTGCCTTTAAAAGATTTAGAAAATACCGTTTTGGAATGGTGTTCTATAATGCAAAAAAGAAGTCCACTTGCATTAAGAATGATTAAAAGAAGTTTGAACGCAGAGTTAGATGGTCAACATGGACTAATGCAGTTAGCTGGTGATGCTACTCTTTTATATTATTTAACTGAGGAAGCTCAAGAAGGCAAAACCGCTTTTCTTGAAAAAAGAAGCCCTGACTTTAAAAAATACCCTAAATTTCCTTAATAATTAAATATTGTTTTTAAAAAATAATTCGTTACTAAAAGCTTGGATTTCTGCAGCGAGAATCAGAACGCTTCCACTTTCTGTTTCGGGAATTTTAATCGGTTCTTCTTATGCTTATTTTTCAGAAAAATTTAGGTTTTCTGTTTTTTTTATTGCAATTCTAACTACCATCTCATATCAATTGCTCTCAAATTTTGCAAATGATTATGGAGATGGCGTAAAAGGCACTGACGACAATAGAATAGGTCCAAAAAGAACCGTGCAAACTGGGTTAATATCTCGCGTTTTGATGAAAAAAGGCATGATTGTTTTATCTTTAACTTCTTCCTTTTTAACTCTGGCGCTTATCGTTCTTGCTTTTGGGTTAAACTCTTTTTACGTTTTAATTTTTGCCGTATTAGGCGGGCTAGCTATTTTCTCGGCCATTAAGTATACTGTTGGTAAATTTGCATATGGATATTTTGGGCTTGGCGATTTATTTGTTTTTCTTTTTTTTGGATTAATAAGTGTTTTAGGATCAAATTTTTTATTTGGCTCGGTTTTAGAGTTCAAGCTATTAAGCCCGTCAATTGCGCTGGGACTATTAAGTGTAGGCGTTTTGAACTTAAATAACATGAGGGATATACAAAACGATGCTGACTGTGGTAAAAAAACACTTGCTGTTGTATTGGGTGCACAAAAAGCAAAATTTTACCATCTTTTTATTATAAGTTTTGCTCTTGTGCTAATTAGCCATTTTCAATACGAATTAAATATTTCTTCTAATTATCTTAACTTCTTTTTAATCATAAATTCATTAGGTCTTTTTGTTCATTTATTTAAGGTTAATAACGTTTCTAACCCAAAAGAATATGACAAGTATCTTAAATTTTTAGCTTTACATGCGTTTCTTTTTTCTGTTTTGATTTCTTTTTACTTTTTTAAAATTGTAGTCTAATGAAAGCTTTTTGTTTTAAACATATTCTAAACTTTCACAACCCTAGCGGAACTTCCAGAGGCGTCTTAAACCAAAAAGACAGTTGGTTTATTGTTATTTCTCGTGATAATAAAACGGGAATTGGAGAGTGTAGTTTAATAAAAGGATTAAGTCCTGATCCTGAAAACAAATTTGAGCAAACGCTAAAAAAAGTATGTAAAAACATTTCAGATGGATATGGTACTTTGTCGTCTAGTTTAAATTCTTACCCTTCAATATTGTTTGGACTTGAAACTGCGTTTCGTTCATTAGAATCCTCAGATTCTCTTACGCTTTTTCCTTCCAATTTTACAAAAAACCAAGCCTCTATTCCAATAAATGGATTAATCTGGATGGGGCAAAGAAACTTTATGATCACTCAAATCAAAGAAAAAATTGAAGCGGGGTTTGATTGTATCAAAATAAAGATAGGTTCTCTTGATTTTAAAACAGAGATTGATCTAATAAAAAGCATTAGAAAAGAATATTCTTTGAAAGATTTGGAAATAAGAGTAGATGCTAATTGTGCCTTTTCTTTTTCAGAGTCACTGGAAAAACTAAAAAAATTATCTGACTTTTCTATCCACTCCATAGAACAGCCAATACAAACTCGACAATGGGAAAACATGGCTTTTTTATGTGAAAAATCTCCCCTTGCAATTGCTTTAGACGAGGAACTAATAAACGTTCCAGACTCTGAAAAGGAGAAAATGATTGAATTAATTGATCCGGAATATCTAATATTAAAACCTAGCCTTATTGGGGGGTTGAAAAAATGTGAAGACTGGATTGATATTGCCGAAAAGAATAATGTAAAATGGTGGGCCACTAGTGCGTTGGAAAGTAATATTGGACTTAATGCAATTGCTCAGTGGGTTTATAAAAAAACAACAAACATGAAACAAGGGCTTGGAACAGGAAAACTTTTTTCTAACAATATTTCATCGCCTTACGTTATTGAAAAAGGTCAATTAAAATACAATACAGAAAACAAATGGAATCTTTCGTTATTTGATCAACAAAAACAAACATTACTATAATGAGTTGGGGTTTTTATAACAATTCTTTTAAATTAAATGGCGTTTCTTACTCATTAGAATCTTTATTGTCACACTCTAAAGCTAACCACAAAAATTTTTTTCAATTTCTAAAAAAATGGACTGACAAAAGTCCCGATGTAGAGTTACAAACCTCCGGATCAACAGGAGTTCCAAAAAAACTACACATTTCTAAAAATAAAATGATTCTTTCAGCCAAAAGAACAGGTACATTTTTAAGTTTACAACCTGGAGACAAGGCTCTTTGTTGCTTGCCTTTGGACTATATAGCGGGAAAAATGATGGTAGTAAGAGCTCTTGTTTTAGGGCTAGACCTTTACTTAATAAAGCCTTCAAAGAATCCTTTAAAAACATTCTCCAACAGATTTGATTTTGTAGCATTTACACCATATCAATTAGAGCATTCTATACAGCACTTAAACAAAATAAAAACACTTATTGTTGGTGGAGGTCCAATTAACGAAAAAACTAAAAAAATTCTTTATAAAAACAAAACCAATGTTTACGAGACTTACGGGATGACTGAAACAGTATCTCATGTTGCCTTAAAACATGTCAGCCAAGGAGAACAAGAATTTAAAGCGCTCAAAGGTGTTCGTTTTGAAACAAAAAATAATTGTCTTAAAATATTTTGCGAATCTATTTTAACAAGACCAATTGTAACCAATGATGTTGTAAGCCTAATCTCTGAAAAAAGATTTGTTTGGAAAGGAAGAGTGGACTTTGTTGTTAATTCAGGAGCAATAAAAATTTATCCTGAAGAATTAGAAAAAAAACTAAGCCAAGCGATTTCAGTACCCTTTGTTATTATAGGCGTTCCTGATGAAAAATTTGGAGAGAAAATTGCAATTGTTTTTGAAGGAGAAACGCCACATAATTTTAAAGATTTTATTGAGGGCCTAGACTTTTTTGAGAAGCCAAAAAAAGTTTTTAATTTGGACGTCTTTCCAAGAAATAATAACAAGGTGTTAAGAAGAAAAATTATTACAAAAATATTGAAGTCTTATGGATCAAACTAGAAAAGAAGAGTTTTGGAACACATTAACTCACTTTATAGGAATAGTTTTAAGTCTTGTTGGCCTACCGTTATTAATCTTGGCTAATAACAATTTATCTTCTTTTAGCCTTACTAGTATTTTGTTTTTTGAATTTGGATTGTTATTTGTTTACATATCCTCTACCCTTTATCATTTCGTAGAAAACGTCGAGCTTAAAAAAAAATTAAGAACATTAGACCACATAAGTATTTTTTATTTAATCGCAGGTTCCTACGCCCCTATTTGCCTAATTACGCTCTACAATGATTCTGGGATTGAAGTTTTTGTAGCGGTTTTAGTAATAATGTTTATAGGGACCTTTTTTAAATTGTTCTATACTGGTAAATATGAAAAGTTTTCTCTTGTTTTATACCTAGCAATGGGGTGGTTGATAATTTTTAAAATTAACACTCTTATTGATTTAATAGACTTTAATGGCTTGGCATTAATAGTAACAAGTGGATTGCTTTATACTTTTGGAACTTTTTTTTATTCTTCAAAAAGAATAAAATATTCGCATGCCATTTGGCATTTATTTGTTCTTGGGGGCAGCGCCACTCACTTCTTTTTTGTTTTATTTTTTGTTGTTTAAATCTTGTACCTTTAAACATGACTCTAAAAAACTCAAGACGAAATTTTATAAAAAAAAGTGTTTTAGCAAGTGTTGCTTCAACATCTTCTCTCTCTTTTACTAGCGGCCTTTTAAATGATAAAATAATTGGTCACGGAGATTTTAAATTTAAATTAGATAAAAAGTGGAGCTCTCAAGACATCTATAAACACCCTGTTAATCATTGTCATGAAATGGTAATTGACAGCCGAAACAAGCTTTACATGACTACTACTCATGTTAAAAACAATGTTTTGGTCTACAATAGAGATGGAAAAGTTTTAGACTCTTATAATCTAAATCTTCCAGGCGCTCATGGCTTAACGCTTTCAAACGAAGGGGGAGATGAATTTTTATATGTCACCGATCCTGACAATAATAAGTTTTGTAAAATAACTTCAAAAGGAAAAAAAATATTTGAATTTGAAGCTCCTAAAGAAATCTCAGAATATACATCAAACTCGATGTTTAAGCCAACTGAAATTACAGTTGCTTCAAATGGAGATTTCTATGTAGCAGACGGATATGGCTTGGATTTTATTATTCAATATGATTATTCAGGAAATTATATTCGTCATTTCGGCGGGCGCGGAAATAACGACAATCAATTCGATTGTTGCCATGGTTTAACTATTGACACAAGAGATTCTAAAAATCCTTTTTTACTGATCACTTCAAGATCAAAAAATGAGTTTAAAAGGTTTACAATGGACGGAAAATGGATGGAAACAATTAAGATGCCTGGGTGCTATATTTGCAGGCCTGTAATTAAAGACGGTTATTTGGCTTTTGCTGTTATAGTTACAAAAGATTGGGGAAGTTATGATGGAATGTTAGCTATTCTAGACAACAACTATAAGGTTATTTCTATGCCTGGTGGAAACTCTCCAAAATATATTGACAATTTACTTCAACGACCAGCGCATGATAATGTAAGTTTTAGAAATCCGCACGATGTTTGTATTGATGATGATTGGAATGTTTATGTACCCCAATGGAACTCGGGAAAAATATTTCCAATCAAATTAACAAGAGTCTAATTATGGTCAAATATTTATTTTTATTATTATCAATCACTATGTTTTCTCAAGGATACGAAACCCAAAAATATGAAGTCGTCAAACAAATAGAAAATATCGAAATACGCTTTTACCCTCCCTCTTTAATGGCAAAAGTTAACTCAAGAGGTGGGTTTTCAAAATTATTTCAATATATCAGTGGGAAAAACGATAAAAGCGAAAAAATTGCAATGACAACACCCGTTCATATGTCTAATGAAAATAACAAGTCTACTATGGAATTTGTATTGCCTTCCAAATATTCATTAGAAAATATTGCCCTTCCAAACGATAAAAATATCGAGGTTTATAATTCTAAGCCTGGTTATTATGCAGCAATAACGTATGGCGGTTATTCCAACTCAGAAAAAGTTAAAAAAAATCATTCTAGTTTATTAAATAAGCTTAAGGCTGAAGATTTAAAGGTTTTGAACAGTCAGCCTGTAGTGCTTTCTTACAATAGTCCTTACAAAGTTTTCAACAGAAGAAATGAGGTTTTAGTTGAGATTGAGTTTTAGGTCTCTGAATCTTTAAAGTTTATTTTAGGATCCATAATTTCACTAATTAATTTTTTTAGTTCTTTCTCAAAACTAAGGATACTGGAACTGTCTATTAAGCCTGTTTGTGAATTTTTAATTTTTAATTTCATGGTTCCATTGCTTAAATTTCTAAATGAAATTATCCCTGCTGAGATTTTTCCACACTTAGTACTTTTATGATACATCCAGACATAGCACATTAATTGCATTGCTTTTGTTCTTAACGGGTCGCTACAAATCAAACTCATATCTTTAATTGTCAGATTACTAGAGCTAACCAGTCCTGTTTTATAATCAATAATTCGAACTACTCCGTTTTTTTCATCAATTCTATCAATAACTCCAGTAATTGAAACCTTTGTGTTGTTTTCTAGATTTAAGGCCTCTTTTATTGGCTTTTCTAGAGCGATTATTTTTATCTTACTTCCATTATTTAAGTCGTTTAATTCGTTTTGAATTAAGACCTGTATCGCGCTTTTAATTACTTCAAAAAGTATTAAATTCTTTCCTGAATTAAACAATTCATTATTTACAGAAAATGTCTTTTTAAGAGTTTTATCAATCTTTCGTAAAGCTTCTTTTAAATCTTTTTTCTCTAAAGATTTCCCGATAAAAGGTTTGTATAGGGATTCTATTGTTTCATGAAAAATTAAGCCTATTGTTTTATGGTTTGCAGAAACTTCGTTAGTTTTTTCCTTTTTTAAATTTAATAGCTTTTGAAAATAGTACTCTTTTGGATTTTTTATATAAGCTTCTAAAGAAGATGGGGAAAATCCTTTTATAGAAATTTCTTTTATTCTTTTTAAAGCCAAGGGAGTTTTTTCTAGACAATTTTTAGTCGCTTCGCTTTCAAAATTAGATTCAGACTTATAATATTCTATTTTATGATTTCTGTTTTTATCAAGTTCAAGCTGATAAATAAACCTACTTTTTTCTGCTTTTTTCAATCCTTCTTCCTGTGAATTATAAATTAAAAAAATGTTTTTTGCCCTTTGTATTAGTCGATAAAAATGATAACTATAAACTCTGTCTTTCTCGTTGTGAGTTTGTAG
>CBFHJJ010000022.1:0-25649 GCA_965655865.1 Flavobacteriaceae bacterium | reverse complement strand
CAATAATCAAGTCATAGGAATTAGATTTCACATACTCTGCGATTTGTTTAGCTACAAAAAACCCATCTAGTGGTTCTGAGTTAATTCTTATGGCTTTGTCAGCTCCAATTGCTAATGCTTTTCTTAAGGTAGACTCAGATGATGAGTTTCCAACATTTATAACATCAATAGAAGCACCTTGCTTTTCTTTTAACCACATGGCTCTAGTTAAACCAAATTCGTCATTTGGGTTAATAACAAATTGAACACCTTGGATATCAAATTTTGTATCTCCATCGGTAAAATTGATTTTTGAAGTCGTATCAGGGACATGACTTATGCAAACTAAAATTTTCATAAACAATATTTAATTTATTAAACAAATATATATAAAAATCGGAAAAATACTATGCACGCATAGTATTTATTTTAATAATAAACACATAAAAATCTTTAAATATTTAATATTTTTGCACCAAATTTCAATTCAATATGAGAGTTATTCAGTTTAGAGAGGCAATTTGTGAAGCTATGTCCGAAGAGATGAGATTAGATGAATCAATTTTTTTAATGGGAGAAGAAGTAGCTGAGTACAATGGTGCTTACAAAGCTTCAAAAGGAATGTTAGATGAATTTGGAGATAAAAGAGTGATTGATACTCCAATCTCTGAGCTTGGATTTGCTGGAATTGGAGTTGGATCTACTATGACTGGTAATAGACCAATAATTGAATTCATGACATTTAATTTTGCACTTGTTGGTATTGATCAAATTATAAATAATGCTGCAAAAATTAGACAAATGTCAGGAGGTCAATTTCCATGTCCTATTGTTTTTAGAGGGCCAACTGGTTCAGCGGGTCAATTAGCTGCAACTCATTCTCAAGCATTTGAAAGTTGGTATGCAAACTGCCCGGGACTTAAAGTAATTGTTCCTTCTAATCCATATGACGCAAAAGGTTTATTGAAGTCTGCCATTAGAGATAATGATCCTGTAATATTCATGGAATCCGAACAAATGTATGGAGATAAAGGTGAAGTGCCTGAAGAAGAATATTTAATTCCAATTGGTAAGGCTGAAGTAAAAGTTACAGGAAAAGATGTTACTCTTGTTTCATTTGGAAAAATATTAAAACAAGCACAAATAGCGGTTGATAAACTTAAAGAAGAAGGAATTGAAGTTGAATTAATTGATCTAAGAACTGTAAGACCATTGGATATGGATACCATTTTAGAATCAGTTAAAAAAACCAACAGACTAGTTATTTTAGAAGAATCGTGGCCTTTTGGTAATATATCAACCGAAATAACCTATCAAGTTCAAAATCAAATATTTGATTATTTAGACGCTCCAATTGAAAAAATAAATACTGCAGATACACCTGCACCATACTCACCTGTTTTACTTGCAGAATGGCTGCCAAATAGTGACGATGTTATCAAATCTATTAAGAAGGTAATGTATAAATAAAAATCAATTTTGTAATTCACCCTATTTGACTACTTTTGCGATCAAAATTAAAATTTAATAATATAAATATATAATATGGAATCTTTAGCAATTTACATGCCTATAATCCTGGCTTCAATTGGATTAGCTTACATGCTTTACAAGAAATCTTGGGTAATGAAACAAGATGCTGGTGATGGAAAAATGAAAGAAATTTCAGACCACATATATGAAGGAGCTTTAGCTTTTTTAAATGCAGAATATAAACTTTTAGCAGTATTTGTTCTTGTGGTTAGTTTAGCCTTAGCTGGTGTTTCAGTTATAGTTCCAACTACACATTGGTTAATTGTTATTGCTTTTATTTTTGGAGCATTTTTCTCTGCATGGGCTGGAAATATGGGAATGAAAATTGCAACAAAAACTAATGTTAGAACAACTCAAGCTGCTAGAACAAGTTTGCCAACTGCATTAAAAATATCATTTGGAGGAGGAACTGTTATGGGATTAGGTGTTGCTGGATTAGCAGTGCTTGGACTGACAGCATTTTTCATTTTGTTCTTTAATTTCTTTATGGATGGTGTTTGGACTAGTACTGAAGACATGACAATTGTTTTAGAAACATTGGCAGGTTTTTCACTTGGTGCCGAATCAATTGCATTGTTTGCTAGAGTTGGTGGTGGAATTTACACTAAAGCTGCAGACGTTGGTGCGGATTTAGTTGGTAAAGTTGAAGCAGGAATTCCGGAAGATGATCCTAGAAATCCAGCTACAATTGCTGATAACGTTGGAGACAACGTTGGGGATGTAGCAGGAATGGGTGCGGATTTATTTGGTTCTTACGTTGCTACTGTACTTGCAGCGATGGTACTTGGAAATTACGTTATTGAAGATATGGGAGGCAGTATTTCTGATGCTTTTGGTGGAATAGGCCCTGTATTACTTCCAATTGCTATTGCTGGAGCTGGTATAATTATTTCAATAATTGGAACATTACTAGTAAATATAAAATCTAACGATGCTAAAGAAAATGAAGTAATGAGTGCTCTTAACAAAGGGAACTGGACTTCAATTGCTTTAGTAGCTATATCTTGTTATGTATTATGTGATTGGATGCTTCCTGAATCAATGCAAATGGAATTTTTTGGTGAAGGATTAAAAGAAATTTCTTCTATGAGTGTGTTTTACGCAACACTAGTAGGATTAGTGGTTGGAGCTGTTATATCCTCTGTAACTGAATATTATACTGGTCTTGGAAAAAGTCCAATTTTAAAAATTGTACAACAATCAAGTACTGGAGCTGGAACTAATATTATTGCTGGTTTAGCAACTGGAATGATTTCTACATTTCCATCTGTATTGTTATTTGCAGGTGCTATTTGGGCTTCTTATTTCTTTGCTGGTTTTTATGGAGTTGCTTTAGCTGCTTCTGCAATGATGGCAACTACAGCTATGCAATTAGCAATTGATGCTTTTGGTCCAATTTCTGACAACGCAGGAGGTATTGCTGAAATGAGTGAACAAGATCCTATTGTTAGAGAAAGAACAGACATTTTAGATTCTGTAGGTAATACTACTGCAGCAACTGGAAAAGGCTTTGCTATTGCTTCTGCTGCATTAACATCATTAGCTTTATTTGCAGCTTACGTTACATTTACTGGAATAGATGGTATTAACATATTTAAGGCTCCTGTTCTTGCAATGCTATTTGTTGGAGGTATGGTTCCTGTTGTTTTTTCTGCTTTAGCTATGAACGCTGTAGGAAAAGCTGCAATGGAAATGGTACAAGAAGTTAGAAGACAATTTAAAGACATTCCTGGAATAATGGAGGGTACTGGAAAACCTGAATACGATAAATGTGTTGCTATTTCAACTCAAGCTTCATTGAAAGAAATGATGCTCCCTGGAGTTTTAACTATTGGTTTTCCGTTACTAATTGCTTTTGTTCCAATGATTTTTGGAATGGATAATTTAGCAATTGCTGAAATGCTTGGGGGATATATGGCTGGTGTAACTGTAAGTGGTGTATTATGGGCTATATTTCAAAACAATGCTGGTGGTGCTTGGGATAATGCAAAAAAATCTTTTGAGGCTGGTGTTGAAATTAATGGTGAGATGACTTATAAAGGTTCAGATGCACATAAAGCTGCTGTTACTGGAGATACTGTTGGTGATCCTTTTAAAGATACCTCAGGACCTTCGATGAATATTTTAATAAAACTAACTTGTTTAATTGGTCTTGTTATAGCTCCGATTTTAGGTGGACATTCGTTAGATTCTTCTGATCATGTTTCTGCTGATCACGAAATTAAAAAAGAAGTAATAATTGAAGCAGATAATGATGTTTGGACTATGACTATTAATTCTGAACAAACAACAGATTCTGATGGTATAACTACGAAAAAATCTGAATCTATATCAGGAACTAAAGATGAAATTATGTCTGAAGCTGACAAAAGAGGTATTGCAGCGATGGGACAAATTAATAAGAAATAGGCTTAAACAAAAAATAATATCTTAAAGACCTTTTAGACTATTATCGATTTTGTCGGTAATTGTTTGAAGGTCTTTTTTGTTTTTGACAAAATCTAAATCGTCAACATCAATAATAAGTAATTTACCTTTGTCATAAGTTTGAATCCAAGCCTCATACCTTTCGTTTAATCTACTTAAGTAATCAATGCTAATGGAGCTTTCATAATCTCGTCCTCTTTTGTGAATTTGATCCACTAAATTTGGAATTTCACTTCTTAGGTAAATTAGTAAATCAGGACCTTTAACAAAAGATTCCATTAGGTTAAATATTGATTTATAATTTTCAAAATCTCTATTGGTCATAAGACCCATTGCTTTAAGATTTGGAGCAAAAATAAAAGCATCTTCATATATTGTTCTGTCCTGAATAATGTTTTTACCCTCCTTATTGAAATCTAGTATTTGACGGAACCTACTGTTTAAGAAATAAATTTGAAGATTAAACGACCATCTTTCCATTTGATCATAAAAATCGTCTAAGTAGGGATTTTTTAATACGTCTTCGTAGTGGCCTTCAAATTTGTATTTTTTAGCTAATAGTTTAGTTAATGTAGTTTTTCCGGCACCTATATTACCAGCAATGGCTATATGCATAATTTTAATTTACGTTTAAACAATGACCTCTAATTTATAATTTATATTTGATATAAATTAATACAATTAAACTTTATGGCTTAATTATTGTCTATTTATTATTGTTAAAGTTTAATTTAAAAAAAAATTATGAAAAAATTAATTCTTCTTCTGTTGTTTTTAAGTTTTGAAGGTTATTCTCAAGAATTTCTAGGTAAAGCTTATTACATGTCAAAAAGTACTGTTAATATGGACTGGATGAAAAATATGTCACCAGAACGACAAAAATACATGAAAGCAAGAATGAAAACAGCCCTTGAGAAAAATTATATTTTAGATTTTGACAGTAAATCTTCTCATTTTAAACAAGAAGTTACCCTAGATGCCGGCGGTTCTGGTGGTGGAGGTTTTAATTGGATGCAGTTTGTAACTGGTCCAGACCAAGGTGATATTTTTAAGAATATTCAGGAAAAAACTTACACTAACAAAAGAGAATTGTTTGGTAAATTATTTTTAATAAAAGACAGTATACCACCAACAAAATGGGTAATGACAGGTGAAACTAAAAAAATAGGAAAATATAATGCCTATAAAGCTACTTACACCAAAGAAGTTGAAGATAGAGTAATGAGTTTTAGTAGAAATAGAGGTCAAAATTCAAATGGAGAAGAAAATAACCCAGCACTTCCAAAGACTAAATTAGTCACAATGACAGCATGGTTCACACCAGAAATACCTGTTTCAACTGGTCCAGCTATGTATGGTGGACTGCCAGGGTTGATTTTGGAGATTGGTGATGATAACAGGGTAATGATATGTACTAAGGTTGTGTTAAATCCAGATGAGAAAATTAAACTCAAAGAACCCAATAAAGGAAAAGTTGTTTCTAACTCAGAATTTGAAACAATTCAACAAGATAAAATGAAAGAGATGAGGGAAAGATATCAACGAGGTGGTGGAAACAGAGGAGGAGCAGTTAGAATAAGAAGGTAATCGAGATTTAATTTAGATTTTTATGAAAAAAATATTATCAATTATATTATTATTTTCTTTTTTAATCACCTATTCACAGGTTAGATTCGAGGGGAAAATATCAGATGCTTACGGAAATAATATAATGGGAGCTAACGTAATAGCTATTGAAAAAGAATCAAAAATTTTAGATGGCTTTGGAATATCCAGTGATACAGGATATTTCAGAGTTTCACTTAAAAAAGGTACGGAATATGAAATTAAGGTTTCATTTATTGGTTTTAAAGAAATTGTTTTTGACTTGAATTTAACTGAAAACTTTGAAAAAAATATAGTTCTTGAAGAACAAGCTGAAGCACTTGATGAAGTAGAGATCGTTTATGAAATGCCTGTTACAATTAAAGGAGATACAATAGTTTATAATGCGGATTCATTTAACACTGGAACTGAAAAAAAATTAGCTGACGTATTAAAAAACTTACCTGGTGTAGAAATTAATGACGAAGGTAGAGTAGAAGTAGAGGGTAAAGAGATTAGTAAAATTACTGTTGAAGGAAAAGATTTTTTTGATGGGGATTCTAAGTTAGCTACTCAAAATTTACCGGCAAAAGCAGTGGGAAAAATTGAGGTTTTAAGAAATTTTACAGAAGCAGGGCAACTTAAAAATGTTACCAATAATGAAGATAATATCGCTATCAATATTAGCTTAAAAAGTGGAAAAGACAAATTTTGGTTTGGTGAGATTTTAGCAGGATTAGGAAATGAAGACAGAGTACTAGCTGCCCCAAAAGTATTTTATTATGCTAAAGATTTTAGTATGAGCATTTTAACAAATACTAATAATATTGGAGAGCCAGTTCTTTCAAGAAGAGATTTTTATAAATTTGGAGGTGGTTTTGGAAATTTAAACTCTCAAAATGGAACTTCAATAAATATATCTTCTGATGGAGCAGGACTTGGAAGTTTACAAAACAATCAAGCAAAATCTATTGATGCAGAACTTGGTGCTTATAACTTTAGTAAATCTTTTAATAATGACATATGGCAAATCAGTGGATTTGCTATTTTGGCTAAAACAAAAAATATTATTGAAGAAAAAATCTCTAGAAATTACACTAGTACTGGAATTATCCAAGACACAGAAGATTTTGTTGTTCAAGACAATAAACAACAACTCTATAAGTTTACAACCGAATTTAATCCAAATGACAAATTACAAACCGAGTATAACTTGTTGATTAAATCGGCTGAAAACGTTGAAAGTACAGATCTTATTTCTGGAACTTATCAAGATTCCTCAAATGGTCCTACTATACAACCAATTGAATTAGATGAAATAAACTTATTAAGATCTGATAAGCCCAGTTCTATAAATCAAGAACTAAAGGCATATTATACTTTAAATGAAGACAATATTTTTTCCTTTGAAGCACAACATTTATCTCAAACAGAGGATCCTTTCTACAGAGCTATAAGAGATGTTCAGCCGTTTAGAGATATAATACCTTTAAACACAAGCCAGTCTAAGTTTAATATTAACCAAAATAGAATGGTTGAAACTGATAAATTAGAAGCTAAATTAGATTACTATTATATTTTAACACCTAAATCTAATCTAAACTTCACTTTTGGTATAACAGATGTCAAGCAAAACTTCAATTCTAATATTTTCCAAATTTTAGATAATAATTCAGAAGTTTCTTTTGATAATAATATTTTAAATAACAATGTAGATTTCAATTTCAGCGATGCGTATTTATCTTTTAATTACAGGTTTATCACAGGAATTTTTACAATGGAGCCAGGTTTTACTATTAATTCCTATAAAACTGAAAACTTTCAATTGGGAAGAGCTGTTTCTAGCTCATACTCTGACATTAGACCTGACATGAGAGTCTTTATGAAATTTAAAGATTCAGAATCACTAAGGTTTACTTACAATGCAACTAATCAATTTACTGATGTTAACAATTTAGCTGAAGGTTATATTTTTAATAATTACAATTCTTTTTTTCAGGGTAATCCAAATTTAGAAGCAGCAAAATTTTATAATTATAATTTAAATTATCAAAGTATTAATATTTTCAACTTTACTAATGTATTTGCAAGGCTTAATTATTCTAAAAGAAGTAACTCAATTCAAAACAATACACTAATTAGTGGAATTAGTAGTGTTAGGTCAGCTGTAAATTCTAATTTACCAAGAGAGAATTACAGCGCTTCAGGTAGAATTGATAAAAGATTCAAAAATTTTAAGGCTGGATTTAATATGAATTTTAATTATAGTGACTTTAATAACACTATAAATGGAAGACTTACTAATCAAGTTAACTTTACCCAAAGTTACAAAGCTAGTATAGCCACTAATTTTAGAGATAAGCCAAATGTTGAAATTGGTTACAGTTACAACAAACGTTTATATGATACAGGAAATTTTAAAAGTTATTTTTACACAGATTCTCCATTTGTAAAAGTTGATGCATATTTTGGTAAAGGTTTTGTTTTTACAGCTGATTACTCATACAACTACTATAGAGATGAAAATGTAACTTTAAACGAATATAGATTTTTAGAAGCAGATTTATCTTACAATAAAGACGGTTCAAAGTGGGAGTTTGGAATTGGAGTGACTAATTTATTCAACGACACCTCAATAAATAGAGACAGTTTTAATCAATTATACAGCCAAACAAGATCTTATGTTATACAACCCAGATATACTGTATTTAGATTAAAATATGATTTGACTTCTTTTGCTGGCGGTTCAGGAAATAAAAAAAGTGATAAGAAAAAGAAATAAAATAGTTTTGAGCGTATCTTTGTTTAAAATTATATAATTGAATTTTAAATCAATTTTTTTTACTGTATTATTTTTTCCACTGATTGTATTTTCTCAGTCCTCGGGTCTTGAATCAATTTTATTCTCCGTAGAAAGTGACTCAAAAAAAATATTTGAAAGGTATTTGAATCCCTTAATGAAAGGAGCAATTTACAGTACTAACAGCGGTTGGTACAATACAGCCAAAGTTCATAAAAAGTTAGGAGTTGATTTGTCTTTAAGAATAAACACTTCTTTTGTGCCTTCTTCTGATAGAATTTTTTCAATTACTGATCTTGATTATATTACAACAGATGCTGATAATTTACCAACAATAGCTGGAGACAACAGGCAAGAAAATTTGTTCATTACTATTCCAAAGGATGGTTTATATCCTGAAATTTCAACAACTGTAAAAGCTCCAAGAGGAATTAAAAGTAAACTTCCACTTGGTTCTATACCAGCACCAGTTTTACAATTAGGAGTTGGTGTTCCATTTGATACTGAAATTATATTAAGATATAGCCCAGAATATCATAGAAATGGTGTAGACATGTCTTTAAAGGGTTTAGGAGTTAAACATAATTTATTACAATATTTTGGTCCAATAGATAAATTTCCATTAAACGTATCTGCTTTTGCTTCTTACTCCAATATGGATATAGATTATGATATTCAATCCTTTAGTTCTATTGATGGAAAAGGACAGGTTGCACAGTTTAGTTTGAATAACTATAATCTTTTATTGTTAGCCTCAGTAGATTTATTAATCTTTAATGTGTACAGTTCATTTGGATATTCAGGCGGTAATTCATCATTTAGATTACTAGGGGAATACAACTTAGAGTATGATTCAGACTCTGGTTTACCAATTACTAAATCCCTTATTGACCCTATTGATATGAGTTTCAATGCATCTGGATATAAAACTACAATAGGTGCTAAATTTAAATTTTTAGTTTTTAGTGCGTTTGCAGATTTTACTTTTCAAGAGTATAATACCTTATCTGCAGGAATTTCAATAAATTTTAGATAATTTTATTTTTTTTATTAAAAAAAATATATAGTTTAGCATTCTAATTTATTGTTAGAGGAACGATTTGACTGATTGCAACCTCTTTAAAAAAGTGCTAAAGCAGATGCTTCACACCCTTTTAATTGTCAAATCACATCTAATTATAAATTTAATTTATTAATAATTAAATATATAAAAATGAGTGAACAAAAATTATCAACAAAAGCTTTACATGCAGGTCATGATACAAGCTTAAGCCAAGGAACAAGAGCTGTTCCTATTTACCAATCTACATCTTATGTTTTCAATGATTCTGATCATGCAGCAAATTTATTTGCATTGGCAGAACCGGGATATATTTACACTAGATTAAATAATCCAACAAATGATGTATTGGAACAAAGATTAGCAGCCCTTGAAGGAGGAATTGCATCTGTAGTTACAGCATCTGGAACTGCAGCAATTTCTACAGCTTTATTAGTATTGTTAAGAGCAGGAGATCATATTGTTGCATCAAGCAGTTTATATGGCGGTACATTTAATTTATTAAATGTTACTCTCCCTAGGTTAGGAATCACCACTACTTTTGTAGATCCCTCTGATCCACAAAATTTTGCCGATGCTGTTCAAGAAAACACAAGAGTCTTCTTTGCAGAGTCTCTTGGAAATCCAAAACTAGATGTTTTAGATTTAAAAGAAATTTCAAATCATGCAAAAGTATCGAAGGTTCCATTTATTGTGGACAATACTGTTGCATCACCGGCTTTATTAAATCCAATTGAGCATGGAGCAAACATTGTTATTCATTCTTTAACTAAATATATCAATGGGAATGGAACTGCACTTGGTGGAGTAATAATTGATGCTGGTACTTTTGACTGGTCTAGTGGTAAATTCCCTGAGTTTACAGAACCTTCACCAGGTTATCACGGTTTAATATACCATGACGCTATAGGAGCAGCTGCTTTTATTGCAAAGGTGAGAATTGAAGGGCTAAGAGACTTGGGAGGAGCATTAAGTCCTTTTAATGCATTTCAAATTATACAAGGATTAGAGACGTTAGATATTAGAATTAAAAAACACAGTAGTAACGCTTTGGAACTTGCAAAATGGCTTGAAAAAAGAAGTGAGGTAGAGTGGGTAAATTATCCTGGCTTAGAATCAAGTAATTACAATTCACTGGCTAAAAAATATCTTCCAAAAGGACAAAGTGGAATTGTTACTTTTGGAGTTAAAGGCGGATATGAATCTGCAAAAACAGTTGCAGACAAAACTTCTATTTTTTCATTACTTGCCAATATTGGAGACACTAAATCTTTAATTATTCATCCAGCAAGTACAACGCATCAGCAATTAAGTCCAGAAGATCAAGCTTCGACTGGTGTTACTAGCGATTTAATTAGACTGTCTGTGGGTCTTGAGGATATTGAAGATCTTAAAAAAGATTTAGAATTAGCTTTTTCAAAAATTGATTCTAAGGTTTTAGTCTAGTATTATGTCTGAATTAAAAAAGCTCAATATTGAAAATTTTATTTCTGAAAATGAAACATCTTTTAATATTGAGCTTACTTATCAAGTTTTTGGAAAACCTGTAGGTCAAGCACCAATAGTTTTAGTTAATCATGCTTTAACTGGAAATTCTAATGTTGCTGGCGAGAGTGGTTGGTGGAATTCAATTATTGGAAATAATAAATTGATTGATACTGAAAACTATACAGTTATTGCATTCAATTTTCCCGGAAATGGATACGATGGATTTCTAATTAGAAATTATGAAGATCTAATTTTAAGAGACATTGCAAAAATTTTCATCATTGGGCTAGAAAAGTTGAATATCAATAAATTATTTGCTGTTATTGGTGGCTCAATAGGTGGAGGTTTAGTTTGGGAAATGGCTGCCATTTTTCCAGATTTAGCAGAAAATTATATTCCTATTGCTTCTGATTGGACCTCTAGTGATTGGTTGCTTGCTAACACCAGGCTCCAAAAACAAATTTTAAATAATTCATCTCAACCTGTTCACGATGCTAGAATGCATGCTATGCTATGCTATCGATCACCTTTATCTTTTCAAAAAAAGTTTGGTAGATCAAAAGATTCTGATGTTTTTAATGTTGAAAGTTGGTTACTACATCATGGAAAAAAACTACAGCAAAGATTTCAGCTTCAGGCTTATAAATTAATGAATCATCTTTTGTCTACAATTGATATTACAAGAAATAAAAAGGTAAAATTTGAAGATATTATCTCAAAAATAAAAGGAAATATTTTTATTGTCTCAGTAGATTCAGATCTGTTTTTTACCGATTATCAAAATCGTGAAACATTTTACAAGGCTTGTAGGATTAAAGAAAATATTTTTTTCAAGACGATTAAATCCGTTCATGGTCATGATGCTTTTTTAATTGAGTTTGATCAAATGAAACAATTATTATCACAAATATTTATAAAAAAACACGTTTCTATGTTAAGAAACTGATGAATAAAATATAATAGTTTTTTAAATTGATTTTTGTTTTTTCAATAACTAATACTACATTTACTTTTTATAAATTATGAATCGTAATTATTTTTATCAAAAATTTTATTTTTTCTTCTACTATGAAGCAAGAATTAGGTCTTTGTATATTTAATAATTTTTAAAATATATTTTATAAAGTCCTGATTTAATCGGGACTTTTTTTTTAATGTAATAATGAAGAAAATTGGAATTCAAGGTATAAAGGGATCATATCATGATCAAGTAGCTAAAGAATATTTTGGCGATTCAATAGAGGTTAATGAATTTCTATCCTTTGATGACTTAGCCGATTCAGTTGTGTGTGGTGATTCCAATTTTGGGATTATGGCAATTGAAAATTCTATAGCTGGTTCAATCATACCAAATTATGCTTTGATTGATAATTTAAATTTAAATATAGTAGGCGAGTATTTTGTAAATATAAATCATCAGTTGATGGTTTATCCTGGGGTAAGTTTTACCGATTTGGAAATTGTTTCTTCTCACCCAATGGCGCTTCTTCAATGTAAAAATTTTTTTAAAGATTTTCCTAAAATTACACTAGTTGAGGGCAAGGATACAGCTGAAGAAGCAAAACGAATTTCAGAAAATAAAATAAAAAATATAGGAGCTGTTGCTAGTGTAGAAGCTTCTAAACTTTATGGCCTTGAAATAATCGAAAAGAACATTCAAACCATTAAGAAAAATGAAACAAGGTTTGTAGTCATTTCAAAAAATAACACATCCAATTCAGAAAACTTTGATAAAGCATCATTAAAATTTTCATTAAGCCATAAAACCGGAAGTTTGGCAAATGTCTTGACTATTTTAAAAAATTACAATCTTAATTTAACAAAGATTCAATCTTTACCAATAATCGAATTGCCTTGGAAATATTCATTTTTTATTGATACTACCTTTAGCAATATTAATGATTTTAATAAAGCATTTGAATTAATTAAAGATAAGGCTGAATCTTTAAAACTATTAGGAATCTATAAAAATCAGATGAAATGATTAAACACGCAAAAAGATTAGATAGTGTTGAAGAATATTATTTTTCTAAGAAACTTAGAGAAGTCTCAAAAATGATTGCATTAGGTGAACCGGTTATAAACATGGGAATAGGAAGCCCAGACTTATATCCCTCAGAAAAAGTTATCGACGAAATTAATTCTAGTTTATCTGATAAAGTTGCTCATAAATATCAAAGTTATCAAGGTATTTATGAATTAAGACAATCAATATCAAATTTTTATAAAAAATATTTTAATGTAGAGTTTAATCCTGATAATGAAGTACTGCCATTAATGGGTTCTAAAGAGGGTATAATGCATATTTCTTTAGCTTTCTTAAATCCAGGTGACGAAGTTTTAATTCCTAATCCAGGATATCCAACATACTTAGCTGTAACAAAATTAGTTGAAGCTACACCTAGATTTTATAATTTATCGCAAGAAAATAATTGGTTTCCTAATATTGAAGAGTTAGAAAAATCAAATCTTTCTAAGGTCAGAATAATGTGGATTAATTATCCTCACATGCCCACAGGAGCCTCTGCAAATATTAAGCAGTTTGAACAATTAATAAATTTTGCTAAAAAAAATAATATTTTAATAATTAACGATAATCCGTACAGTTTTATCCTAAATGATAATCATACTAGTTTGCTTTCAGTTGATAATTCAAAAGAAGTTGCTATGGAATTAAACTCTCTTAGTAAGTCTTTTAATATGTCAGGTTGGAGAGTTGGTATGTTACTTGGTTCTTTGGAAAATATTTCTAGAGTTCTTAAGGTAAAAAGTAATATGGATTCTGGTATGTTTTATGGTGTTCAGAAAGGAGCTATAGCTGCTTTAAATTTAGATAAAAGCTGGTTTGATAATTTAAATAATATATATACTAAAAGAAGGGAATTGATATGGAAAATAGCTGATGTTTTAAAATGTACATATGACAAAAACTCTAAAGGTTTATTTGTTTGGGCTAAACTTCCATGTGAAATAAAAGACTCTGAAAAATTTATCGATTATTTATTATATAAAAAGAAAATATTTGTGGCTCCAGGAACAATTTTTGGCTCTGAAGGAGAGGGTTATATAAGATTTTCTCTATGTATTGATGAAAATAACATTATTGAAGCTTTAAAAAGATTAGAAAAATGAAAATAGGAATTATTGGTCTTGGTTTAATGGGTGGGTCTTTTGCGTTAGATATAAAAACACCTTTTCCTAGCTCTATTATACATGGAATTGATAATTCTGCTGAAAATTTAAATAAAGCAAAAGAAATTGGTTTTATTGATTTTATTATTTCTTACAAGGATTTACATAAAATGGATTTAGTTTTAGTAGCTGTCCCTGTTAGTCATTCATTAAATCTAATCCCAAAAGTTTTAGATTTAATTAGTTCAAATACTTTAGTTTTTGATGTTGGGTCTACCAAACAAGCAATATGTGAGCTCTTAAACGAGCATCCTAAAAGAGGAAATTATTTGGCCGCTCACCCAATGGCAGGAACCGAATTTTCTGGACCCGAAGCTGCCCAAAAAGGTCTTTATGTTGGAAAAACAAATATTATATGCGAGTTTGAAAAAACAGATATAAAATTACGTAAACTAGCTTTGAAAATTTTTAATAATCTTGAAATGAAGACAATTTATATGGATCCAAAATCACATGATATACATGTTGCCTATGTGTCTCATTTGTCCCATATAAGTTCGTTTATGTTAGGTAAGACAGTTATTGAAAAAGAAGAAAATGAAAATAATATATTTGACTTAGCGGGTAGTGGTTTTGAATCAACAGTAAGATTAGCAAAAAGTCTTCCTGAAACATGGACTCCAATTTTTTTACAAAATAAGGGTAATTTAGTTTTAGCAATTGAAGAGTATGTTTCAAATTTAAACTTAATTAAAGAACTGATATTGAACGAAAATGAATCTGACTTGTCAGAAATTTTAAATAATACTAATAGAATAAAAGAAATTTTAAATAATAATTAATAAAATGGAAAATAAAAAAGAAATGAGAAGCTGGCTTGATGATTTTAAGTTAAATCATCCATTAGTTATTGCTGGCCCATGCAGTGCAGAAACTGAAGATCAAGTTTTAAAAATAGCTCATGAATTGAAGAACACCGATGTTTCTGTTTATAGAGCCGGAATATGGAAGCCAAGAACTCGACCAGGAATGTTTGAGGGTGTTGGAGCTATTGGATTGAAATGGCTTGATAAAGTAAAAAAAGAAACTGGTTTATTGACAGCTACAGAAGTTGCAAATGCAAGTCATGTTAAATTGGCTCTAGAATATGATATTGATGTTTTATGGATAGGCGCAAGATCAACTGTTAGTCCATTCATTGTACAGGAAATTGCAGATGCATTAAAAGATACTGATAAAATTGTATTAGTTAAGAACCCAGTAAATCCTGATTTATCTTTATGGCTTGGAGGACTTGAAAGGCTTTATTCTGCAAATATTAAAAAACTTGGTGTTATTCATAGAGGATTTTCAACTTATGAAAAATCAAAGTACCGTAATAATCCTGAGTGGCAGTTACCAATAGAACTTCAAAATAGATTTCCAGATATTCCTTTAATTTGTGACCCATCTCATATTGCAGGTAGACGGGATATCCTTCAAGATATTTCTCAAACGGCTTTAGATTTGAATTTTGACGGTCTTATGATTGAAACACATATTGATCCAGATAATGCTTGGAGTGATGCTGCTCAACAAATTACGCCTGAAGTTTTAGTACAAATGATGGAGGATTTAAAAATTAGAACACTTACTAATGATGAAGCTGATTACAAAAATCAACTAAATACACTTCGAACTCAAATTGATGTTATTGATCATGGTATTTTAGAAACCTTAGGTAAAAGAATGAATGTTGCTATTTCTATAGGGGAGTTGAAAAAGAAAAAAAATGTTGCAGTTCTTCAGACAAAAAGATGGAATGAAATCCTTGGAAATATGATTTTGGAAGGTGAGAAAAAAGGTTTAAGTGAAGAATTCGTTTTAAAAATGTTCAAAGCAATTCATCAAGAATCTATTAATAATCAAGAGAAAGTCATAAATAGTTAAATAATGAATGGTCTAGTTTATAAATCTACAGGTAATTGGTATAATGTTCATACTGATTCTAAAAAGGTTTATAAATGTAATATTAAAGGTAAGTTTAGATCTCTAGGAATTAAAAGTACTAATCCAGTAGCGGTAGGAGATAGAGTAGTTTTTGAAATTACTGATGAACAAGATTTTAAGGGTTTAATTATCAAAATTAAGGATAGAGAAAATTATATAATCAGAAAATCGGTAAACCTCTCCAAACAAACTCATATTATAGCATCAAATATAGATTGCTGTTTTTTATTCGTTACACCATCAAATCCGCAGACTTCAAGTCTTTTTATTGATAGAGTTTTGGTTTCAACTAAATCTTATGGTATTGAAACTGTCATTTTGTTTAATAAAACAGATATTTACACTGAAGAAGATCATGAATTAATAAATAATTTAAATGATATTTATACCAATGCAGGTTATAAAACTTTAAGAATATCTGTAAAAAAAGGAACTAATATTGATTTAGTTAAGAGTTCTATGAAAAATAAAGTTTCTGTTTTTACTGGACACAGTGGTGTAGGGAAATCCAGTCTTTTAAACAAATTAGATCCTAATTTGAACTTGAGAACATCCAATGTCTCACTACAAAATGAACAGGGACAACATACAACAACATTTGCTGAAATGTTTGATTTAGTTGATGGAGCAAAAATAATTGATAGTCCAGGAATAAAAGGGTTTGGGTTGATTGATATTGACAAAAATGAAATTGGCGGTTATTTTAATGAAATTGCAAAACTAAGTCAAAATTGTAAATTCAATAATTGCCTTCACTACAACGAACCAAATTGTGCTATAAAAGTAGCAGTTGATAACAATGAAATTTCTGAATCTAGATATAATAACTATTTAAGTTTATTAAATAGTGACGAGAATAATTACAGAAGTGATAATTATAATTGATGAGAGTAATTATTCAAAGAGTTAAAAAAGGAAGCGTAAGTGTAAATGGAAGTAAAATATCTTCTATTCAAAAGGGAATAGTTTTGTTTTTAGGAATCGAAAACAACGATACTATTACTGATATTGAATGGATATGTACCAAAGTTTCTCAATTAAGGATTTTTGATGATGAAAATAAAATCATGAATAAGTCTTTAATTGATATTGATGGAGATATACTTATTATTAGTCAATTTACTCTTCATGCCTCAACAAAAAAAGGAAATAGGCCATCTTACATAAAAGCTGCTAAAAGTGAATTTGCATTAAAAATATATAATGAGTTTTTAGATTTAATAAAACAAAAAATTAAAAAGAATCCTTATTCTGGAGTTTTTGGTGCAAACATGCTTGTTAAAATTGAAAATGATGGACCAGTAACTATATTTATAGATTCTAAAAATAAAGAATAACCTTATGGAATTTAAATCATTACAAAAAAAAGTAGACAATTGGATAAATGAACATGGTGTTCGTTATTTTGATCCGCTAACAAATATGGCTCAATTAACAGAAGAAGTAGGTGAAGTAGCTAGAGTTATATCTCGAAGATTCGGTGAACAATCAGAAAAAGAATCGGATAAAAATATTGATTTAGGAGAAGAGCTTTCCGATGTTCTTTTTGTTGTTTTGTGTTTAGCTAATCAAACAGGAATTGATTTGGACAAATCATTTAATAACAAAATAGAATTAAAATCTAAAAGAGATCATTCAAGACATAAGAATAATTCTAAGCTAAAATAATTTATGAGTTATTTGATTAATCATAATAATAATAGTTTTTCAAATTCATTTGAAATTTCAGGTTCTAAAAGTGAATCAAATAGGTTATTAATTTTAAATTCAATTTATGGAAATTTAAAAATAGATAATTTATCTAACTCAGATGACACAGTAATATTAGATAAATACATAACCCATTTAGAAAGCCATATCGATGTTCACCATGCTGGCACTGCTATGCGTTTTTTAACAGCTTTACTATCCATAAAAACAAATAAACAGTTTTTAATTACTGGCTCAAAAAGAATGAAGGAAAGACCAATTAAGATTCTAGTTGATGCTTTAAATAAATTAGGTGCCAATATTTCTTATTATGATAAACAGGGATTTCCTCCTTTAATAGTAAAAGGACAAGAGATAGTTGGTGGAGAAATAAGTTTAAGTTCTAATATAAGCAGTCAATATATTTCCGCTTTAATGTTAATTGCACCTATTTTAAAAAATGGGTTATTAATTAATCTTGAAGGAAAAATAACTTCTAAGCCTTATTTAGAAATGACATTAGCTATTCTCAAAAAAATTGGAATTAAATGTTGTTTTAAAAAAAATATTATTTCAATTGAACACTGTTCAAAAATTAATAATTCTTCAATTTCTGTAGAGTCTGATTGGAGTTCGGCATCATACTTTTACAGTACTGTGGCACTTTCTAATGCTGCTGAATTAAATATAGGTACATTTTATAAATCATCAATTCAAGGCGATGTTAGGTTACATGAAATCTACGCAAAACTTGGTGTTGAAACAAAATTTATAAAATCTTCCTCTAGAATTTTAATAAAAAAAATTAATAATTTTACTAAGCCTAATCATATTAATCTTGATTTAACAGAAAATCCAGACATTGCTCAAACTATTGCAGTTACTTGTTTTGGATTAGGTATTAGTTGTGATCTTTCTGGATTACACACTTTAAAAATTAAAGAAACAGATAGATTAGAAGCTTTAAAAATTGAATTGTCTAAACTAGGGGCTGTTGTTAAGATTACTAATAATAGTTTCCATTTAGAACCTTCTTTTTCTATAAATAATGGAATTTCAATTGAAACTTATAATGATCACAGGATGGCAATGGCATTTGCACCCTTGGCTTTAATAACTCCAATAATCATTAATAATCCAGATGTAGTTACAAAGTCATACAAGGATTTTTGGAAAGATTTAAAGGGGTTAAATTTTACCTTATCCCAAATTTAATTTAATTAATTGCCAATATACTTGACATAGGGGTATGCAGAAATGTATATTTGCAAACTTTAAATAATATTATGAAACTATCACAATTTAATTTTGAACTTCCAGATGAACGCTTAGCTGAATATCCAGCAGATCACCGAGATGAGTCTAGACTAATGGTTTTAGACAGAAAAAAAGAAACTATTGAGCATAAAACTTTTAAGGATGTAGTTAGTTATTTTGATGAAGGAGATGCTTTTGTTTTTAATAATACTAAGGTGTTTCCTGCTAGATTAATTGGAAATAAAGAAAAAACTGGTGCAAGAATTGAAGTGTTTTTGTTGAGAGAGTTAAGTGACGAACAAAGACTGTGGGATGTTTTAGTTGATCCAGCAAGAAAAATAAGAATTGGTAATAAATTATATTTTGGAGATGATGACAATCTAGTTGCTGAGGTTATTGATAATACTACGTCAAGAGGGAGAACATTAAGGTTTCTATATGATGGTTCTTATGAAGAATTTAGAAAAGCTCTATTTGAGTTAGGTCAAACTCCGCTTCCAAAATTTATTAAAAGAGAGGAAGAGAGTTTTGACAAAGAAAGATTCCAAACAATATATGCAAAACATGAGGGTGCAGTATCTGCCCCTTCGGCAGGAATGCATTTTTCAAAACATTTATTAAAAAGATTAGAGATTAAAGGAATCAATATTGCAGAAATAACTATGCATGTAGGTTTAGGAACTTTTAATCCTGTTGAAGTTGAAGATTTATCTAAACACAAAATGGATTCAGAGGAATTATTTATAAATGAAAAGGCTTGTGATATAATTAATGGGGCAAAAGCAAATAAAAAAAGAATTTGTGCTGTTGGTACTACTTCAATGCGAGGAATTGAATCGTCCGTATCCTCAGTTAGAACGTTAAATCCATATAGTGGTTGGACTCATAAGTTTATTTTTCCACCCTACGATTTTAGAATTGCTGATTCTATGATTACCAATTTTCATACACCTAAATCAACATTATTAATGATGGCTTCAGCTTTTGCTGGACCTGATTTTATTAAAGAAGCTTACTCAGTTGCAATAAAAGAAAAATATAATTTTTATTCTTACGGAGATGCGATGTTGATTATATAAATTTTTAAAATGAAAGAAAAAAAAGATATTAGATCTTTGTCGATTGAAGAGCTGACTTCTTTTTTTAAATCCAATAATATGCCCTCCTACAGGGCTAAGCAAGTTTATAACTGGCTTTGGAAAAAATCTTGTTTATCATTTGATGAAATGACAAATATTTCTTTAGAATTAAGAAATATATTGAAAAGTAAATTTGTTATTAATCATATTAAAATTGATAAATTACAGAAAAGCAAAGACGGGACTATTAAAAATGCAATATCATTATATGACAATCTTTTAGTTGAATCCGTTTTAATACCTACAAAATCAAGAACTACTGCTTGTATTTCCAGTCAAGTAGGATGTAGTTTAGATTGTGAATTTTGTGCAACTTCAAAAATGGATAGGATAAGAAATTTAAATCCAGACGAGATTTATGATCAAGCAGTTACTATTAATTCTCAAAGTATAAAATATCACGATAGACCTATTTCAAATATAGTTTTTATGGGCATGGGTGAGCCTCTTTTAAACTATAGTAATGTTATCAAGGGAATTGATAAAATAACTAGTAAAGAGGGCTTAGGAATGTCACCTAAAAGAATCACTGTATCTACCTCAGGCATATCAAAATTAATTATTAAAATGGCTGATGACAATGTGAAATTTAATTTAGCTATTTCTCTACACTCAGCTATAGAAAAAACTAGAAATAAAATTATGCCTTTTTCTAAAAAATTTCCTTTAGAAAATCTTTTAGAAGCTGTAAAATATTGGTATTTAAAAACTAATAAAATTGTAACTTATGAATACATAGTTTGGGAAGGTATTAATGATGACGAGGACCATATAAATGCTTTAATTAATTTTTGCAAATCTTCACCCTCAAAGGTTAATCTTATTGAGTATAATACAACAGATAATAATTTTTTTAGATCTGCAAAAAATAAAGCTATAGAGGAATATGTGAATAAGCTTGAGAAAAATAAAATTCCAGTTACTATACGTAAATCGAGAGGTAAAGATATTGATGCAGCATGTGGACAATTAGCTAATAAGATAGAGTAATAATTATATGAAAATTTTAGAGCAAATCAAATTACCTATAAAAAAAGAAATGGATCTTTTTGAGGAGAAATTTTCAAATTCTATGATTTCTAACGTCCCCTTATTGAACAGAATCACTCATTATGTTGTTAAAAGAAAAGGTAAGCAAATGAGACCAATGTTTGTTTTTTTAACAGCTAAAATGATGTCAGATAACGCAATTATTAATGAAAAAGTTTACAGGGCGGCTTCTATTATTGAGCTAATTCATACCGCAACATTAATTCATGATGATGTAGTTGATTCTAGTGATAAAAGAAGAGGTTTTTTCTCTTTAAATGCTTTATGGAAAAATAAAATTGCTGTTTTGGTAGGAGATTTTTTATTGTCTAAAGGAATGTTGCTGTGTATTGATAATGATGATTTTGATTTACTTAAAATAATTTCAAAATCTGTTAAAGACATGAGTCAAGGTGAGCTTTTACAAATTGAAAAAGCAAGAAGATTAGATATTGATGAAAAAACTTATTTTAATATAATTACAAAAAAAACAGCATCCTTGATTGCATCCTGTTGTGCACTTGGAGCCTCTGCTTCAAATTCTTCTAAAGTTCAAATTAATAAATTTTACGAATTAGGCGAAAAAATTGGTATTGCTTTTCAATTAAAAGATGATTTATTTGATTATGGTAACAGAAAAATAGGAAAGCCAACAGGTATAGATATTAAGGAAAAAAAATTAACACTTCCTCTTATTTATGCTTTAAATAATTCCTCAAAATCAAAAAAGAAATGGTTAATTAATTCTGTTAAAAACAGTAATGATAATGTTATAAAAGATATTATAAGTTACGTTACCGAAATTGGAGGTATTGATTATACTCAAAAAAAAATCAATGAATATTATAATTCTGCAATTGAAGACTTAAAATATTTTGAGGATAACGAATTTAAAGAAAGTTTAAAAAAATTAATTAAATACGTAATTGAAAGAAATTACTAATTTATTTAAATAATTTTTTTTGATTAAATTAATATATTATTAAAAAAAATTGATTTCTAAAACCACAATAGATAAAGTTTTTGAGCAATCTTTAGTTGAAGAGGTTGTAGGGGAATTCGTACAATTAAAAAAATCGGGTTCAAACTATAAAGGATTAAGTCCTTTTTCTAATGAAAAAACACCAAGTTTTGTGGTGTCACCTGTTAAACAAATTTGGAAAGATTTTAGTAGCGGAAAAGGAGGAAATGCAGTTGCATTTTTAATGGAGCACGAACATTTTACTTATCCTGAAGCTATCAAATATTTAGCTAGAAAATATAATATTGAAATTGAAGAAACTCAAGTAAGTTCTTTGGATAAGGAAAAAGCTTCAGAAAAAGAAAGTCTATTCATAGTGTCTGAATATGCAAAAGATTTCTTTAATGATACTTTGTTTAACTCAAATGAAGGTAAAACTATTGGCTTTTCTTATTTTAAAGAAAGAGGATTTAGTGATGAAACTATTAAAAAGTATGATTTAGGATATTTGCCAGACAAATTAAATTATTTTTCAAAAAAAGCAATTGCAAATGGTTATGATCCAATTTTTTTAGAGAAATCTGGATTATCAATTTTTAAAAACGAAAAACCAATTGATAGATTTAGAGGGAGGGTGATATTTCCAATTCATAGTATGTCAGGCAGGATACTTGGTTTTGGTGGGAGAATTCTAAATAATCAACTAAAAACTGCAAAATATTTAAACTCACCAGAAAGTTTAATATATAACAAAAGTAAAATATTGTATGGTATATTTTATGCAAAACAAGATATTGCAAAACTTGATAATTGTTTTATAGTTGAAGGCTATACTGACGTTATTCAGTTGCATCAAAAAGGAATTAAAAATGTGGTTTCATCATCTGGAACTGCACTTACTTTAGATCAGATCACACTGATAAGAAGATTGACATCGAATGTAACTATGCTGTTCGATGCTGATAAAGCCGGTATTAATGCAACTTTAAGAGGAATTGATATTATTTTGACAGCAGGTCTTAATGTTAATGTTTGTTCTTTTCCAAATGGTGAGGATCCTGACAGTTACAGTCAGAACAAGTCTTTTGAAGAAATTGATGATTATTTAAAAAATAATTCAAAAGATTTCATACAATTTAAAGCATCAATTTTAGCTCAAAACTCAAAAAATGATCCTATTTCTAAAGCAAATACTATTAATGAAATTATAAATAGTATATCCATTATTCCCGACAGAATCAAACAAGAAATATATGTAAAGCACTGTTCTACTATTATGGACATTTCTGAGGAGGTTTTATTCAATTCGTTAGCTCAGAAAACGAAAAATGAAATTCATTCAATATCAAAAAAAAGAATTGCTAAGGTCCAAAAAACAACAAGAAATAAAGATGTTAATTTACTATTTGAATTAGAAAAAAAAATCATTGAAATACTTTTGTTATATGGAAGTAAACAAGAAAATTTTGAAGAATTGATATTGAAAAATGATGATGATGGTAATGTTGTTTTAGAACCTACAACAGTAAAGTCATTAGTTTATGAAAAAATATTTTTAGACCTACAACAAGACGAAATTGAATTCACTAACGAATCTTTCAAAATTATTTATGAAAAAATTATCAATGAATTTCAGAAAAATCAAAAGCTAATTTTGGAAGTTTTTTTAAATAGTTTAAACCAAGATTTGGCAAATCATGTTACCGGAATTTTAATGAACGAAGATCAATATGAGCTACATGATTGGTTAAGTAAAGATATATTTGTTAAACATAAAGATAAAGTCATAAGTCAACTTGTTTCTGAAACTATCCTTAGTTTAAGAACATTTTTAATTAATAAAAAGGTCGAAGAATTAAAAGAAGAAACTAAAGGCCGCTTAGATAATGATAAAATTCTCGAGGAAATTGGAGAATATCATAAACTAAAAACACTATTATCAAAAAAATTAAATAGAGTTTTGTAGTTATTTTAGACTTTCTGGAACTTTGTAAATTGGTATAGGATTCATTTTATGAAGATTTTGTTTATTAAATTTTTTCAAAATTTGAAAAACTTTCTTCTCTCTTCCTTTAAAATCATTCAATTTTTTGTTCAGATTTTTTTGTTGCATAGCCCATTCTAATTCTTTGTATGTTGCTCCTATTTGATCTTCGTCGGTTCTTCCGTCGTCCCATAAACCATCTGTTGGTTTAGCTTTAACAATCTCATTTAATACTTTAAGTGTTTTTGAAATCTCGAAAACATCCGTCTTATTTAAATCTGCAATTGGGCTTATGTCTACTCCACCATCTCCATATTTTGTATAAAAACCAATTCCAAAATCCTCAACTTTATTTCCTGTACCGGCTACTAAATAGTTATTTATACCAGCAAAATAATATAAAGTAGTCATCCTGAGTCTAGATCTTGAATTCGCTAAAGACAAAAAATTATTTTTATCATTTTTTTCTTCAACTGCATTTTTAAATGAGTTGAAAACATCATTAAGATCAACTGATTTATGAATTACGTTATTAAATTTTTTTTGAAGCCATTTTATATGATTAGAAGCTCTATTCACTTCATTTTTATTTTGCATAATAGGCATATCTATGCAGATTGTTGGTAGGCCAGTACTTGCACAAAGTGTTGATGTTAAAGCTGAGTCTATTCCGCCAGAAATGCCAATAACAAAGCCATCTGTTTTAGATTTTTTAGAGTAAGCTTTTAACCATTGAATTATATTATCTGCAATTATATCATATTTCATTTATAAATATTTATTGACTTTGTATTAAATTTGATAAAATATTACACAACAAAATTAATGGATTATTATAAGATATACACAGTTATTTTTATTGTTTTTTTTACAATAGGGTGTGATAATGTCAATAACCTTGACATTGAAATAATAAGATTTGAAAAGAAATTTTATAATTCAGACGAAAAAGAATTAAATAATTTAATGGTTAAATATCCTTTCCTTTTTCCAAGTCAATTCCCTAAATCAATATGGATTAATAAAATCAATGATTCAATTGAAAATGATCTTTACAATTATTCTTTAATTGAATTTAAAGATTATAATTTTAACTCTAATAAAGTAAAGTCAATTTTTAATAACGCCAACAATATTTTAGAAAACTTTACCCCCCCAAAGTTAATTACACTTATTTCTAAAAGTGATTTTAATGAACGAATAATTTACAGTGGACCTTATTTATTTATTTCATTGAATTTGTATTTTGGATCAAATTATTATGTAAATACACCCAATTATCTTTCGCAAAAAATGAATAAATTATTCATTCCTAATGATATTGCTTTTAAGATTTCCGAAGGATATGTTCAGGGTAAAGATGATAGAACTTTACTTTCTAAAATGATACAATATGGCAAAATTTTGTATTTAAATAAATTGCTAAATAATGAAGAAGAAGATTGGGTTGTTTTTAATACTACTCCAAAAAAAATGAAATGGACTATTGATAATGAATTTGAAATTTGGTCTTATTTTGTAGAAAATGAATACTTTTTTAGTACTGATATTGATTTAAGATCTAGATTTATTTCATTATCTCCCTATTCAAAGTTCAA
>CBFHJJ010000021.1:0-27215 GCA_965655865.1 Flavobacteriaceae bacterium | reverse complement strand
GACAATCAAACATTAGAAATAGTTAAACAGATTTACAATGATAAAAAATATATAATGGACCCTCACGGAGCTGTGGGGTTTTTAGGATTAAAAAAATATCTTACAAAAAACTCGATTAAAACAGGTGTGTTTTTAGAAACGGCTCACCCAATTAAATTTTCAAATAGTATTGAAAAAAAGTTAAACATAAGGTTAAAATGCCCTGAGTCAATAAATAAAATACTTAATAAAGAAAAAAAATTTACTAATATTTCAAGTTATGATGAATTTAAAAATTTAATGTTAAATTTTAGGTAAAATAAAATCAGCTAATGGACTTGACTTTTTCATTATTTTTTCAATTTCATCTGATTTACGCGGGGCATCAATAGACAAGTTCAAAGGACCATTTTCAGTTATTAAAATAGTATCTTCAATCCTGACAGCAATACCCCACCATTTAGGATCACAATCACTTTTATCTTGAACATAAATTCCAGGTTCAACAGTGATTATAGAGTTAGCTCTATACGGGCCAGTTGTTCCAGGATCATGAACATCTAAACCTACATAATGAGAAGTTCCATGAGGGAAAAATTTTCTATAATCTTTTGGATCACTAATTATCCCTAAATCTATTAATCCTTGTTTAATAACTTCAACTGCGGCATTGTGTGGAGCTCTAAAATCTGCACCTACAACAGCTGCCTTTATTCCAGCTTCTTGAGCCTCGTAAACTATATCATATATAGCTTTTTGTTCCTTTGAAAAATAACCATTAGCAGGTATTGTTCTTGTCACATCAGCAGTATATCCGTGATATTCAGCTCCTAAATCCATTAGAACTAAATCATTTCCAACATTAAGTTTAGTGTTTTCAATGTAGTGTAAGATACATCCATTATGACCTCCACCAACAATTGACGGATACCCTTCGTATTCTACATTATATTTTTTATATACGAACTCATGAATACCCTGGATTTCCATTTCTGAAAGACTCGGATTCATTGCTTTCATAACTTCAACTTGACCTATTGCAGATATTTTAGCAGCTTTAGACATTAAAACAAGTTCTTCTTCTGTTTTAATTTCTCGTAATTGTCTCATTATTTCTGACAATGCAATTGCATCCAAATTACTTTCGGCAGCTCTGAGAGTTATTTTTTGTTTAATTTCTAATAGGGTTTCTTGACTTGACGCAGATTGAAATTCATTTAATAATTTATCATCTTTTAAAGATGGTCTATTTCTTAAATTACTTTTTAAAACTTGTGCAACATTTGCAGAATTTTCATTTGGAGCCAAACTAATAACATCATAAAACTTTTCTTTTTCAGGATTAAAATCAATTGGATAATTTGACATTATTTTAAACTTTTCAATAAGTGAAAAAAGATCATTAACATTTCCCTTATTGTCTCTTACATCGTTTTTAAAATCAAAAAACAAAACACTATCAAACGTTGAAAAATCAGGTGCAATTTCAGTCAATTTATCAGCTGTATAAGCTAACTTAAAACCTAACTTAGACTTAACTCCCTCTGGACCTAGTCTTTTTCCATTCCACATTTCTCTAAGTTTATCTCTTTCTTGAACAAAAATAAGTTCATTAAAAATATCATCAGCATTATTTTGATCTTCAGAAAAAATTAAAAGAACTGAATTAGGCTCTCTAAACCCAGTTAAATAATAAAAATTAGGGTCTTGATGATAGTGATAATCAACATCATTAGCTCTATTTCTTACAGGATTTGCAAAAAAAACAGCTACACTATTTTTTGGCATTAGATTTCTAACATTATCACGTCTGTCTTTATGGAACTCTAAACTCAGATAGTCTTGAGGTTCAGATTGAGAGTAAATAAGTGAAAAAGCAAATAAAAAAGTAATAGTGAAGAGAAGTTTATTTTTCATTAGATTTATTTTAAAAATTTAAATTTTTTTTGAATCAACATAATAGTTATTGTCAATTTCAATAGTTCCTTTAATGTTTTTTGATTTCCATTTTGCAGTTGGATATATTCTTATATTTTTTTTATTACCCTCAACATAGTCCGTAACAATTAAATCAATTGGCATTTTAAATCCTTCAACAACATTATTCCATCTATAAGACATTTTACCATCGACCAATTTATGCTCTAAAACAGGTATCCTTATATCTCTTAAATATTGATTAAAAAATGGTTTTAAGTTTATTTTCATTTTTTCAGAAATATAATTTTCTATTTCATATGTTGTAACAGTTTTATGATAAAAATCTTTGTTTAATCCTCTCAAAATACTTCTCCATAATTTATCATTATTAGCTACTTGCCTTAGTGTATGAAGAAGATTTGCACCTTTCGAGTACATATCACCCGAGCCACCTTTGTTAACGTTATATGGACCAATTATTGGTTTTTTGTTTCCTATTCCTCTTCTGGTTCCGATTACATACTCAGATGATGCTTTTTTACCAAAATGATAGTCAACAAAAAGATTTTCTGAATATGTAGTAAATCCCTCGTGAACCCACATATCTGCAATATCCTTGTAAGTTATATTATTTGCAAACCACTCATGACCAGTCTCGTGAATAATTATATAATCAAATTTTAATCCCCATCCAGTACCTGACAAATCACGACCTAAATATCCTTTTCTATACTTATTACCATAAGTAACAGAACTTTGATGCTCCATCCCTAAATAAGGAGTTTCTACCAATTTAAAACTATCTTCATAAAAAGGATATGGTCCAAACCAATGTTCAAAAGCTTGCATAGTTTTAATAGCATCAATAAAATGAACTTTTGCTTTTTCTAGATTATAACTCAAAACATAATAATCCATATCTAAATCACCCTTCTCCCCTTCATATATTTCTGAAAAATTTACATAATCAGCGATATTTATATTAACTCCATAATTATTTATTGGATTTACTACTTCCCAATGAAATGTAGTCGAATCTGACATTTCATCAATCTTAATTAATCTTCCATTTGAAACATTAGTGAGTCCTTTTGGAACATTAACACTCATTAACATACTTTCAGGTTCATCATACATATGATCTTTATTAGGCCACCAAACACTAGCTCCCAAACCCTGGCAAGAAGATGCAATAAAATGATTTCCATTTTTATCTTTTTCCCATGAAATACCACCATCCCATGGGGCCCTTACAGCCACTCTAGGATTACCTTCATAATAAACTACTATCTCTTCTTTGGAGCCAACATTTTGTTTTTTCTTAAGTTTTATAAAATGGGCATTACCATCATGTATTATCTCTAATTCGGAATTATCTTGAGTAGCCTTTGTCAATATTAATGGTGTTTGAAGATCAATTTGCATTAAATCGTGTGATTTAAGTACTGTGTAAGAAATCTTATTAGAACCTGAAATAAATTTTTCTTCTGGTTTAACGGTTATATCAAGATGATAACGATTTAAATCCCACCAAGACCTTTCTTTAGTAATAGATCCGCGTAATGTATCTTGTCTGCTAAATTCAGTTTTGTCACCCATTATTCCTTGAGAGAATAATATCACAGGAGATAATAACAAAAGAATTAATATTTTTTTCATGTTGATATGTGTTTAAAAATTTTATTGTAAGGTAAAAAAAATTGCTCGAAATTTGTATTATAAAATGTATTATGAAAAAAACTTCTCTATTTGATATTCACGTTAAACTTAATGCTAAAATGGTTCCTTTTGCGGGATTCAACATGCCTGTTCAATTTGAAGGTGTAAATGCTGAGCATTTAAAGGTTAGAAGTTCAGTTGGCATATTTGATGTTTCTCATATGGGAGAATTTTTAATTGATGGAGAAAATGCTACTGAATTCTTAAATTATATATGTTCAAATGATATTTTATTAATGTCCAATGGAAAAGCTCAATATAATTGTCTTATTAATCACAACGGAGGAATAATTGATGACTCGATTGTCTATAAATTTGATTCGAATAGCTATATGATTGTAGTAAATGCTTCAAATATTGATAAAGATTGGGATTGGATGCAGGAGCAGAATTTAAAGTTCAATAATAAATTAACTAATATATCAAACGAAACTTCCCTTCTTGCTCTTCAAGGCCCTAGAGCAAATGAAGTCCTTCAAAAATTAATTGATTTTGATTTAAGTGAACTAACAAGTTATTCTTTTAACAAAAGTAATATCAAAGAAATTAAGGATGTTATCATTTCCACAACGGGGTACACTGGTTCAGGTGGCGTTGAATTATATGTAAATAATAATGATGCTGTAAAACTATATAATCTGTTGATTGAAACGGGTCAATATTTAGATATCAAACCAATTGGATTAGCAGCTAGAGATACATTAAGACTTGAAATGGGCTATTGTCTTTATGGAAACGATATCGACGACTCTACTAGCCCAATAGAAGCTGGATTAAAATGGGCAACAAAAACAAATAAAGATTTTATTGGAAAAAAACATATTTTAAATACAGTTAAAAACGGAATTGAAAAAAAATTAATAGGTTTTGTATTAAATGAAAGAGGAATTCCAAGAAAAGGTTATAAAATATTTGATTCTTTTCAAAATGAAATTGGATTAGTTACATCTGGAACAATGTCACCAATGCTAAAAAAAGGAATTGGAATGGGTTATGTTAAGTTTTCTAATAGCGAATTAGGAACTGAAATATTTATACAAATTAGAAATAAACTCATCAAATCAGAAATCGTTAAACCCCCGTTTATAAAATGATTAGAGTTTTAATTTTTGGAGGAAGTAGTTCTATTGGAACTGCAATTTTCAAAGAATTAAATCCTTTTTATGATCTGCACGCTACTTATTATAAACAAACAAAATACAGGTCCAACAAAAGGTATATTTACTATGATCTAAAGGAAGATCCTATTTCAATATTAAATAAATTAAATCCTAATATTATAATTTCTGGCTTAAAAGGTAATTTTAATTTACAAGTAAAATATTTTGATGAAATTATCAAATATTGCGAAACGTTTGGTTCAAAGCTAATGTTTTTATCCTCATCAAATGTTTTTGATTCATTTATAAATTTCCCCTCATATGAGTATGATAAAACTTTTTCTCAAAGCGTGTACGGAAGATTTAATATTCATATAGAAAATAAATTATTTAGAATGAAAAGCTCAAATTGGACCATTAACAGGTCAGCTATGATTTTTAGTTCAAAATCAAAAAGAATAAATCAAATAAAAGAGAGCATTATTAATCTAAGTCCAATAGAAATATTTCCAAATTTGATTATCAATATAAATTCAGAAAATTTATTAGCTAAACATTTGCATTATATGATAAGTAGAAATCTAAAAGGAATATTTCATCATGGAAGCAAAGATTTAATTAATCACGAAGAGCTAATAAAAAATATCATTGAAAAATTAAAATTTAAAGAAGTTAATTACAAGTACGTTTATACAACTAATAACAATAGATATCTTTCGCTATTATCAAATAAAAATTCATTACCTAAACACCTTAATTTCTCATTAGACTCTATTTTGGAAAAAATTCAATAAAATCATTTTATTAACTTCAGCATATAAATTATATTTGAATTTATGGGAAGAGCATTTGAATTTAGAAAAGCAAGGAAAATGAAAAGATGGTCAGCAATGGCCAAAACTTTCACTAGAATTGGTAAGGACATAGTAATGGCTGTCAAAGATGGTGGAGCTTCAATTGAGACTAATTCTAAGCTTAGAGCTGTCATTCAAAATGCAAAGGCTGCTAACATGCCTAAAGACAATATTGAAAGAGCTATAAAAAGAGCTTCAGATAAATCTACAGGAAATTTTAAAGAAATTCTATTTGAAGGTTATGGACCTTATGGTATTGCAATTATAGTTGAGACAGCAAGTGATAATAATAATAGAACCGTTGCTAATGTTAGAAGTTATTTTAATAAATACGGAGGTAATTTAGGGACTGCTGGATCTGTTGAGTTCATGTTTGATAGAGTTTGTAATTTTAAAATTATAACAGAAATGGATATAGAAGAATTGGAATTAGACTTTATTGATTTTGGGGTTGATGAAGTTATAAAAGATGATGATGGAACAGTAATTTTATATTCATCTTTTGAAAATTACGGATCAATTCAAAAAGAACTTGAAAATCAAGGAATTGAAATTATATCATCTGAATTTGAAAGAATCCCAAAACAAATGAAAGAACTAAATGACGATAAAAAGGAGGAGGTAAATATTTTAATTGAAAAAATTGAAGAAGATGATGATGTTCAAAATGTATTTCACAACATGAATTAATTAAGAGTATTCAGGGATTTTTCCTTTAACACCTTTAAAAAAACTTCTCAAGTGATTAATATCTTCATTAATGTCTTCTGTTAAATTAAAAGGTTTTGAAATTACAATTTGTTTGTTTTCAAAATCTAATGCTACACTAATTACTGGAACATTAGCTTTTTTTGCTATATAATAAAAGCCTGTTTTCCATTTATCAACTTTCTTTCTTGTACCCTCTGGAGAAATACCAAGAATGAATGTGTTATTTTGATTAAAAATCTCAACAATTGAATCAACACTATTAGAATTACTTCCTCTGTTTACTGGAATACCTCCTAACCATTTAAGAAAATATTTTAATGGGAACTTAAACAGTTCTTTTTTTCCAATGAAACTTACATTTTTTTTCTTGAATAAGCTACGTGCAAAAATTGCAATAAAAAAATCTATCCAGTGCGTATGGGGAGCAGCTATTATGATACATTTTTTTGGAAAATCAGTATCACCGACAATTTTCCATTTAATGATATTGAAAAAAATATATCTTCTAATTTTAATCATTTATCAATTTTCTAGCGTTAATTAAATCTTCCATAGTATCTATTCCTATTCCATCAAAATCAGTGATTACCATTTTAATTTTTTTTCCATTTTCTAAATATCTTAATTGTTCTAGTTTTTCAATTAACTCTAACTTACTTGGTTTTGAATTATAAAAATCCACTAAGCTTTTTTTTCTAAATCCATAAACTCCAATGTGTTTAAAATACTTGATTTTGAAATTAGGTTCTGTGGAGAAAGGAACTGGTGCTCTAGAAAAATATAGTGCAAAATTATTTTTATCAGTCACCACTTTAACATTGTTAGGGTTTTCAATCTCACTACTTGTAGAAATGACCTTCATTAAAGAAACTAAATCAATTTCATTATCATTATCTTCTTTAAAAGTACTTACAAGTTTTTGTAAACTATTTTTATCAATTAATGGTTCATCTCCTTGTACATTAACTATAATGTCAACTTGCATATCTTTTGCAAATTCAGCAATTCTATCAGATCCAGAATCATGATTTTCTTTACTAAATAAAATATTTTTATGATGTTTTATTAAAAAGTTATAAATCTCTTTAGAATCAGTCACTACGTATACGTCATCAAACAAATTAGTTTTAATTGTATTTAAAAGAGTTGATAAAATGACAGGTATTCCATTAAGATCCATCATTAGTTTTCCTGGCAATCTTGTAGAATTTAATCTGGCAGGAATCATCGCTATAATTTTCAATTGTATACTTTTAATTCAAAAATACACTTAAATTTTAAAAACCAATTAAATATAATTTCTTTTCAGCCCTAGTCACTGCAGTATACAACCATCTTAAATAGTCCATATCAACACCATCTTTTAAGTACGGTTTTTCTATAAAAACTATTGGCCATTGTCCACCTTGAGCTTTATGACAAGTTAAAGAATAGGAAAATTTCACATTTAAAGCGTTAAAAAAAGGATTTTCTTTTGTTTTAATAAATCGCTTATATTTTGATTTAAGGTTCATGTAATCTTTTTGAACCTCATTATATAATTTATTTGATTGGTCATATGAAAGTGACGGTAAATCTGAATTTAATGTATCTAATAAAACAACTGTTTCTAGAATTGGTTCATCTGCATAATCAACTAATTTAACTTTGACTTCAGCAAATTTAAATCCATACAATTCTTTAATTGAAAAAATTTCTAAAATTTGTATAATATCACCATTCGCTAAAAAAGAAATATTTAATTTTTCAGAAGACCAGAAATAATTGTTTTTAGTTATAATTAATAAATCTCCAACAGAAATTAAACTTTCATTAAATAGTATTGTTTTTCTAATCTGTTGGTTGTATAAATTAGCTCTTTTATTAGATCTAACAATTATAATAGTTTTTTCAGATCCGATTTTATTATATGATGACTCAATTTTTTCTTGAATTTCGAATCCATCATTTAATATTTCAACATCCGAAAATAACTTAAAATTGAAAGAAAATATTTCATTTAAAATATTATTTCTTATTTCTGTAGCATTAACTAAAATTCCTGATGATTTTGATTGCCGAACAACATTACTTAATGTAAATTCCTTGGATATTATACCATAAAACTCCTCAATTAAATCTGAATTTAGAGCTGGGCTAATAGCTTGTTTTACTGGGGGAAGTTGAGCTGTATCCCCAAGAAATATCAATTTAGAATTAGTTTTAAAGTCTACATATTTAAAAATATCAGATAATAAAGATTTTGATTTAAATAAATCAGAAGAAGTTGTGGAATCAGAAATCATAGATGCCTCATCAACAATAAATAAAGTGTTTTTTAGTTTATTAGTTTTTAATTTAGTTTCAAACTTTCCAAATTTATCAACTGAGGAATAATATATTTTTTTGTGAATAGTAAATGATTTTTTTTTTGAATAATTCGATAGAACCTTAGCAGCTCTCCCAGTTGGTGCTAATAAACAAATATTATAATTCAAAAACTTTACATTATCAACTAAAGTTTTCATTAATGTTGTTTTTCCTGTTCCTGCATAACCCTTTAAAATGAATAAGCCAATTTCATTGTTTGAACTAAGAAACTTACTTAACTCTTGAATTGCAGTGATTTGGTCCTCTGTAGGTGTAAAAGAAAACTTATTAATTAAAAGTTGAGAAAAGTCTTTAAATTCCATTGTATTTCAGAAAATGTAATGTATTTTGTGGGTTTAAAAAAAAATGTAGTTTTGTTAAATATAATTAATTAATCAATGGAATTAATATCTAAATATAAGAGAAGTATAGAAATTGTATTATGGTTTTTTATAGTCTTTTTTGGCTTTAAAGTTTATAACTCTGTTAATGCACCTATAGAATTTAATAAAGTAAAAAACGAGAGATATCTTAAAGTTATAGATAAGCTAAAGGATATTAGAAATGCTCAAATAGCATATAAAAGTGTTAACGGAGTGTATTCTGACAGTTTTGAAGGTTTAATCAAATTTATCGATACAGCTCAATACACACTTATCCAGAAAAGAGATTCTAGTTATATGAAATATGACAGAGTTTATAGAATTGATATGTTAAAAGAAGTTGTAGTAATTGATACACTAGGTTTTGCATCTGTTAAAGATTCATTATTTGGTAGTTCTACTAGATATAAATCAATGGCAGAAGTTCCTATTGATGGTGTAAATCAAATGTTTGCAATAAAAGCAGATGTAATTGATAAAAACGGCTATAACGTTCCTGTTTTTGAAGTTAGAGTTTCTAAAGATGCAATTTTATTTGATCAAAATAAAGATCTTTTAAAGCAAGAAAAGGCTCTATTGTCTGTAGATGGTGTTAATGGCCCTGACCTTGTACTAGGATCTATGTCTGAGGTTAGCACCAATGGAAATTGGCCAACAACCTATGATGCAATCGCAAGAAATTAGTAAGTTAGAAAAAAGTTTATCTCTTATTATAATGATTAGTTCGAAAGAACTAAAACTTTTATTAAGGAATTCTATTGATTCCGAGATTATAGATAAGAATTATTCCTACTACTCAGAGGAAATAGAAATTGAAGAAATTTTAACTCAACTAAAAATTAAATTAAAAGAATTTAATTTAATAAATGTTGTAAAAGTAATATTAATACTAAACAACAAACTATCTGTACTTGTCCCAAATGATTTTTTTAAAGAAGACAACTGTTTAGATTACCTAAAATTTAACTCTAGATTAATTAAAAACGATGTTGCTTCCTCTGACTATATTGAGGAATTAAAAGCTTATAACGTGTACATAGCTTATGGAAATATCACTAATTATCTAATAGAAAAATTTGGCTCGTTTGAATACTTCCATTACAATACAGTTCTTTTGAAAAAATTATACTTTGAATTATCTACAGATAAAAAAATAATAATTTATGTAAATATTAATAAAAGTTATTTAAATATTATTGTTTTTAAAGGAAAGAAACTTTATTATTCAAACACATTTAATTATAAATCTAAAGATGATATTTTATATTTTTTACTATTTGTTATGGAACAAAATAAATTAGTAAATAATAAAACAAAAATTAAGTTAATTGGTGAGAAAGAAGATATAAATCAACATTACACCTATTTATCCAAGTTTGTAAAGAACATTGAAATAAAAAATTCAGGTTATGCAATAGAAAATATTGTTATATGAGAATAATTTCTGGAAAAAACAGAGGAAAAAAAATATCAGTTCCCAAAAATCTTCCTGTTAGACCGACAACTGATCAGTCAAAAGAAGCAATTTTTAATATAATTAATAACACTTATTACTTTGATCAAATAAAAGTTATAGATCTATTTTCAGGAAGCGGAAATATAAGCTATGAATTTGCATCAAGAGGTGTTAAAAATATTAAATGTGTAGATAATAATACCAACTGTATTAGATTTATTAAAAAAATTTCTGATGAATTAAATTTTAATTTAAAGGTCACTAAAAGTGATGCCTCGAAATATTTAAAGAATTGTTTAGAGCAATTTGATATAATTTTTTTTGATCCACCATATGTCTTTAAAGCTGAAGAATATTTTAAGATTATTGACTTAATTTTTGAGCGAAATCTTTTGAATACTGATGGAATAATAATTGCAGAACATTCTAAACAAATAAGCCTAATAGAACATAAAAACTTTAATAAAAGTAAAGATTATGGAGGTTGTTCTTTTAGTTTTTTTATAAACTAAAAACTTCAAACTCAGTTATTTATGTTTCTATAATTATACTAAAGGTTTAGATATTAAAAAATGTACTTATCGGCTTGTGATCCGAAAGTTTAACATTGTGAATTTGGTAAAAATTAGCTTTAATTAATTTTGAATAAAAAATATAATCTATTCTGATCGGCAAAAAACTAAAGCCGTATGTCGCTCCAAATTCAAACCCTTTTTGGACATATGAATCAATATATAAATCATTGATTTTTTTATATACAAATGAATCAATTGTGTTGTTTAAATCGATAGCCAATATTGGCGGATAAGGAGATTTATTCATATGATCAACCAAAATTAAACACTCATTGTTTTGAATCTTATAAACTAACTTAGTTTTTTCAAGAACATCTTTAAAAGTCTCTTTGTCTGGCTTAAAAGACAAGGGATTAATGTTATATGACTTAAAGTGAGAATTATACAGTCTTAAGGTATCTTTTTGATAAACAAAATCCGCATAAATAGCGATTTTCCGTTTATCACTGGAAATTACATCTCCCTTACTAATCATTTTACTATTACCAAATATTGCTAATCCAACATTTCCTTCATTTAAAACAACATGACTGTATTTAAATTTATTCATGAGATCCTTATAATCATCATGAAACTCTTGAATTGCAATAAAATCAGGCTCAATATTGTTTACAAAATTCTTTATTCTGTCTCTTACGTAATTATCTTTTATCCAATTATAATGATTAAAAAGTCTAACATTATAACTCATGATTTGTAATCCGACTGGTTCAACAACTATCTTGTCGTTTTGAAAAAAAGAAATAGGCTTCTCTAAATAAACTAAAATAAATAACAAAGAGAAAATAAATCTTATATCTAATTTAATAACCCAATAAATAAAAAATAAAAAATTAATAAAAAGCAAAACAGGAAGAAAAATGACTAGAACAGAAAACGAAGACAATTCTTCTAAATGATAATTAGAAAGCAAATAACACAAAGCTATCAACGCAATTAAAGCAAGGTTTAATAGAAATATAATTTTACTAAAAAAAGTTTTGTTTTTTACAAAAATCACGATTTACCCGCCTTAAATAAAGTTTCTTTTTCCTCCTTAGTCAAGCTATCATATCCTGACTTGCTAATTTTGTCTAATATCAAATCTATTTTCTTTTGGACAACGGAATCTTTTCTTGAAACAGTTGTTTTTTTTACAGAATTTCTTTTATTAGATTTTAATTTTCGTTTAAAAATAAAATTATATAAATCAATGATCCAATTACCATAATCCTCGCCTTGAATCATTTTTTTGTGATAAAAATATCCCAAAAAAGCACCTCCTAGATGCGCTATATGACCTCCAGAATTTCCACCGGGTATTTGAATAATATCTAAAAGAACAAGAAAAGAAGCAATATAAATAATTTTAATATCAAAAGTTAGTATTCTAAAACTGTAGCTAGGACTATAAGATGCTAAAAAAATAAAAACAGCCATTACTCCTGCAGAAGACCCAATCATTGATGATTTTATGTTGTTGAAAACAGGAAAAAGATTGTAACTTATTAGGTAAGCTAATGAACCAAATAAAATTCCTAAAATAAAAATTTTGATTAATCTTTCACTTCCAAAAAGATTAAGCACTACAGATCCACTTAAATATAATATTACCATGTTTCCAATCAAATGCCATAAATCAGAATGAAAAAAACCATAAGTAATCAGTGACCAAGGTTTTGATATTAAATCCGTTAAGTTTGGAGATATATCAAATAAGTTAATTACTGAAAATTCATTGACATTAAAGAGAAACAAAAATGTATTTACAATGTATGGGATCACAAAAAAAACAATCATAATTAATATGATTTTCTGTAAAATATCTAGATTTTTCAAACTATATCTAATTTTATCTATTAATTCCATCTATTAGAATTAAATTGATTTTTTCTCCAATACAAAACCATAATTAAGCCAATTAATGCACCCCCAATATGAGCAAAATGCGCTATAGAACCAATTGAAAAAGAAGAAAGTCCAAAAAACAGATCTATCACAATCAACAAAGGCACAAAATACTTTGCCTTAATAGGAATTGGAGGGAATAGCAACATAAGTTTAGAATTAGGAAAAGAAAATGCGAAAGCAACCAAAACACCATAAATAGCGCCTGAAGCACCTACCATAACACTATTAAAAGATGATAGAGCTTGATTATAATCATTTTGAGACATGTAATTGAGTAAAATACCTGGATCACTTAAACTTAGGTTATTAGTCTCAATAACATCATAAAGAGCCTGAACCTGAACATGGTATACAAGCATTTGTAATGCAGCTGCACCTAAACCAGCTGAAAAATAAAAAAATAAGAATTTTTGTTTACCCCACATTTGCTCAAGCGGTGAACCAAACATCCATAGACCAAACATATTAAATAATATATGTGACGGACTACCATGCATAAACATGTGTGTAATAAGCTGAGAAATTATAAACTTATCATTTTCAAAATAATGTAAAGCTAAAATATCATAACTCAAATCACCCAAAAATTGAGAACCAAAGTAAAAAATTATATTAATTATAATTAGCTGCTTAATAGTTTCAGGAACAGATCTCATACATTAAAATATTTTTATTATTTCATCTAAAGAAATTAATTTAAAAATTAATTTACCAAACGGCGAAACATTTGGATCTTTACAAGCAAATAAATCATTGACAAGTGATTCTTGTAATTTAACATTAATATTTTCATTAGATGATATTGAGGAATATTTAGACAAAAGTTTTGCAATTAAGTCATTTAAGGTGTGAACTGCATTATCCTGATTATAATCTTTATTTCTTAGAAAATCTTGAAACAAATCATTAATATTTTTTTGATTTAAAAAAGGATGAATCCCAGAAATTTCAATATTATCTGACCCAAAATTATTGAACTTAAATCCTAAATGAACTAAAGGAGCTTCAAGCAACTTAAGCATTCTAATTTCTTCTGAGTTAAAATCTAACTTTATAGGAAATAACAATGTTTGAACAGGGTTTATTTTATTAGAAAGATCTTTTAAAAAGTTTTCATATAAAATACGTTGATGAGCTCTTTTTTGATTAATAATTAAAATACCTGCACTTGTTTTAGTTATTATATATTTAGATTTCAATTGAAACGAAGGAAAACTATTAGTTTTTAAAATCTCAAGTTCGTTCTTAAATTGATCTGTTTTAACAAAATCTTTAGTATTAATAATTTCAAAATCTTTAGTCTTTAAATCAATAGGCTTGGTTAAATTATCAAAAGGGTTAAACGCTTGATTATAATCTACCTTTGGAATTGACGCCTCTTTGTTTCTGTAAGAGTAAGGCGTGTTTAAATTTATATTATTTTCAAAATCAATTGTTGGCGCTATGTTAAACTGACCTAAACTATGTTTAATTGAAGATTTTAGGATTGCATAAATTGACTGGTCATTATCAAACTTTATTTCAGTTTTATTTGGATGTATATTAACATCAATCGAATTTAAAGGAACATTTATTTTTAAAAAATAAGAAGGATAAAGTTTCTCTTTTATCAAACCATCGAAAGCCGTTTTAACTGCATGATTCAAGTGGCTATTTTTAATAAATCTATCATTAACAAAGAAAAATTGAGCAGATCTTGTTTTTCTTGAGTACTCTGGCTTAAAGACATAGCCTTTAATTTTAGCTAAATCAGTTTCTTCATTAATAGGAATCAGTTTTTGTTTTGATGAATTTCCAAAAACTCTGATAATCCTTTCTTTAAAAATTGACTTGGAAAGATTGAACAATTCATTATTATTATTTATAAAAATAAAATTAATCTCATGGTTAATTAATGATATTCTATGAAACTCATCGATAATATGCTTCAGCTCAACGTTGTCAGATTTTAAAAAATTTCTTCGAGCGGGAATATTAAAGAAAAGGTTTTTTACAGAAATTGAAGTTCCTTTTAATGAAATAACTTCATTAAATAATTTTTCTTCTCCGCCCTCAAGTTTGATTTCATAACCAAGTGACTTGTTGTTATCCTGATTTGAAATAATGCTCATATGAGACACCGAAGCAATGCTAGACAGAGCCTCTCCTCTGAAACCCATTGTTTTAAGAGAATACAAATCTTTTGAATTACGAATTTTAGAAGTTGTATGTCTAAAAAAACATTTTTTTAAATCATCTTTATTCATTCCTATTCCATCGTCGAGAACATGAATTAGAGTTTTACCTGCATCTTTAATTATCAATTTGATGGTTTTAGCTCCACTATCTACTGAGTTTTCAAGAAGTTCCTTAACTACAGATGAGGGTCTTTGAACTACTTCACCAGCAGCAATTTGGTTAGCTACGCTATCCGGAAGCAATTTAATTATACTCATATATTATTAGTAAAATATAGAAAGATCGAAATCTATAATAAATAAAAACAAAAACACTAGACAAAGAATTATAATTAACAGTGTTTTTGAAAACACACTGTTTGACCTGGTTCTATAAGCATATCTATCTTCTTTCCAAACTGATGAAAGATCGTGTGAACTTCTATATTTTCTTTGTTTTTCATAAACTGATTCAAAATCATAAATATTTTCTAAAGATTTATCCTTTATATACCTAGGATTATAATTAAATCTTTTGTTTTTATTTAGTTTAAAGAGATTGACTTTCAATTTGAAACAGTTTATACCAAATGTACAAAATTGAGAATAAATTTTAATCATATCATCTCATTCTAATGCTTATATTTGTTTTAATGAAATTTGAAAAAATTAAAAAACTAAAAGAGCTAATTAATGATAGTGAAAATATTGTCATAATCCCTCACACAAGTCCAGATGGAGATGCAATCGGAAGTTGTTTGGCACTTTATAACGTTCTTAAGATTATTAATAAATCCTCTCAAGTAGTTAGCCCAAATAAAGCTCCTGATTTTTTAAGTTGGACACCTGGGTTTGATGACATACATTATTATGATGATGACAAAGAAAAATGCGTAAAATTACTTTCAAATTCCGATTTAATCTTTACTCTTGATTTTAATGATCTAAATAGAATTGGAGAACTTAAAGAATTAGTAAATCAATCTAACTCTAAAACAGTTATGATTGATCATCATCAAAATCCAAAGGATTATGCTGATTTAGTTTTTTCAAATTCCAAAACAGGTTCGACTTGCGAACTGCTTTATGAAATCTTTGTATTAATTGGTTTTGAAAGTAAACTAAATAAAGACATCTCATCATGTCTGTATCTAGGAATGATGACTGATACTGGTTCTTTTCAATATTCTTCTGTTAGTTCTAGAACACATGAGATAATTTCTAATTTATTCGATAAAAAAATTGATCATAATCTCATCTACAATAAGGTTTACAATGATTCATCTGCTAGTAGGCTTAAAGTTTTAGGCTCTGCTTTAAATAGCTTAACTCACATAAAAGAATTAAACACTGTTTACATGTCACTTAAAAGAGATGAATTAGAAAAACTAAATTATAAAAAAGGTGATTCAGAAGGTATTGTAAATTATGGTCTAGCTCTAAAAGAAGTGATTTTTTGTGCAATTTTTATTGAAGATGTAAACATCTCTAACAATGTTAAAATATCTTTTAGATCATTAGGGAATTTTCCTTGTAATCTTTACGCTGAAAATCATTTTTCAGGTGGGGGGCATATTAATGCTTCCGGTGGAAAATTTGAAGGAAATGCTGAAAACGCAATAGAAAATTTTTTAAAATCATTACCTAAATACAAAGACAAATTAATTTAAATAAATGAAAAAACATATATACACAATAATTTTATTTTCAAGTATACTTATCACATCATGTACAAGCACTCATCCAGATTTAAATGAAGGACTATATGCTGATATTCAAACTAACAAGGGAGATATCTTGATCAATCTAACATTTAAGGAGACTCCGGTCACTGTTGCTAATTTTGTATCACTAAGTGAAGGAAAAAACAAAGAAGTTCTTCCAGAATTTAAAAATAAAAAATACTACGATGGATTAATTTTTCACAGAGTTATTGAAAATTTCATGATTCAAGGGGGAGATCCATCAGGAACAGGTCGTGGAGGTCCTGGATATAACTTTAAAGATGAGTTTAAAGAAGATCTTTTACATGATTCTGCAGGAATATTATCAATGGCAAACTCTGGTCCTAAAACAAATGGCAGTCAATTCTTTATAACTCACAAAGAAACACCATGGCTTAACGGTAAACATACTGTTTTTGGAAAAGTCATTAAAGGAATTGAAACTGTTGATCTAATTGAGCAAAATGACACTATAAAAAAGGTTTCTATAATTAGAAAAGGTAGAGAAGCAAGAGCTTTTAACGCTTCCAAAATATTTACAAATCATTTTGAAGAAGACAGAATGATTGAACAAAAAAAAGTAGAATTACTTAAAAACGTTAGAATAGGTAAAAAAACAACACATGAATCAGAAAAGGCCTATGCTAAGAAAACGAAAACAGGATTAGAGTACACTATAACGTTTAAGGCAGATAATTCGAAAAAAGTTGATGATAGCAAAACTGTAATGACTCATTATGCAGTATATTTTGAAGATGGCTCTTTATTGGATACTAGTATCTTAGAGGTTGCTGAACAATATCAAACAGTAAATATTGTTAAAAAAAACCAAGGTGGTTATTCTCCAATTGCAGCTAAGATAGGACCAGAAGACTCAATGATTTCCGGATTTAAAGAAGGTTTAAAACTTCTTAACGTTGGTGATAAGGCAACTTTATTTCTTCCATATTATCTTGCGTATGGAGAAATGGGCAGAAGTCCGCAAATACCACCAAAATCTAATTTAATTTTCGAAGTTGAAATTGTAGAATTAAAATAAATAATGAAGTTTTATTCTGTTTTATTTAGATTAAAATCATTTTATCCATATGTTTTTATTTTACTACTATTTCAATTCATAATACGTTACCCAAATCTTATTGAAAACTATTATTCTGATTTTGTTTATAAAAACATTTCTTATTATATAATATTTTTTTTTAATAAATTTCAATTTTCACTAGGCGACCTATTATACTTATTTATTCCAATTGTTTATTTTTTAAATCTAAAGAAAACTAATACTAGAAGAAAAAATATAAAGATTCATTTTCAGGTTTTGTTTGGAATTTATATAATTTTTAATATGCAGTGGGGGTTAAATTACCATAGAATACCTATTCAAGAAAAATTAACAAATACAAAAAGTTACAGTTTAAATCAACTTAAAAAAACAACTATTCATTATATTAATAAAACCAATAAGATTCATAAAAAAATATCAATAAACGATTCAATTTCAGTAAAATTTGATAATGATTTGTTTATTGAATCTTTACAGTCAATAAAAAACTCGAGTTATAACAAAAATCAAAAATTAAACCCAACAATAAAAAAATCTTTGTTCAGTTTACCGCTTTCTTATATGGGTTTTAGTGGATATATAAATCCTTTTACCTTAGAAGCTCATATCAACACTAATATTGCAAAATTAAATATACCTACTACAATTTGTCACGAAATTGCTCACCAACTAGGATATTCAGCTGAAAACGAAGCAAATTATATAAGTATAGAAGCTACTCTAAATTCCGATAATGAATACGTAAATTATAGTGGAAGCACGTTTGCATTAAAATACTTGTTGAACGAAATGTATTTAAACGACAAAAAAACATATGATGAGTTAATAATTAAAATTAACACAGGAGTTTTAAAGAATTACAAAGAAGTATCTGAAAATTGGAAAAGATATAAAAATCCTCTAGAGAAATACTTCAAACAATCATATGATATTTATTTAAAAGCAAACAATCAAACTAAAGGAATAAAAACCTATAATTTGGTTGTCGATTTATTGGTTAATAAATATGTTAATTCAGAATTTTAGGAGCTCCTAATTGTTCTAACTGTTCACTTAAATCTTCAATTGCTTTAATAAATTTTTCAACTCTTGGTAAAATACTATCCCATTGATTTTTTGCAATATCAAAACTATCCATATGATGTTTGGTAGGTCCATATGAATTTCCATAAAGACCTCTTTTCGCAATAGAAATTCTTTCAGAAACAAGAGAATTATCTTTTTCCATTATCTCTTTTTTTGATTTATTTCCATAAAGTAAAACATCAATTAAATTCATTTGATCTTTTAATTCGTTTAATTTATATAATAAATCAGAATCAATATTTTTTACATATCTCAAAGTATTATCGAAACTAGATTGTTTTTTCTTAGACTTAATGTAATTGGAGATCTTAACTGATGTCTCAATTTCAAATTTATTTAATTCTAATATGAATTCATCAATTTTAGAATTCAAAGGATTTTTTAATACATTTTCTCTTATTCTTTTTACATCAAATGTTTTACTCTTAGTTAATTCATTAACACCATCCTTAACTAATTCTAAAAGATGTACTGAGTATTTTCCTGGTTTCACTGTAATAGATGATCTAGACCACCTAGAATTTGAGTCCAATATTGTTGGCAAAGGTTTCGAAAGATTCCATGAAACCCTATTAATACCTTTTTTAGTTGAACCATTAATTCGATCTACTAAATCTCCGTTATCATCTCTAATTTCTAATATTATTTTTGATTTAGTCTCATTAATTTCCTTGTCCAATTCCTCCCATCCTACAAAAGGAATATCTTTATTTAATTTGTCTAATTCTTTTTCTCTTTTAGATCTAAGGGATTTTAAGGATTTGTATGAATCAGGTAAGTTGTAAGAAAATATAGCACCATAAGGTGGGTTTTTAGATGAATAATAAGATGACCCTTGACTAGAAGTTCCGGATCTGATTGGATTATATTGAAGTGCTTCTTTTACGTCAAATAATATAACCTCATTACTATTGGATTTATTTAATTTTCTTAACAAACTAAAGTCATCTAACACATAAAACCCTCTACCAAACGTAGCCAAAACTAAATCATTTTCTCTTTTTTGGATTGCTATATCTCTTACAGATATTGTAGGTAATCCATTTGAAAATTTAACCCAATTATCTCCCTGGTTATTTGAAAAATATAATCCATATTCTGTTGCTAAAAAAAGAAGATTTGGATCAATATGATCTTGAACAATTCGCCACACAAAAGTATCTTCTGGCAATCCATCGACAATAGGCTTCCATGACTTACCTCCATTAGAGGTCTTATATAAATAAGGACTATAATCACCAAACTTATGATTATCTAATGCTACGTATGCTACTTGATCATTATGAAGGTCTGCTTTAATATCATTAACAAAAGAAGAATTCGGGACTCCTGGAAGTTTATCGACAGTGATAGATGTCCAAGAAGAACCTCCATTTTTAGTGCTATGAATTAACCCATCGTCAGTTCCTGCATATAAAATGTTTTGATTTAATGCAGATTCACTTAATGAAGTTATTGTGTTATATGTGGACATAGCATAAACATCCCAGGCAGAATCCCAACTCTGTTGTTTACCCATAATAGGCAATTCTAACCTTTCTTGATTTTTTGTTAAATCTTTAGAAATTGGAGTCCAACTGTCACCTCTGTCGTCTGACTTCCAAACTCTTTGAGAACCAAAATACAAACGTTTTGAATTGTGAGAACTGACCAGAATTGGTGAATCCCAATTAAATCTCTCGAAATCTTCATTTAGTCCAGAATAAGGTTTAATAAATACGGCTTCACCTGTAGTTCTATCAACTCTATGAAGATTACCTTGTTGAGACTGAGCATAAACTATATTAGGATTTCCAGGCTCAGTTGCTGGTTGATGACCATCGCCTCCAAGAAGAACAAACCAATCACTATTTACTATACCATTCGATCTGAAAGTACGACTTGGTCCACCTTGTGTATTATTATCTTGAGTTCCTCCATAAATATTGTAAAATGGATAAGAGTCATCTACAGCGAGTTTGTAGAATTGAGTCAAGGGTAAGTTATTTACATACTTCCAAGATTTAGTATCATCAAAAGATTCATAAATTCCACCATCTGTTCCGACAAGTAAATAGTTAGGATCGTTTTTCTTAAACGTCATTGAGTGATTATCAGAATGCTTATTTCCTTCATTCATTGTATAAAAAGTTTTTCCACCGTCATCAGAAACTTGAACTCTTACATCCATTAGATAAATTTTATCAAAATGATGAGGAGAAGCAACTAACTCCTGATAATAATGTGGTCCTGTAGCGCCAGAAACTGTATCGGACATTTTTTTCCAACTCTCTCCTCCATTAGATGATCTATATACAGCTCCTTTTCTTCTATCTAATTCAATTGCTGCATACAATACATCAGGATTTATTTCAGAGATAGCCAAACCAATTTTACCCAGCTTTCCAGCTGGCAATCCGGTTTTTAATTGTTTCCAGGAATCACCCCCATCAGTGCTTTTAAATAATTTAGTTCCTGGTCCTCCACCCATGTAAGCCGCAACATTTCTGTGTCTTTGCCAAGTGGCTGCATACATAATATTTTCATCTCTTGGATCTACAACCACATCGGTTACACCAGTCCATTTGTTTACACTCAAAACTAAACTCCAACTTTCACCACCATTAATTGATTTATAAAGCCCCCTATCCCCACCGCTTGACCAAAGTGGGCCTTGCGAAGCAACAAAAACGTTATTTGAATTTTTTTTATTTACTATAATTTTAGAAATATGCTCAGATTTATTTAAGCCTTTATTTTTCCATGTTTTTCCACCATCTAAAGAGAGAAACACTCCTTTTCCAACGCCAACGTGTCTTCCACCAACATTTTCTCCAGTACCTAGCCATATAGTATTTGTATTGTTAGGGTCTATAGCAATACTTCCTGTCGAATAAAAAGACTGATTATCTGTAAGCGATTGCCAAGTAGTTCCAGCATTGACAGTTTTCCATACACCTCCAGAACCCACTGCAACGTACCATTCGTTCTCATTATCAGGGTTAATTGCAATGTCAGCTATTCTTCCTGACATAAAAGCAGGTCCAACAGATCTAAACTTAAGGCCTGAATAAAGAGTAAATTCATTTTTTACATCTTTTTTATTTTTTTGAGAATAACTTTGATTTATCGAAAAAATAAAAAATAATAGTAGTGTATATTTAATAAGATTATTCATAATTATAAAGTTTTAAGGAATATCTTAAATATAATTAATAATATCAATTTTTTCATTTTAAATTTACAAAATGTCAAAAAACAAAATATTCGATTCAGTTAAGATTTTTGATTTAGGATCAAAAGGACAAAGTATTGCAAAATCAGACCAAGGAATTGTTCTAATGGTAAAAAACGGAGTTCCTGGTGATATAGTTGATATAAAAACTTACAGAAAGAAAAAGAACTATTTCTTAGGAAATATCATAAAATATCACTCTTTTTCTAAAAATAGAATTGAACCGATCTGTAAACACTTTGGATTATGCGGTGGTTGTAAACTTCAAAACATCTCATATGATTTTCAAACTGAACTAAAAGAAAATAAAATCAAGCATTCAATATCGAGAATATTTAGCGATGTTAAAATAAACCCAATTATTAAATGTGAGAATAAGTTTTTTTATAGAAATAAACTTGAATTCTCTTTTACAGAAAATAAATGGCTAACAGAATCTGAAATTAAAAATACTGACGACAAAATTGACAGAAGAGGAATCGGTTTTCATAAAGCTGGAATGTGGGATAAAATTGTTGATATAGAAAAATGTCACCTTCAGAACGAACCATCAAATAAAATTAGATTATCATTAAAGCAATTTGCAATTAAAAACAATATTTCCTTCTACAATACAAGATTAAAAAAAGGATTACTTAGAACTTTAACAATAAGAAACACTAGTATGAATCAATTTATGGTTCTGGTTCAATTTTTTGAAAACGACAAAAAAAACATAAACCTAATAATGCATTTTCTTAAAGAATCATTTGATGAAATTCATTCACTTCTCTACACAGTTAATGATAAAGAAAATGACAGTATATATGATAGAGAAATTAAACTATTTAATGGAAAAAATTATATAGAAGAAAAAATTAATTCATTAATATTCAAAATATATCCAAAGTCTTTTTTTCAAACAAATATTCAACAAACTTTAAAGTTATACGAAATTATAAAAGAGTATGCTAAAATTAAAAAAAATGACATTGTTTATGATTTGTACTCTGGTCTTGGAACAATTTCTCAATTTATTGCCAAACAATCAAAAAAAGTTGTTGGGGTTGAGAGTGTTAAAGAAGCAGTGATTTCCGCAACAAATAGTGCAAAAGAAAATAAGATTGATAATGTTGTTTTTGAATTTGGTGACATGAAAAATATTTTTACCAAAGATTTTATTTTAAAACACGGTAACCCTAATGTGATTATTACTGACCCTCCCAGAGAGGGAATGCATAAAGATGTTATTAAGGAAATTTTAAAACTTAACACACCCAAAATAGTTTATGTAAGCTGTAACCCTTCAACACAATGTAGAGATTTAGAATTACTAAAAGAAAAATATAATATAATTAAGGTTCAGCCGGTAGATATGTTTCCTCACACTGATCATGTAGAAAATATTGTACTTTTGGAACTAAAATAATGTCTTTGAAAAATAAATCTTTATTAATCTGCTTATTTTTGTTTTTAATTTCCTGTGAGCCAGATGATATTTGTCTTAGCTCTACAGAAGATACACCAAAACTTATTCTAGGTTTCTATGACCAAAACACAGGTGAACTAAAAAAAGTTGATAATTTAAAAATTCAAGGGCTTTCCAACGAAGAAATTTATATCTATCAAACTATTGACTCAATAGGAATTCCTTTAAAAAATTCAGAAAACTTAACAGTTTACAGTTTAACAAAAGATTTTAATGAAAATACACCTGCTTCTGGAAATAAGGATAAGATTTATTTTAATTATAATTATAATTGGAATTATATAAGTAGAGCGTGTGGATTTATCACAACATATGAAATTCAAGATTTAATTATTGAAAACGACTCTGATAATTGGATTTTAAACACTGAATTAATTAGTACTAATATTACTGATGAAAAAAACATACATGTTAAAATATTTTATTAGTTTTTTTGTTTTTATAAACTGTATTTCTCTTTTTTCACAAAAAGAAAATGAAATAGATAGTATTAATAAATCGACTTTTGGTATTAAAATTGGATTAGATATCAGTAAACAAATAAGAATGTTGACAGAACCCGAATATAAAGGGTTAGTTTTTATTGGGGATTATAGAATATTAGATAAAATATATATAGCTATTGAGTTAGGTAGTGAAGAAAAATTAGTTAACAATGAAGTTTTAAATTTTAAAACAAAAGGATCATTTTACAAAGCAGGTATTAATTATAATGTTTTCAAAAACATACAGAATTTAGAAAATGAAATTTATATAGGTTTTAGATACGGCTCATCAAAATTTGATCACCAATTAAATTCATTTACAATCTATAATATTGACCAATATTGGAACCAAAATAATATTATTAGCTCTAGTTCTTATGAAAATCTTAATGCAAAATGGTTAGAATTCATTGTAGGGTTTAAAGCTCAAGTAATAAAGAACTTTTACATGGGTCTAAATTTAAATGTTAACAGATTTTTAAGCCAAAAAAGACCTGAAAATTTTAGCAATTTATATATACCTGGATTTAATAAAGTTCTAGAAAACAATAACATTGGTGTTGGATTTTCTTACACCATTCAATATCAAATTCCTTTATTTAGAAAAGTTAAAAATTAATAAATATTTTTTTTTGCTTTTTTTGAGCCACTGTAAATTTCATATCTAGCTAATCTACTTTCTAATTTACCATTAAAAAGTTTAATTTTCCTTGAGGGTCTAAGTCCAACATATTTTAAAGCCTCAACACTTGAAGTAATAAACCAAGCATTCGAATTAGGATAATCAGTTTTAAGTTTGTCACCTATTTTTTTATAAAAAGATTCTATATCTATCCGTAATCTCTCCCCGTAGGGTGGATTAAAAACTAAATGAAGAAAATTATCATTATTTTTTTTTGATCTAAAGAAATCTTCTTTAGTAATAGAAATAATATCATCAAGACCTGCATTAATTATATTTTGATTGCACTTTGAAATTGCAGATGGGGATTTATCAAAACCCGAAATTTTATAATTAAAAGGTTTAGTTTTACTTTGAACAGATTTTGTAATTGTTACAAATAAGTCTAAATCAAAATCCTTCCAATTTTTAAATGAAAAATTTGATCTATTAATATTAGGAGGATAATTAGTAGCTAGCATGGCAGCCTCGATTAAGAATGTACCACTTCCACACATAGGATCTAAAAAATCTGATTCTAAATCCCAGTCACTTAATAATATAATACCTGCAGCCAACACTTCGTTTATAGGTGCAATATTTGTTTGTGAACGATAACCTCTTTGATTTAATGGCTTTCCTGAAGAATCTAAAGAAACTGTACATTTATTATCCCTTATGTGAATATTTATTTTAATATCAGGGCTAATAGAATCTACGTTAGGGCGTCTTTTAAATAGTTTCCTAAACCTATCTACCATTCCATCTTTAGCTTTTTGAGAAACAAAAAGTGAGTGAGAAAAAAAATCTGAATTCAAAACAGATTCTATTGAAAAGGTATCATCTAAAGATAAATAGTCTTCCCAATTAAAATTATAAAAAGAGGTATACAACTCCTTTTCATTTTCGACATTAAAAAAAGCAATTGGTTTTAAAATTCTAATAGCTGTTCTTAATGACAAATTACATTTATATAAAAAACCTAAATCACCAAAAAAACTTACGTTTCTAACTCCTTTTTCTATCTTTTTAGCTCCTAAACTCAATAATTCATTAGACAAAACTTCCTCCAATCCAAAGAATGTTTTCGCAACCATTTTAAAATCATTATTATCACTCATAATTATCATTAAAAATACTTTATTTTTGAACCAATTAACTATAAAAAATATAAATAGATTTGAATACTAAATACAATAATTGGTTTGACTCAAAATATTATCATATTTTATATAAAAACAGAAATCACAAGGAAGCTAAAATTTTTATAAGAAAACTACTTAAACATATAAATCTAAATTCATATTCAAAAGTACTAGACGCTGGGTGCGGAAAAGGGAGACATTCAATAGAAATTGAAAAATTAGGACACATAGTAACTGGAATAGATTTATCAAAAAACAGTATAAAATTTGCGAAAAAATTTGAAAATTCTAATCTTAAATTTAAAGTACACGATATTTCGAAACCACTTAATACAGAATTTGATGTAGTATTGAATCTATTTACAAGTTTTGGATATTACGAAAGAGAAAAAGATTTAGAAATACTTTTATCATTGGAAGAAAATCTAAAAAGTAATGGGACAGGAGTTATAGATTTTTTAAATATAAAAACCGTAAAGAAAAATTTAGTTAAGAATGAACAAGTTATTATAGGTAATCTAAAGTTTATGATCAAAAGAAAGATTAATAAGCTTTCTGTAACTAAAGAAATATTCTTTAAAGACAAGAACAAAGACTATAAATTTCAAGAATCAGTAAACACATTGTCTTTAAAAGATTTTGAAAATTATTTTAAAAAAACAAATCTTGAAATTATTGAAATATTTGGTGATTATGATTTAAATGAATTTATTGAAAACAAATCTCCGCGTCTCATAATTATTTTTAAAAAAAAATCCCAGTCAAATTAATGACCGGGATTCGAAGAAGGCGGTGACATACTCTCCCACCAAATGGCAGTACCATCTGCGCTATTAGGCTTAACTTCTCTGTTCGAAATGGGAAGAGGTGAGCCCTAATGCAATAACCACCCTAGAGTTTCTCACATAAAGTGAGTTGTTTTACAGGGTAAAACACAATAAGTTAACATATTAAAATTTAAGATTTAAAAATAGCATTGTATAAAAAACAATAGTAAGAAAAAGTTGCACGATAGGCCTACGGGTAATTAGTATCACTCGGCTATGACATTACTGCCTTTACACCTGTGACCTATCAACGTAGTCGTCTCCTACGACCCTTAAAAGAAATCTCATCTTGTGGTAGGTTTCGCGCTTATATGCTTTCAGCGCTTATCCTTTCCCGACATAGCTACTCTGCGATGCTCCTAGAATTATTTAAATAGTTGGATTAGCGATAGAATGGACTAGGAGCAACCGGTGCGATGGCATGAAGTTAATAAAATGATTTTATTGAAT
>CBFHJJ010000020.1:0-27983 GCA_965655865.1 Flavobacteriaceae bacterium | reverse complement strand
TGACAAAGGAAGGTTAGATGTTTCCGAATTCAAAGATTTAAATCTCATTTGAATTCCAGGTGAAATTCCACCTCCTAAATACTCGTTTTTAGTATTTTTAAAATCATATGTTATACAAGTTCCTGCATCAATAATTAATATATTTTGATCTGGAAAATCAATTGCTGCTGCACTTACAAGCGCAATTCGATCATGACCTAATGTGTTTTTAGTTTTGTATAAATTTATAAATGGTAAATCAGTAGATTCATTGATTGAAATTAAATTAGAATTGATTTTTAAAAAATCTAAAATATTTTTATCAATAGTTGAAACATTAGAAATAAGAGAATTATTAATAACGTTATTTTTGAAAAGGTCTGAAATAATACTCAATGATTGATTGGTGTAAATGAATTTACTTATCATTAAGTTTTTATCAAAGAGCGCAACTTTAAGCGAGGAATTTCCTAAATCTATTACTAAATTCAATTTATTTGTATTTAAGTTCAAAAATAAAGAAGATTTATTAAATGATTTTTTGCTTCTCTAATAAAAGAATTTATATTTGCTCTTGCAAAAAAAAAGCAATGGTACCTTAGCTCAGTTGGTAGAGCAAAGGACTGAAAATCCTTGTGTCCCTGGTTCGATTCCTGGAGGTACCACAAAAGTCTCTAATTTTAGAGACTTTTTGCTTTTACACTATTATCAACTAATCAAATTCCCCTGTTCATCCCACTCGGCAACATCATTTCTTTTTGTCTGATCTACACATTTATCTAACCAATCTTGATCATAAGATAATCCATACTGATCCAATACATCCTGAGGAACACCATCCCAAACATTTGGTGTATTCCCTTTATAACCTAATTCTTCAATTCCAACTTTTGAAGTGTAGTAACCTGTCATTGTTAAATTTCTAAACAATGTAAACCATTTAATATCATCGGTTTGTTCTGAACTTGACAAATCAGGGTCCGGATAAGCCATTAAATCTAATATTGATTTTTGCTGACTTTCATCGCAATCAACAAATACTTTTTTAAATTTTTTATTAGAATGATTATTTAATGAACTTAAACCATCTTTTAAAGGTGTTTCGTAACTAGGTATGTCCTTGGCCATAAACTCAATTAGTTCAGGCACTTCTGCATCATTAATTGATCCAAATTCATTTGGAGGAAGTATTAAATTACTAATCTTAGATATTAATGTCATTTGATTATTGGTAAAACACTTTTGAGAAAAAAGTAATTTATCATATTCTTTTTCTTTGGGAGTTCTTCCATAATTAAACTTTTTTAAAGAATTTGCTACCGTTTCACTATCAACCCCAGAAACGCAACCTTCGAGTAAAACACCCACCCCAATTGAGCCAAATACTAATGATTTTAAACTATCTCTTCTGTTCATAATTTAGAAATTTTGTTTTTTAAACTGATCTACTATGTAATCTGACGTTCTCCATGCTAAAGCCATAATTGTCCAAGTCGGATTTTTATCTGCTTGAGAAACAAAAGGGCCAGCATCCACAACAAAAACATTTGAAACATCATGCAATTGTTCAAATTCATTAACAACAGATGTTTTTGGATTACTACCCATTCTAGTTGTACCTACTTCATGAATAATTTCTCCAGGTTTGGTAAGTCCATAATTTTTGTCCTTTCCAGGTTTATCACCTAATGCAATACCTCCCATATTATGAATAATTTCCTCAAAAGTATCTTGCATATGTTTTGCCTGATTTACTTCGTGATTAGACCACTTATAATTAAACCTTAAGATAGGGACACCGAACTCATCTACTTTGTCAGGATCAATTTCACAATAATTACTCTCCATAGCAATTGATTCTCCTCTTCCATCCATTCCTAAAACGGTTCCGTAGTATTTTCTCATATCAGTTCTTAGCATATCTCCATAACCACCAACTTTAATTCCAAAAAATTTATTTAAATCATTTACATTAAATCCTGATCCATATGAGGGAGCTCCCATACCTCCCCAAACTTCAATGTGATATCCTCTTGGAAAATTCAAATTTTTATTGTCGAGCCACCAAGGAGAATAAACATGCATTCCTCCAACTCCATCTTCATTATAAATTTTTCTATCTACAAGTTCAGGTAAAAAAGCCATCCTACCTCCCCCTGTTGAATCATGTAAATATTTACCAACAACATCGCTACTATTACCTAGTCCGTTTGGATGTTGTTTACTCTTAGAATTTAACAAAATTCGAGCGCTACTACAAGCTGATGCAGCTAATACAACTACTTTGGCTTTTAATTTATATTCAGTTCTATCTTCTTTATTAATAAATGAAACTCCTGTTGCTTTACCCTCTTCATTAGTTGTAACTGTTCTAACCATTGAATTAACATATAAGTCTATTTGACCTCCATTATCTTGAGCTGGAAAAATTAAACATGAACCAGCTGAAAAATCTGCATAAACTGAACAGCTTCTTGCACACTGTCTACAATAAAAACAAACACCTCTTTCATTGTTTATTCTTTTAGTTAGAATAGAAAGTCGTGAAGGCATTACTTTTACGCTACTTTTTCTTGCTCCTTTAATATAGAACAGTTCGTGAAGTCTTGGTTTTGGAGGAGGAAGAAAAAATCCGTCTGGATCATTATATAAATTTTCTTTACTTCCAAAAACTCCAATTAGTTTATCCACTTTATCGTAATAAGGCTTAATATCATCATAACCTATAGGCCAATCTTCACCTAATCCATCAATTGATTTCTTTTTAAAATCTTCAGGACCAAATCTTAATGAAATTCTTCCCCAATGATTTGTTCTTCCACCCAACATTCTGGATCTAAACCATCTAAATTCAGTATCACCCTTTTGAGAATAAGGCTCTCCTTCAATATCCCATCCGCCATAAGCTTGATCAAAATCACCAAAAGGTCTAGTTGTGCCCGCACCTCTTCTTGGCGAATCATAAGCCCACTTCATTTGTGTCATTTGATCTGGATTTGCCGGATCATAAAATGGACCAGCTTCAACTACTGCTATTTTCAATCCTGCTTCGGATAAAATTTTTGAAGCCATTCCACCTCCTGCACCTGACCCAACTATAATTACATCGTATTCTTTTGAATTTTCTTTGATTTGCATATTATCTATTAAAGTTCTAAAATTTTTATATTTCTAAATGAGATTACACCTGGATGATCTTGTATACTTATACTTCCTGTTTTAAATTTTCCAAAATCACAATTTTGCCAGGGCTTTTGATCGCAATTATTAAACTTAGTTGGCTCTACCATAGCATCCCATTCATCTCCACTTAAAGGAAATTCAACAATTTTTGTGCCATTATGAACAACTGTTCCTTTATTAATATTATGATTGATTGTAATATCATAAGTATTCCATTCTCCCGCAGGGTTTGTAACCCATTCTGAAGGAGCTATCATCCCATATAATGCACCTGCTTGAGTTAGAGGTCCATCTGGATTTTTAGGGTCTAGGATCTGAATTTCAGGGCCTGTAACAAATGGAAACTCATACTTTTCATCCTCTTTTACTCCCCAAAAAAATCCACTATTTGAACCAGGGCTTACTTTCCATTCTAAATGAATTTTAAAGCTAGTATACTCTTTGTCACTAACTAAACTTTTATCACCCTTGCCTTTAGCATTTGCTGAAGTGAAAGTTAAAACACCGTCTTTAATGTCCCAACCTGTTTTTTTTCCATTATCTTGAAAATAATGCCATCCATCCATTGTATTTTGCTGAATCAAAGAGACCCATTCACCATCCATATTTGACTTGTTAATTTTAGTCATTGGAATAGAATCAATCGACTTTTTGTTCTGTTTACTATTGTTGCAAGATAAAATCAAAATCGATGTTAATAATAATATTTTTTTCATAATTTTTATTGTTTTAAAATTTATAATTCCCAACCTTTTCTTCTTATTCTACCGACAAATTGATTGGCTGGTTCAAAATTTGTAATCCGTGTATTTTCACCATCCCAAAGTAACTTTTTCCTGCCAATAAATTTATTTCCTTTCTTTAACATATAACTTCTCAAGGCTAAATTACCCATCAAAACAGTTTCTGTAAATGGTCCTGAATACTCAATTGGTGATGTTAGTTTTTTATACTCTTCACTGCCATAACCTCCCTTGCAAGCATTAATCCATTCCTCGTGATGAATATGATCAAGGCCCTCTTTTTGAACTGAGTCAGTGTCAAAATGTAATGTTTTTTCACCTTTTCTATAAAGTTTTGGATTCAACCCATAAACACCACATGAAATTACTCCTTTATCACCGATCATTAGAACTCCATTTGTATTCCCTTCTTCTCCTAAATAATCTTCAGCAGGGATTATTTCTGGTCTAGGGGGAACTATTCCACCATCCATCCATATCAACTCTACATTAGAATCTGTTTTACTCGTCTTATCGAAATGCAGAGTAATCAATGACGCTGCAGGTGGGCCCTCTGGATAGTAATTAGCACTCCACATTTTTTCATAAATATTTGCCACACTACATTCGACATCTTTTGGATAACCTAGCTCTAATGCCTTATATGGTGCATCTAGAATATGACAACCCATGTCACCTAAAGCTCCTGTTCCATAATCCCACCATCCTCTCCAATTAAAAGGGTGAAATTCAGGCCTGTATCCTCTGTATTGAGCTGGTCCTAACCATAAATCCCAATTTAAATTATCTGGTTTTAATGTTGTTGGCTTAGGCATTTCAAATCCTTGAGGCCAAACAGGTCTATTTGTCCAGGAATAAACTTTGCTAATTTTACCTATGGCTTTAGTATCAACCCATTCTTTTATTTTATTAATTCCTAAACTTGATCCACCTTGGTTACCCATCTGAGTAACAACCTTATTTTTTTTGGCAGTTTTAGTTAAAATTCTAGCTTCCTCAATATTATGTGTTAAAGGTTTTTGAATGTAGACATGTAATCCTCTGTTCATGGCGTTATTTCCAATAATCCCATGTGTATGGTCGGGTGTGCTAATGGTTACAGCATCTAAATCTTTTTCTTTGTCTAACAGTTCCCTAAAGTCAAGATAAAAATTAGCATTTGGATATTTTTTTCTAGATTTTATTACTCCGTGAGAACCATCGGGATGAACATCACACAAGGCAACTACTCTTTCTTTACTAGCCCATCTATCTCTAATATCTCCTCCCTTTCCACCAGAACCAATTGCAGCTATTAGCATTTGGTCACTTGGTGAGATATATCCATTACCACCTAATACGTTTCTTGGAACTATAAAGAATCCTGATCCTATTATAGCAGATTTTTTTATAAACTTTCTTCTTGAACTTTTATTCATGAGCGATTTTAATTTTAAAATTTGTAATTAAATATTCATTATTATAAAATATAATGGTGCATTATCATTAAATATGATTTAATTTTAACTTAACTGAAATTATGAAGAATTTTTTTATTTGTTTAACTATTGTTTTTATTTTTTCACAACAATTAGCTCAATCCCAAGAAATAAAAGATAAAAACGTTTTAATTGTCTGGGGAGGCTGGGAAGGACACAATCCTAAGCTTTTTTCAGATATTGTTGAAACATGGTTAATTGAAAATAATGCTAAAGTTACCGTTAGTAATAGTCTAAATGCGTATTCAGATAGTGAATATCTTTTGAAATTTGATCTTATTATTCAGTCTGTAACTATGGGGGAAATTACAACTCAACAAGAAAAGAATCTTACAAGTGCTGTTAAAAAAGGAGTCGGATTTGCTGGAGCTCACGGTGGAATTATTGATTCTTTTAGGAATAGCACAAATTATCAATTTATGACCGGAGCACAATGGGTAGAACATCCAGGCGGCATGGTAAGTTTTAAAGTAAAAATTTTAAAGGATAAAATTACTGAAGGAATAAAAGATTTTGAAATATTTACAGAACAGTATTACCTTCACTTGGACCCTAATATTGAAGTGCTTGCTATAACAAAATTTGATGGTAAAAATTATCCTTGGATAAAAGATGTCGAAATGCCTGTAGTTTGGAGAAAGAAATTTGGGGAAGGAAAAGTTTTTTGCATTTCTCTAGGACATAATCCAAATGAATTCAAAACCCATGAAGAAGCATGGGAATTACTAACAAGAGGATTTATTTGGGCTAGTTCAAATTAAAAAGAATTTAAATTTATAAGTTCTTGTTTTTTTAATAACCTCCACTTTCCTCTTGGCAAGTCCTTTTTAGAGAGTCCAGCAAGCATAACTCTATCAATAGAAACAACTTTATGACCATATTTCTCAAATAAATTTAAAATACTAGATAGTTTGGCAGAACTAACTTCAAGACCCAATTCATTTTTTAATCCATCAGTAACAAAATCAATAGAAATTATTTCAATATTATTACTGTCTGATGAATTTTTGATAGAATTTAAATCCTCAATTGAAATGACATTCTTTAACTTAATATGAAATAGCTGTTTAAATGAGTTAAATCTTTTAGAAATATCATTATTAAATTGATTGTCATTTGAAATTAATACTAAACCTGAAAATTGCTTGACAGTAGTTTGAATAGGCCTTAAGTTTACAGCATTTAAAGATGACAGTAGATTTAAAACATTTTTTTTTCCTGAGATATTAAAATCAAAATCTAATGGCTTATTTAAAAGCAAATAATGAAAATTATAAGGTAAAATTAAATTTCCATCAACTTTAACTTCATCGTTTAAAGAAATTTTCAAACCAAGTTTTTTAACTAATTCATTGTTCACAAAAACTCGACCACTTTGAATGTAATCATCTGCTTCTCTCCTAGTACATAAACCTGAATTAGAAATGTATTTGTTTAATCTTACAAGTTGACTTTCCATATTATTTTTATATTCCATGCAATATTATACTAAATAATGCCAATACGATTAAAAGTTTTAATGAATTATGTAGAAATTGAAATTTTTCTTTTGAATGACTCTTCCAAAGAAAGTAGTTGAATATAGTAAAGAAAAAATAACTGAATAAGTAAAAATATTTCATGTAAGACAGCTCGTAAGAAATTAATATTAAATAAGAAATAATAAATACTAAAACTGAACAAAAAGTGATATAAAACTTAGAAACTTTTTCTCCATATTTTACAGGAATTGTGAAATAATTTAATGTGAAATCTCCAACAAAATTTTCAAGATCTTTAATTACTTCTCTTATTAAAACTATAAAAAATAAAAATAATGCGTGTGAAAAAATTTCGTTAGAATAATTTTTATAATATAGAACAATTGCAAAAAAAGGAGTAATTGATAAAAGAACAGAAAAAATATTTCCTACAAATGGATACTTACTAATTTTAACGGAATAAATAATAATACTAAAAATATAAATACCGAAAAAAATCAGAGCTTTTAAGGAAACTAAAAAAGCCAGAATTAATGTAACGACATTCAAAAAAACATAAACTGTAAGTTTTGTTCTTCCAGAAATTTCCTTCTCAAGAGTAGTTTTTAAAGGCCTATTAATTAAATCTTTTTCGGAATCAAAAACATTATTTATAATATAACCAGCTGAAATTGAAAAAGCAGAAGAAAAAATAATTAGCCATATATTAATATCAAAAACAACTTCATAAAAATTATTATTTTCAGAAAGAATGTAAATTGAAGAAATAAATTGAGCAATTATAATAAATAGAACATTATAACCTCTAACAACAGAAAACAAACTTAAAAATTTAAATAAAAATCTTTTATTTAAATAAACAAAGGACATTAGAAATTGTAAACTACTTCCAATTTATAATTAGAAAGAGATTCTTTAGCTTTTTGGAAATCCTTTGAAAAACCTAGTATATATCCACCTCCACCTGATCCACATAATTTTAAAAAATAGTCATCAGACTCAATTCCTTTTTTCCAAAGTTTATGAAGATCTTTAGGGATCATTGGTTTAAAATTCTCTAAAACAACCTTAGACAAAATTTTCATGTTCGTAAACAATGAATTAAAATTGCCATTTAAAAAATCATCTACACAATCATCAGTGGTTTTAATAAAATTTTCTTTTATTATTTTATTATAATTTTTATTTTTCATTGATTTGAAGAATAAATCTACCATTGGGGCAGTCTCACTTGAAGTTCCACTATCTAACAAAAATACAGCGCCTTTTCCATTTGAAGTCTGAGATGGAATTCCTGTTGTTTCGACTTCATTTTTAGAATGAATTAAAATTGGCAAACTCAAATAACTATTTAACGGATCTAATCCTGAGGATTTTCCATGAAAAAAAGATTCCATTTTTGAAAAAATATTCTTCAGGATTAAAATTTTAGGCTTGGTTAAATTTTCTAAAACTGTAATTTTATTTAATGCATATCTATCATAAAGAGCGGCAACTAAAGCGCCACTACTTCCAACCCCATATCCTTGAGGAATCGAGCTGTCAAAAAACATACCGTTTTTAAGATCCTTGTTAAGTTTAATAAAATCAAATTCAACAACAGAACTTTTAATTGTTTTTAAATAATTTTTAAAATCTACAAGATTTTTATTTGATTCTTTTTCAGTGCCATTTTCAAAATTTCCAATCTTTAAACCACCTTTAAAAAAATTATAAGGAATTGATAAGCCTTTAGAATTTTTAATTATTCCATATTCACCAAACAATAGTATTTTTGAATAAAATAAAGGAGCTTTCATTTTGTAAAATTATAATTTATTTGGTCCATTACCAACATGGTCATTTATAAACTCACCATTTTGACAATACTTAGATAGGTTTTCATTAATGAATTTTTGAATCTTTGTGAAATTTTTCTTTGGATATAACATATGAATGTTTGCTCCTGCATCAAGAGTAAAACATAACTCAGAATTTGTATTTTTTCTGTAATTCCAAATTTCGTTAATAATATTTAAAGTATTTGGCTTTATTAATAGATAATATGGGTTAGATGTCATCATCATAGCATGTAATGTAAGTGCTTCTAACTCAACAATATTAGTGAAAGTATCAAAATCGCCAGAGATTAAAACTTTGTTTAAACGTTTTAAATTTTTATCAACCTGTTTAAGTCGATCACCAGAAAAAGAATGATCGTTCATTAATCCATGCCCCACAGTACTTGAAATATGTTTTTTTCCTTTATCAACTAACAAAATAGTGTCTTGAATATTTTTAAAGTTATTATGTATTTTCTTTAAATACTTAACAGCATATAAATCTGAACTATTTTTAAAAAGATCGTTTTTCCCCCATATTACTAGTGGACCTAAAACACTTCTTGAAGCACTTCCAGAGCCTAATCTTGACAAAAAAGAGGCCTTATTAAAAAAATACTCAGAACTAATCTTTGGGTTTATTTTTTTTTCAATATCCATTATACATAATGAAAGTGCGCTGTAAGCAGAAGCAGAAGAAGCAATTCCACTACTGTGTGGGAACGAATTTTTAGTTTCAATAATTAATTTTAAACCCAATAAAAATGGACAATAATCAACTATTCTTTTGAAAAATAAATTCAATTTCTGCTCAAACGAAATCTCTCTTTTTCCCTCAAAAAGTAATTTAAAATCACAATTAATTACTGATTTTTTTAATGGCTTATACTTAACAACACATTCAGTGTGACAGTTAGACAAAGTGAAACTTAAGGATGTGTTTAAAGGAATTTGAATCTCTTTTTTTCCCCAATATTTTATAAGCGCAATATTACTTGGAGATTTCCATCCTGATTGCCCGCTAACGTTATGAATACCTCTTAAATTAAATTTAAATATGTTATCCATTAATTTATTGTCTTTATAATTGAGTTGTCAGTTTTCTTTTTAGAACCATCAAAACCCTGAACTCCAGAAACTGTTGTGTATTTAAGAATATTTTTTTTATTTGGATTTATAATTTTTAATGCTGATTGACACATTAATGTAGCTTCATGAAAACCACATAAAATTAATTTTAATTTACCAGGATAAGAGTTTATATCACCTATTGCAAAAACACCCGGGATATTGGTTTGATAATCTAAGCTATTATTAACAACAATTGAGTTTTTATTTAACTCTAAACCCCAATTTGATAAACTTCCTAATTTTGGAATCAAACCAAACAACGGAATAAAATAGTCTGTTTTAATATTCTTTTCATTACCTAAATGTTTTATTACGATACTTTCAAGTTTTTCGCTTCCATTTAATTTAATTACCTCACTTGGTGTAATTACATCAATAGCAGATTGATTTTTTAATTTCTGAACCTTTTCAACCGAATCAATAGCTCCTCTAAATTCGTTTCTTCTGTGCACCAACGTAACTCTTTTAGCAATTTTTGATAATTCTATAGTCCAATCTAAAGCTGAATCTCCTCCCCCAGAAATAACAATATTTTTACCTTTAAATATTTCAGGATTTTTTACCATGTACTCAACCCCCTTATTCTCAAAATTAGAAATGTTTTTTATTGGAGGCTTTCTAGGTTCAAAACTACCTAATCCACCAGCAATCGCAACAACTTTTGCATTATGTATTTTTCCTGAATTTGTAATTACGTCAAATGAATCATCTTCGTTTTTAATTAATTTTTCAGCTCGCTCACCTAAACTATAGCCCGGACTAAAGGGTTTAATTTGTTCTAATAAATTATCAATAAGATCACCAGCCAAAACTTCAGGCATTCCAGGAATATCATAGATAGGTTTTTTGGGATATAATTCAACACATTGTCCTCCTGGTTTAGCCAAAGCATCAATAATATGACATTTTAGTCCGAGCAAACCGGCTTCAAATACAGTAAATAACCCAACTGGACCAGCTCCAATTATTAAAATATCCGTTTCAATTTTATTCATTAATCAATATTAATAACCTCCTCAATTTGAGGAGCGAATTTTTTAATTGTTAATTCAACTCCATTTTTGAGCGTCATTTGATTAACAGAACAGCTAACGCAATTTCCTAATAATTTTACTTTGACAACGTTTTTATCAATTGAAATTAGTTCAATATTCCCACCATCAGATTCTAAAAATGGTCTAATTTCATTTAAACCTTGTTCAACTTTTTCTATTAATAAATCTTTTTTCATATGATTTTATTTTTGACTAACACAACCAGACATTGTTGTAATTTTAACTATTTCCGTTTCGGGCAATTCCTTATTTCTAATCAATAATTGTGATAACATGTTTTTTGAAACATTCTTGAATATGTCCTCAGAAATAGTACTTTCTTGCATTGCGGCTGGTCTTCCAAAATCTGCAGCCTCTCTTACACTTTGAATAATAGGAATTTCTCCTAAAAATGGAATTCTTAAATCTAAAGATAAATTTTTGGCTCCCTCTTTTCCAAATAAATAATATTTATTTTCAGGAAATTCTTCAGGTGTAAAATAAGCCATGTTCTCTATTATGCCCAAAACTGGAACATTTATATTTTCTTTTTTAAACATTGAAACTCCTTTTCGAGCATCATTTAAAGCTATTTTTTGAGGAGTACTTATAACTACTGCTCCAGAAATTGGCAAAGATTGCATTATGCTTAAATGAATATCTCCCGTTCCTGGCGGAAGATCTACTAAAAGAAAATCTAAAACTCCCCAATCAGCATCAAATATCATCTGGTTTAAAGCTTTTGAAGCCATTGGACCCCTCCATATTACGGCTTGATCAATTTTAGTAAAAAAACCAATAGATAATATTTTTACACCATAATTTTCAATCGGTTTCATTTTTGATTTACCATCAACATCAACAGCGAGTGGTTTTTGCTCAGAAACATCAAACATTTCTGGAATTGATGGGCCATAAATATCGGCATCTAAAATCCCTACTTTAAATCCCATTTTAGATAATGAAACGGCCAGATTAGCGGTTACTGTAGATTTTCCAACCCCACCTTTACCAGAGGATATTGCAATAATATTAGAAATATTTTTAATTTCTTTTGTTGAATTATATATAGTAGGTTCTTTTTCTGAAATTAATATAAAATTAATTTTAACATCAATATTAAAATCTAGATTATCATTAAGAGAATCTACAATTTTTCTTTTAATAGTGTTTTTGGATTGTAGAGTTGGTTTTAAAATCTCCAAATCAATAATAATTTCTTTATCAAAAACTACTATATTTTTGACTGATCCATTACTTATAATATCCTTTTTATTACTATCAAAGTAAACATTACTTAATATTTCAGAAATTTTATTTTTTGTTAACATTAATATTTAAAATGATTCTAAATTGCAAATATACTATTCTAATTCTTTATTTGGATCCCAAAAAAATAATTTAAAATCATGTATTTGATCATTTTTAATTATTAAACCTTCACTTTCTAAAAGCTGCTTCATAAGGTTTATTCCAAAAAAGTGTTTTTTTCCTGTTAACAATCCTATTCTGTTAACAACTCTGTGTGCAGGAATATCTTTATTTATATGCGAAGCATTCATAGCCCAACCAACAACTCTTGCGCTTTTAGCAGAACCTAAATATTTAGCAATAGCTCCATATGTAGTAACCTTTCCAAATGGAATTTTTTTAACTACAGCATAAACATTTTCAAAAAAATCTGATTTATTTTTTTTAATCATTGAAGCTGAAACTTAAATAGGTGATTTTTTTATCGACTTTTAAATAAATACTTTCATAATGAGTCTGAATATTAACTACTTCATTAGGTGCATTTTTATTTTTATATACATCATGATTAGAAAATAATGGCTTGATTGACATGCCTTCTAAAAGTCCAAGTGTGTAACCATGAAGGAATTCACTATCTGTCTTTAAATGCATTATTCCGCCAGGCTTAAGAACATTCTTGTATAAAGAAAGAAAATTTGGATTAGTTAATCTATGCTTTTGTCTTTGAAATTTTATCTGTGGGTCTGGAAATGTTAACCAAATTTGATCTATTTCATTTGTCTTAAAAATATAATTTAAAAGTTCTATTTGAGTCCTAATAAAAAATACATTACATAATTTCGATTCAATTGCAGTTTTAGCTCCTCTCCAAAATCTAGCTCCTTTAATGTCGATTCCAATAAAATTTTTATCGGGATTTAACTTAGCTAAATTAGTTGTGTATTCACCTTTCCCACACCCAAGCTCAACTATAATTGGATTTGTATTTTTAAAAATTAACTCATTCCATTTTCCAATTAATTTAAATTTTTTTGATATTAATTCATCTCTAGTTGGTTGAATAACATTTTGAAAACTCTCATTTTCAATAAATCTTTTAAGCTTGTTTTTACTTCCCAAAATCTGTTATTTAATTATTAATTAGATTTTTCTAGTGAAAAAGAAAATTCAGAACCAATCCCAAAATCACTCTCAACATATATTTTTTCTTTATGTGCATCAATTATGTGTTTGACAATGGCTAACCCTAAACCGGAACCACCTGTTGTTCTGTTTCCGGAGTTGTCTACTCTGTAAAATCTCTCAAATAATCTTTCAAAATGTTCTTTTTTTATTCCATTACCGTTATCGGTAATTCTAATAATTAATTTATTTTCAATAATATTTTCAATAGAAACCTCAGTAGTACCATCTTCCCTACCATATTTAATAGAATTTTCAATTAAATTAGTTAATACCTGATGTATTTTTTCTTGATCTGCAAAAACATTAATTTTTTTAGCTTTATTGTCTAAAATCAAACTTATGTTTTTTTTAGAAGCCTGAATTTCTAGCATTTCAAAAACATTATAAATAATAGAAACAATATTGAAATCTGCAGGATTTATTTTCAAATCATTCGATTCCAACTTGGTAATTAAATCTAAATCTTTAACTATAAATATTAATCTTTCTATAGCTTTTTCAGCAATTTTCAAATATTTTAAATTAACGTTTTCATCTTTTAAAGCGCCATCAATTAAAGTCAATAAATAACTTTGGGAGGTAAACAACGGTGTTTTCAACTCATGTGCAAGATTTCCAATAAAATTTCTTCTGAAATTTTCTTTTTCTTGCATTGATTTAATTTCTGTTTGGCTTTCTTTAGAGTAATTTTTTAATTGCTCAACTAACTCTTCCATATTAGTAGAGATTAATTTTTGCTCACTAATTTCTTTTTCAGGAATTAATTGGCCTAATATGTCCTTTACTTTTTGTGATACAAAAAGCTTAATATAGAGATTAGTCAACACACTAGAAACTAAGAGCAATAAGGAAAAGAGGAGAAAATTTTTATAAAAATTTAAAATATTTTCACCGTCAAAATAGAAAAATAAATTAACAATTACAGTAACTGTTAAACTCAATATTATTGAGAATAAAAAAGATCTAAATTTTATTTTATTAAATGATGACATAATCTATTGAACAAACTTATATCCAACACCTTTTACAGTTTTAAAATACAAATCTCCTATTTTTTCTCTTAACTTTCTAATATGTACATCAATTGTTCTGTCTCCAACAATTACTTCAGATCCCCAAACTTTATTCATTATATCATCTCTTGTAAAAACACTTCCTGGTTTTGATGCCAAAAGAAAAAGTAATTCAAATTCTTTTCTAGGGAGATTTATTTCTATCTTATTCTTGATAATTAAAAATTTATTTCTGTCAATTACAAAATCCTCAAAAATTAAAATGTGTTGATTATCCTCATTTAAATTAATTCTTTTAATTATGGAAGCTATTTTTTTTAATAAAATTTTTGGCTTAACAGGCTTTGAAATATAGTCGTCAGCACCTGCATCAAAGGCGGATAGTTGAGTATAATCTTCACTTCTAGCACTTAAAAAAATAACTCTCGTGTTATTTAGTGAAGGAATTTCTTTTAATATTGAACAAGCTTCAATACCTCCCATTACAGGCATCATCACATCAAGCAAAATAATTTCCGGTAGAAATAATTTTGCTTTTTTAACACACTCCTTACCGTTTGAAGCACTTTTAACTTGGTATCCTGCCATAGACAAATTGTACCTTAAAATCTCTACAATATCAGGATCATCATCAACTATTAAAATTTTTGGAATTTTTGACATTATTATTTTAAAACAAATTTAAATGTTTAGAGTATTATATTTTCTTTTATTAACAATAACTTAATATTACTGCAATTGTTTTTTGATTTAATTAAATTTGAAAAAAAATTGTTCAAGTCAAGTTCAACATATAATTTTAATCAAAAGGCAATTGAAATTTTTAAGTTTCAATATAACAATAATAGTGTCTATTCTCAATATTGCGATTTAATTAATGTTGATGTCAAATCGATTAGAGACATAAAAGATATTCCGTTTTTACCGATTCAATTTTTTAAAAATTATACTGTTTCCTCATTCAATAAACACTCACATTCATTTAAAAGTAGTGGAACTGGAGGTAAAAGAAGTGTACATTATATAAAAGACATAAATATTTATATTCAAAGCTTTACTCAATGTTTTGAAGAAAATTTTGGCTCAATTAATAATACTGTATTCTTAGGCCTTCTTCCATCTTACATTGAACAAGGAAATTCTTCCTTGATTTATATGGTAGATTATTTGATACAAAAATCAAACAGAAAAGAAAGTGGATTTTATTTAAATGACTATAAAAAATTATATGATTTAATACTGAAACTTGAAAAATCAGAAAAAAAAATAATTCTTATTGGTGTTAGTTATGCTCTGCTAGATTTTATAGAAAATTTTTCATTGAAGACTGAAAATCTAGTTATAATTGAAACTGGAGGAATGAAAGGAAGAAGAAAAGAAATTACAAGAGAAGAACTTCACGATAAACTTAAAAAAGGGTTTAACTCTAATAATATTAAATCTGAATATGGTATGACTGAACTTCTTTCTCAAGCCTATTCAAATAGAAATGGAATTTTTAGAAGTCCTTCATGGTTAAAAGTCTTAGTAAGAGACATAAATAATCCATTATCTGTCAATTTACAAGGAAAAGGCGCCTTAAACTTTATTGATTTAGCTAATATAAACTCTTGTTCTTTTATAGCTAGTGATGATATAGGTGAAGTTTATCAAGATTCATCTTTCAAAGTTTTAGGAAGATTAAGTAATTCTGAAATTAGAGGATGTAATTTAATGTTTAATTAAAAGAAATTAAATAATAATTTTTCTTTCCTCTTTGTGCTAAAATATACTTATTACAAATTAAATTTTCTTTTGAAATACTGTAAGATGCATCTACTTTTTCCTTATTGATTGAAATAGAATTTTGTTTCAAAGCCCTTATAATTTCAGATTTTGAGGACAAAAATTTTGCCTTGAAAAGAAATTCTTGAACGGTAGACGGCTGTCTTATTTCATCAAATGAAATAATTGTGCTTGGAACACCTTCAAAAATATCTAAAAATGTTTTTTCATCAAGATCGCTCAGGTCTTTAGACGTAGATTTTCCAAATAAAATATTCGATGCTTTTATTGATTTGTCTAAATCCTCTTCACTATGAACTAATTTTGTAAGATAGTTTGCTATAGTTTTTTGAAGAAATCTTTGATGAGGTGCTTCATCGTGTGTCTTTATATATTCTTCTATTTCATTTTCACTATAAAAAGTAAAAATTTTAATATATTTTTTTGCATCAGCGTCAGAAACATTAAGCCAATATTGGTAAAATTTGTAGGGTGATGTCTTATTTCGGTCTAACCAAACATTTCCGTCTTCTGTTTTACCAAATTTAGTTCCATCTGCTTTAGTAATTAAAGGACAAGTTAAAGCATAAGCTTTTTCTCCACTTTTTTTTCTTATTAACTCGACTCCACTTGTTATATTTCCCCATTGATCACTTCCACCCATTTGAACTTTACAATTCTTTTCAGAGAACAGGTGGTAAAAATCATAAGCTTGAATTAACTGATAAGAAAATTCAGTAAAAGACATACCTACTGTAGAATCCTTACTTAATCTTTTTTTAACTGATTCTTTTGCAATCATGTAATTTACAGTAATATACTTTCCAGTTTCGCGAATAAAATCAATTAGATTAATATCTTTAAACCAATCATTATTGTTGCATAAAACAGCAGAATTTTTTTTATCAGAATCGAAATTTAAAAATTTAGACAACTGCTTATGAATGCCATTTATATTTTTATCTAAATCATCTTGACTTAATAAGTTTCTCTCGTTTGATTTTCCAGAGGGATCACCGATCATACCTGTTGCTCCACCAACCAGAACTATAGGTTTGTGACCACATTTTTGAAAATGCATTAAAATTAAAATTTGAACCAAACTACCAATGTGAAGAGAATCAGCAGTAGGATCAAACCCAATATATCCACTGCAGGAATTTTCTAGTAACTGATCCTCACAACCAGGAATGGAATCTTGAAGCATTCCTCTCCATTCTAATTCTTTAATAAAGTTTTTTGACACAGCTTAAATTTTAACAAATATATACCTCTTGTCTTTAAGAAAAAAGTAAACCAAAAAATAGTATTTTTACATAATGATATTAGTAACTGGAGGAACTGGACTTGTAGGTTGTCATTTACTCTATTCTCTTGTAAAAGAAAATAAAAAAGTAAGAGCCTTACATAGAAAAAATAGTAAAACTGAAAGTGTAAGAAAAGTTTTTTCTTATTACTCAAAAGATTATAAAAAATTATTCGATAAAATTGAATGGGTTGAAGGAGATATTAATGACATAACAAGTCTTGATGTTGCTTTAAAAGATATAAATGAAATATATCATTGTGCAGCCTTTATTTCTTTTAGTAATCAGGATTTAAACGCTATGAAAAAAATCAATGTTGAAGGAACTGCTAATATGATTAATTCTGCCATTGATAAGAAAATTAATAAATTTTGTTATGTAAGTACAATTGCAGCAATAGGTGAAAGAAAAAATATTATGATTGATGAAGAATGTAAATGGAATGAAAATAATAACCCATATTCTAAAACAAAACATGATGCGGAATTAGAGGTTTGGAGAGGAATATCAGAGGGATTAAACGCTGTTATAGTCAATCCAGGTGTAATTATTGGAAGTGGTTTTTGGAAAAGAGGAAGTGGAGCTTTTATCACTCAAATAAGCAGAGGAATGAACTACTATCCGCCAGGCATTACAGGATTTATTTGTGTAAAAGATGTTGTAAAGATTATGAGAGAATTAATGGATAAAAATATATTTTCTGAAAGATTTTTACTTGTTGCTGAAAACTGGACTCAAAAAGATTTTATTTTTTCTGTTTGCAATCATTTGAATTTAAAAACACCTCAAAAAAAAGCCAGTAAAAGCTTAATGATATTAGCACTAATCTTAGATGCTGTTAGAAGTTTTTCTCTTAATAAAAGAAGAAGGCTAAGTAGTTCTATCATTGAGTCTAGTCACTCTAAAAACGAATATTCAAACAAGAAAATAACATCTGCTCTAGATTATAAATTTATAGATGTAGAAAAGTCAATTAAAGAAACTTGTGAGAACTATAAGCTTAATTAATTAATGATAATGAGTCCTTAATTTCTCTGGTTTCTTTATTTAATTCAATTTCAATGGAGTCTTTAATAGATCTCATTTTTTTTTGAAGTTGAGAATAAATTCTTAAGTATTTTTTTGGTTTTGAAGAATAATAACTGTTACTATTAACAAATTGTATGCTGTCTATATTATGCTTTTTGTATAAAAATGTATCTTTTATATTGTAATAATTTAAATCTGAATTATTTCGATAGGCCCTACTTGAATTAATGATGTTTATATCTAAAAGAAAATCTACCATTTGTTCCTCAGACATTAAATCAGTCGGACTGTTTTGATCAGAACAAGATATTATTAAAATTAGTAAAATGAATATTTTTTTCATCTATTAAAAGTTAATTTTTTTCCGCTTAAAGTTGAATTAAACAATCCGTTTTCATAAACTAATTTTCCATTTACAATAGTATGTGTGACTTGAGAATCAAATTGTAAACCTTCAAATGGTGACCAATTACATTTGTACAAAATATTTTCTTTTTTCACCGTCCATGACTTATTCATGTCTATTAAAACCAAATCTGCATAATAGCCTTTTCTTATATAACCTCTTTTTTTAATTTGAAATAGTATTGCAGGATTATGACACATTTTAGTCACTATTTTTTCAAGAGATATTTTATTATTCAAATGATGTTGAATCATTGAGACTAAAGCATGTTGTACCAATGGACCGCCAGAGGGACAATCTAAATATGGTTTAGATTTTTCTTCCAATGTATGTGGGGCGTGATCAGTGGCAATCACATCAATTCTATCTTCTAATAAAGAATCCCAAAGTCCTTCCCTGTCTTTATCTGTTTTAATAGCCGGATTCCATTTAATAAAAGATTGTTTTTCCTGATAATCTTTATCACTAAACCATAAGTGGTGAACACAAACTTCTGAAGTTATTTTTTTTTCCTTTAAAGGAATATCATTCTGAAATAACAAAGATTCAGCTTTAGTTGACAAATGAAAAACGTGTAGTCTAGCATTAGTTTCTTTTGCAAGTTTTATTATTTTTTTTGTTGATTTTAAACATGCTTCTTCAGACCTTATTTTTGAATGACAATCAAAAGGAATATTTGAATTATATTTTGTTTTAAATTTTTTTAAATTTTCATTAATTATTTGTTCATCTTCACTGTGCACAACAATAATCAAATCAGTACTTAAAAAAATATCTTTTAAAATTTGTTGGTCATCAACTAACATATCACCTGTTGAAGATCCCAAAAATATTTTTAAAGCTGCTACCTCCTTTTTATTTACTTTTTTTATTTCATCAAGGTTTGAATTAGTTGCTCCAAACATAAATGAATAATTTGCGTATGAACTTTTGTCAGCTATTTCAAATTTTTTGTTTAATTCATTGATGGTTGTTGTTTGAGGAATAGTATTAGGCATTTCAATAAAAGATGTAATTCCACCAGCTACAGCAGCTTTTGACTCTGAACTTATCGTCGCTTTATGAGTTAAACCGGGTTCTCTAAAATGAACTTGATCATCTATTAGTCCTGGAATTAAAATTTTTCCTGAGGCATCAATAATCTTACAATCGTTTGGAGTTGAAATACTTGGACTAATTTGACTTATTATATCATTTATAATTAATAAATCGGATTTAAGAATCTTTTCTTCATTTACAATTGTTGCGTTTTTAATAAGAATTTTTTTCATTATTTATTAAACAAACTTTTAAACCTCATTATAATCAAACCAAAAATTGCTTCAAAAATAATATTTCCATTCATCTTAGACTCTCCATAAATTCTGTCCTTAAATATAATTGGAATTTCCTGCATTTTAAATTTTTTCTTAAAAGCTTTAAACTTTAATTCAATTTGGAAAGCATATCCGTTGAACATTATTGAATTTAAATTAATTTCTTTTAAAACATTTGCTTTATAACCTACAAATCCAGATGTTGCATCTCTCACTGGCATACCTGTAACAATTCTAGAATAAAAAGAAGCGAAGTAGGAAAGAATAATCCTACTTAAAGGCCAATTAACAACATTAATTCCGTTAATGTATCTTGAACCAATCACTAAATCAAAATTTGAAATACTTAATTCATTATGCAGTCTAACCAAATCAATAGGATCGTGAGAAAAGTCAGCATCCATCTCAAAGATATAATTGTAATTATTTTTTAGCGCCCAATTAAACCCATCAGTATAAGCTTTTCCCAATCCATCTTTGTTATCTCTTGATAGTAAAAATACTCTTTTAGAATTTTTTAAAGCAAATGATTTTACAAGAAAACCTGTTCCATCTGGTGAATTATCGTCAACAATTAAAATATCAAAGTCTAAAGAAAGTGACAGAACACTCTCAATAATATTAATAATATTATCAGCTTCATTATAAGTCGGTACAATTACAAGAGCTTTGGACATTTTATTTTTTACAAAAATACAGATTTAAGAAGAAAATTTAATTAAGGATTAAAATATTATTAATTTTGAATGATGAATGAACTAGAAATCATAGATTTCCCAATTCAAAATTGGGTTAAAATAATTATAATTCTAGGAACAGTTCTTATGCTATTTTCAAGATTATATATTGGAGATAGATTTCAATATTTATTTTCATTTTGGAATATTCACCGTTACTTTCATTACAGATCTGGAGAAACAATTTCGTTATTTACTCCAAATAATATAACAATGTTTTTTTTTAGAATATTGACTACAGCTTTATTTTTATTTATATTATTTAAAGGTAAATATATGACTAATCAAAAAGAATTTTTTATTATACTTTGTATAGGATTAAGCGTTTTGATACTATTAAAATTTATTCTTGAGAATATATTTTCATTGATTTTTAAGTTCAAAAAAAAATTAAACGAAGTAAACAGATACAGAATTGGAATTAAAAATTTATTTTCTGTTCATTTGTATTTCTTTCTATTAATAATGATTTTTGGTGATTTATCATTAGATAACATCTACACTATTTCATTTTCGTTGTTTTTGATTTATAATGGTATTTATTTAAAATTTATTTTAAATAAATATTTAATCAATGGGTTAAAAGCTCTTGTATATTTTATTTTGTACATTTGCACGTTCGAAATCGCACCTATAATTGGTGTTATTTATTTAGTAAAATAAAAATAGTATTTATGAAAGTTAAATCAATTTTAGTTTCACAACCTGCCCCAACTATTGAAAATTCACCCTATATAACTTTAAAGAAAAAAAGAAAAGTTAAAATAGATTTTATACCTTTTATTCATGTTGAAGGAATGACGGCAAGAGAAGTTAGACATCAAAAAATTGATTTATCAAAATTTTCAGCTATTATTTTAACTAGTAGAAACGCCATTGATCATTTTTTTAGAGTTGCTGAAGAAATGAGATTTCCGATTCCGAACGCTCTTAAATATTTTTGTTTATCTGAAGCTGTTGCGTTTTATCTTCAAAAATATGTTGTTTACAGAAAAAGAAAAATATATGTAGGTGGAAGAACTTTTGAAGATCTTTCAGTTCAAATAGAAAAATACAATGAAGAGAGTTACTTAATTCCAAGTGCTGACGTATTATCGCCAGCAATCCCAAAAAAACTTGATGAACTAGGAGTTAGGTGGACTCAAGGAACGTTCTATAAAACAAAAATCAGCGATTTATCTAGTTTAAAAGATGTTTACTATGATATTTTAGTTTTTTTCAGTCCATCTGGAATAGAATCTTTGCTTTCTAACTTTCCAGACTTTAAACAAAATGATACTAGAATAGCGGTTTTTGGTAAAACGACAGTAAAAGCAGCTGAAAAAGCTGGATTAAGAATCGATATTTTAGCGCCTACACCTAAAATACCTTCAATGTCTAAAGCATTAGACATATACATAGAAAAAGCAAATAAAAAATAAATTATACTTTTATTCTACTTTTAAAAGTTTTAACAAACCCATCAAAATCTTCTTGAGATTTAATATTCTTATAATTATCATCTTTAAATAGATGCAAATAAATTTCAATTTGCTTAGGATTCAAATAACCCTTAACAGGGCTAATATAATTCATTTGAGAATCAAAAAATAAAGTTGAGGGATAAGCATTAATTCCTAAAAATCTTGTGAATTCATGAGAAGAATTTCTCTTTTGAGATCTACTTTCATCATACTTTGGATTTGTAAAAGTTTTGTTCATGAAATTAACTTTTTCGTTTCCTTCGGCGTTAAATTTGACAGCATAATAATTATTATTAATGTAATCAACAATTTCAGGATTGCTAAAAGTATTTTTATCCATCAACTTACAAGGACCACACCAGTTAGTATAAACATCAATAATAACGTTTTTAGATTTGGTTTTCTGTAACTCTACTACCTTCTCCAAACTTATCCAATTTATTTCTTGAGCTTGGGCATTAAAGTATACAAAAACAAAAAATACTATTGAGTATATTTTATATAATTTTAGCTTATTGTAATTATCATTCTGCATTATGAACTAAACGTTTTAGTGGTTTAATAATTAATATTACTAATAAACCAAAAATTGTGCAAAAAATTGTAATTCCTGTAAAAGTCCAGAAATCACCTGCTTCAGAAGCATTTTCACCAATTAGTCCAGCAACTTTATTTCCTAGTCCTGTTGCTGCAAAGTATGCACCCATCATAAAAGCTCCCCACCTAGCAGGGGCTAGTTTAGTAATAAATGAAAGCGCTACAGGAGATGCGCATAACTCTCCAATAGTATGAAACAAATAAGCTAACATTAGCCAGTACATAGCAGATTTCTGAGTAATCTCACCAGCAGCATTATAAGATACTTCATTGGATGCTAAAGACATAAATGAGAATCCTAAGCCCATAATAACAACTCCCACTGCCATTTTAAAAATAGATGAATGTTCATAACCTCTTTTTTTCCACCAGATCCAAAAAGACCCAACTAAAGTGGCAAAAATTAATATGTAAGTTGCGTTTGCAGACTGAAACCAACTTGCTGGAACCATAAAACTACCTAGAGCTAAATCAGTTTTTTGGGACGCATAAAGGTTCATTAAGCCACCAGCCTGTTCAAAAGCTCCCCAAAACACTATAATAATAAGAAAAGATAAATATGTAACTAAAATTCTGTCTTTTTCAATTTTATTACCATCATTATAGACCACTATTGCAAATCCAACAGCAAAAGCAATTCCTATTAACAATAACCCATAACTCCAATCTCCGTTGTATCCTAAGTAGACTCCCAACAAGGCAGTTAAACTAAATCCAATTAATGAATTCGATTTTTTAAAAATTTGTAAAAATAAATTGGAAGATTGATTATCTGATTTATCTAACTCTATTTTATTTCCGACGTGAACTAAATATTTTTGACCTTTCCAGTAAACAAATTGACCTATGGCCATCCCAATTCCAGCTAAACCAAAACCGTAGTGCCAATTATAAACTTCTCCAACATAACCTACTAAAATTGCTGAAACAGCTGCACCTACGTTAATTCCCATATAAAAAATATAAAAACCCATGTCTCTCTTATCTATATCCTTATCACCATAAAGACCACCAACCATTGTAGAAATATTTCCTTTTAAACATCCTACACCTAAAACAATAAATGTAAGTCCAGTATAAAAAGCCCATAATGCTTCAACAGCTAAAATACCATGGCCAAAACATAACAAAAGCCCTCCAACCATAACAGATTTTCTTTGACCTAAAAATCTATCTGCTAAAATTCCACCAGGGATCGTTGCCAAATAAACAAACATAGTATACCAACCATACAAAGCAATTGCAGAACCATCACTCCAACCCATTCCTGGATTGTCTCCCCCAGTCTCTGAAACTAAATACAAAACAAGAATTGCTCTCATTCCATAATAGCTAAATCGTTCCCACAGTTCAGTAAAAAATAATACAAAAAGTCCTATTGGGTGTCCAAAAAGTGTTTTGTGATGTAATTCAATTTGATTGTTCATAATTTTATTTAATATTAATTATTTTCTTTCCGTGATAAAATTTACCATTTGTAAGATTGTATAAGCTTTCGAAATTTTCAAAAGTTATACCCCCTGCTATAATAATTTCAAATCTGTCAGGTGCTAAAACTAACATTTTTTTTAGAGTTTCAATGGCATTTATTGCAAAATGCTCACCTCCAGATGTTAATACACCATTTATATTAGAATTTTTTGTAATTAAAGACAAAGAGTCTAAAACAGAGCTAGTAGAGTCTATGGCTTTATGTATAATGACATTTAATGGTTTGGAGATTTTTGAAAGCCGATTTATTTGATCCATTTGAAAATTAGAGTTTTTATTCAAGCATCCAAACACAACACCATCTAATCCTAATCTTTTACAAAATTCAATATCATCAATCATGGTTTTTATTTCATCTTCGGAATACTCAAAAGACGGATGCTTTGGTCTTATCATCACTCTTATAGGGATTTTTAAAACTGAAAATGCATTACTGATTAAATCTCTTGAGGGAGTTAACCCATCTAAATCTAATCTTCCACATAACTCAATTCTATTGGCTCCATTTTTTTCAGCTTTTAAAGCGTCTTCCAATGAATCAACACAAACTTCTTTAATAATTTGCATTTAAGAAAGGTACCTAAAAATGGTATCTTTTAAAAGTTTCGATTGCAGTGTAATCAGACATGCCAATATCTCTAAATTTTTTAGCTATGGCTCGATTCCGATCTTCTGTCCTGACCCAAAATTCTCTATTGTCGTCACCTTGAAACATAACGTTATCTTTTTGAGTTTGATGATAGAATATGGCTTTTCGTTTTCTTAACACTTGATTTGGACTCATTGGAACTGCCATATCTATAAGATGAATTGGCCATTCATGCCAAGCTCCTCTATATAACCAGACCCAACAATCTTTCATAAAGGGTTTATTTTTAATATCATCTAAAACACTAAGTAAAATATCTAAACAAACTTTGTGAGTACCGTGAGGATCAGCTAAGTCCCCAGCTGCATAAATTTGATGAGGTTTCAAATTGCTAATAATATCTTTTGTGATTTCAAAATCCTTTTTTTCTGGTGGGTTTTTCTTAACAGTACCCGTTTCATAGAAAGGCAATTTCAAAAAATGAACTTGCGAATCTGGGATTCCAAAAAATCTTGTAGCAGCAAGAGATTCTTTTTCTCTAATAATTCCAGCAATTTTTCTTACTTCAGGATGATTTAAAATTTCGTTATTATCTTTTAAAATTTCTATGAGTTTTTTGTTTTCACATTTAGAATTAGGAAATGCTGAACTTGTAACTTCTAAAAACTTTAGAACGTCAGAATTATTCACTGCGATATTTCCTGATGTTTGATAAACTATATGAACTTCGTGACCCTGGGAAACTAATCTGTCAAAAGTACCACCCATAGAAATTACGTCATCATCCGGATGTGGGCTAAAAATCAATACTCTTTTTTTTGCTGGTTTTGATCTTTCAGGCCTGACCTTGTCATCAGAATCGGGTTTTCCTCCTGGCCATCCTGTAATTGATCTATGTAATCTTTTATAAAAATTAAGGTTTAAATCATAGTATGATTTGGTAAGTAGTAGTTCCGAAAGATTATTTTCATTATAATCAGACTCCGTTAAATTTAAAATTGATTTTCCAGTTTGTTCACAAAGCCATGCAACCGCTTTAGCTTTTAATTCCTCATCCCATTCACATGAACCTGTACGCCATGGTGACTTTATTCTTGTCAAATCTTCTGAAGCTGACTCGTCTAATACAAATGTTACATTATTATGTTTTTGCAGAAAACTAGAGGGAATATTAGAATCTATTTCACCTTCTATTGCTTTTTGCACAACCGTTGATTTATTATTTCCCCAGGCCATTAAAACAATTCTTTTAGATTTTCTAATGGTTCTAATTCCCATTGTAATTGCAGTTGTAGGAACGTTTTCAATGCCGTAAAACGATTTTCTAGCATCATTTCTTGTCATATAATCTAAATGAACTAACCTAGTTAAAGAATTATAATTAGAACCTGGCTCATTAAATCCAATATGACCAGTTCTACCAATTCCCAATAATTGAAAATCTATACCCCCAGAATCAACAATTTGTTTTTCATATTTGATACAATAATCATTGATTTTTTCTTTTTGAATTGTCCCGTCAGGAATATGGATATTTTTCTTTTCTATGTCAATATGATCAAATAAATGTATTCCCATAAAATAATGATAACTATTAATATCATTTTTTTCCATAGGGTAATACTCGTCTAGATTAAAAGTTATAACATTTTTAAAACTTAAATTTTCTTCTTTATGCATTCTAACTAATTCCTGATAAACAGAAATTGGAGATGAACCAGTAGCTAAACCTAAAACACAATTTTTATTTTGCTTTTGTTTTTTTATTATTAGATCTGCAATTTCTTTAGCTACAATTATCGAAGCCTCCTTTGAGTCGTTAAAAATCACACTATGGATTTTTTCAAATCTAGTTTGTTCTAATGCACCAGTAGATTTATGACTTATATTCATCAATTCAATTTTTTAAGTTTATTCCAATTGTACTTTAAGCCCCAAGAAAACACAATAGCTATTGTTAAAAATGAAATTCCGTCATTTATTTGACCATAAATAAAATATCCTGTTGAAAACAAAAGAGAGTATATGGCAAAACATCCACATAACATACAAAGTATTCCTAATGGAACTGACCATTTTTCGTTATCACCAGCTTTATTAAAGTATATGTTTTGGCTTTTAGCTTCATTTTTAATTTTGTTCCATCCCGGCCCGCCTGGATTGGTTTTTTTACAGAAATTAATTAAAGATTCTGTAGTATCTGGTTTAGTTAAAAAAGTTACTAAAACCCATATTATGGTAGTAAACAAAACAACTGCTGGAAATTTATAATAACTTGGATACATTCCCGCATCCGAAAACAGCGTATCTCCTAAAGAAGAAAAATTTAAAATAATAGAAATAAATCCTGAAACGAACATAGCTGAAATTTCACTCCAAGCGTTTATTCTCCACCAAAACCATCTTAAAATAAAAATAAGTCCTGTTCCAGCGCCAAACATTAAAATAACGTCAAATAATTGAAGGGCATTTGTCAATAATAAAGCAAAAACAGCACTAAGAACAAATAAGCTTACTGTTGAGATCCTTCCAATATTAACAAGTTCTTTTTCACTGGCATGCTTATTAACCTGTTGTTTATAAAAATCATTTACAATATATGACGACCCCCAGTTTAAATGGGTAGAAATTGTTGACATATATGCTGCTCCAAGGGAAGCTACAACTATTCCTAAAAGTCCAGAGGGCAATTTTGTAAGCATAGCTGGATAAGCTAAATCTTGACCTAACTTATCAGGAGATATATTAGGAAAAGCTTCTTGAATGCTTGCTAAATCTGGGAAAATAACTAAAGATGCTAAAGCAACAATTATCCATGGCCAAGGTCTTAATGCATAGTGCATAACATTAAAGAAAAAAGTAGCGCCAATTGCATGATTTTCATTTTTTGCAGCCAACATTCTTTGAGCAATATAACCGCCTCCACCAGGCTCAGCACCAGGATACTTTACACCACTGAAAACACATCAATTAACGAATATTG
>CBFHJJ010000019.1:0-28160 GCA_965655865.1 Flavobacteriaceae bacterium | reverse complement strand
TTGTTAAGGCTTACAGGGTGAGGTCTAGGTCCAACTATTGACATATCCCCTAAAAAAACATTAATAAATTGAGGCATTTCATCTAATGTACTTAGTCTTAAAAACTTTCCAAATTTAGTCAGTCTATTATCATTATCATCAGCCATTTTAGTATCTGAAACTGTGTTTAATATCATTGATCTAAATTTAAAACAGTTAAAAAAGTTTCCTTTATAACCCTCTCTTTTTTGAACAAAAATCACAGGTCCTTTCGAGCTAATCTTTATTAATAATCCAAAAAGTGGAATCATCCATGAAAGAATAAAAATTATAACAAGAGATGAAAAGACTATATCAAAAGCTCTTTTGCTAAATACATTAAAAGAATTATCAAGTGGTAACTTATTAACACTTATGTAAGGAACAGTAGAAATTTTTGAAATAAAAAAGTTTTTAAAATCGTAGTAAGGTAAGTCAGGAATTGAACTGACTTTTATATTTAAATTGTCTGCAATTTGAATTATTTTTTCTTGAGATTTAATTTTGAGTTTTGAAGAAAAATAAATTCTGTCGAATGTTCTAATATAAGATTCATCTAAATCTGTAAACTTTCCAAGGGAAGGAGCAAAACTTGATTTTTTATTTGAATTGAAACTAAAAATTCCATTTGACCTGTATCCAAGCTCAGGATGTTTAATTATTTCATTGTAAAGACTAGAACCGTGGTCATTGTTTCCAATAATTAAACAATTAAGAATATTTCCTCCAGTTGCCCTATATTTTTCTAAAATAGTATCAACAGTTAACCTGTACAATAACATTAAAAAATAAAATAAGGATGCGGCGATTATTATAGTTGTTAAATAAAATTTAATTTGAAAAAAAAGTAAATTTAAAATTGACACAAATCCACTAAAGAAAAAAAGACTTTTTAAAGTAGATTGTATTAATTTGAATTTACTAATGTCTCTACCAAGAACATGTGATTTAAATATTATTGAAATTAAAAACCAAAATGCTATGAAAAGATTGTTTAAATAACCCCACTTCATAAAAGTTAAATAGAGCATTATTTGTGTTGAAATAAAGATTATAATGAATTCACCTGTGTAGTACAGAAAAGGGAAATATGTATTAAATCTTGTTTTTTTCATATCAATTGCAAATATACAAAATTAAAAAAGTTCTAGTCTGAATGATTTTGTTTAAAAAAGTACTTCGGGTGGGAATCGAACCCACACTCTCGAAAGAACTGGATTTTGAATCCAGCGCGTCTACCAATTCCGCCACCGAAGCAGGTCGGCAAATTTATAAAAAAATATATTATTTCATCATAAATACTTTATCATAAAATAAATTGTTAAATTTGCCCTCCAATTAATTGATTATGCCCGAAAATAAAACTGAAGCTAAAATTTTTGCCTGTACTCAAAGTACTGAAATCGGTGAAAACATTGCTAAAGCTTATGGCGTTAAACTTGGAAAAGTAATTTTTCACAATTTTAGTGATGGAGAATTTCAGCCCTCATTTGAAGAATCAATTAGAGGAAGTAGAATATTTTTAATTGGCTCAACTCAACCAAGTTCTGAAAACTTAATGGAACTTCTTTTAATGATCGATGCTGCAAAAAGAGCTTCAGCTAGGCATATTACAGCCGTTATGCCTTACTTTGGATGGGCAAGACAAGATAGAAAAGACAAGCCCAGAGTTCCAATTGGCGCTAAGCTTATTGCTAAACTTCTAGAAACAGCAGGTGCCACAAGGATCATTACAATGGATCTACATGCTGATCAAATTCAAGGTTTTTTTGAAAAACCTGTTGATCATTTGTATGCATCAACTATTTTTATTCCCTATTTAGAAAGTTTAAATTTAAATGATTTGACTATTGCATCTCCTGATATGGGTGGTTCAAAAAGAGCTTATGCTTATTCTAAATTTCTTAAAAGTGATGTTGTAATTTGTTACAAACAAAGAAAAAAAGCTAATATAATTTCTCACATGGAATTAATTGGAAATGTTGAAGGAAAAAATGTTGTACTTGTTGATGATATGGTCGACACTGCTGGCACACTTACAACTGCTGCTGATCTTATGATGGAAAGAGGAGCTAAGTCTGTTAGAGCAATCTGTACTCATCCATTACTTTCAGGAAAAGCTTATGAAAGAATTGAGAATTCAAAACTGAAAGAATTAATAATTTCAGATAGTATTCCTGTAAAAAATAAATCTAAGAAAATAAAAGTTTTATCTACAGCTAACTTATTTGCTGAGGTAATGAAAAACGTTCATAATAATAAATCAATAAACCCTTTTTTTATAAAATAAAATCATGAAATCAATTACAATCAACGGATCTAAAAGAGAACACGTAGGCAAGGTAGCAACCAAAGCCTTACGTAATGCTGGAAAGGTGCCTTGCGTTATATACGGAGGAGAAAACCCTATACATTTTTCAGCAGAAGAATTAGCTTTTTCAAAACTAGTATATACAGCAGATGCACACACTGTTGTAATTGCTTTGGAAGATGGAAATAAAATAGATGCAGTTATGCAAGACATCCAGTTCCATCCAGTTTCTGATAAAATTTTACATGTGGATTTCTTCCAGTTACATCCTGGAAAAGAAATTAGTATGATTATTCCTGTAAAAGTAGAAGGAACTGCGCCAGGTGTTAGAGATGCAGGTGGTCTACTTTCTAGAAATAAAAGAAAACTTACAGTTAGAGCACTACCTAAAAATTTACCTGACTTTTTATTAGCAGATGTTTCAACTTTAAAACTAAACGACAGTATTACTGTAGCAGATCTTTCTGAAGACACGTTTAGTATTTTACATCCTGACAATCAAGTTGTTTGTCAAGTTAAAATGTCTAGAGCTTCAATGTCAATTGAGGAGGAAACAGATGAAGAGCTTGAAGAAGGAGCAGAAGGAGCAGAAGGAGCAGAAGGAACAGCTCCTAGTGAAAATGCTGAATCTGGTAAAGAAGAAGCTAAATCTGAATAAATTTTAATTTAAAAAATCTTAAAGCATCTCTTTTATTATTAATTGAGATGCTTTTTCTATTTTTATCTAAAATTATTCATTGAATTTATTTAATTTATTTAACTGCAAAAAAAAGGATTCTGAAATGAAAAAGTTTCTTATTGTAGGAATTGGAAATATTGGAAATGAATACGATAACACTAGACACAATATTGGCTTCCAATTTCTAGATTGTATTTCTCAAGAATTTAAGCAAAGTTTTACATCAGTAAAATATGGTCAGACATGTAAATTTAATTTCAAGGGAAAATCCATAACTCTTTTAAAACCATCCACCTATGTGAATTTAAGTGGAAAAGCTGTTAGATACTGGCTTAATAAAGAAAAGATTGATTTAAAAAATTTACTTGTCATTTCAGACGATTTAAATTTAGAATTTAGCAGAATACGTTTAAAACCCAAAGGTTCAGATGGGGGACATAATGGACTGAGAGACATTACAAATACTTTAGGAACTTCAAATTACAGTAGACTAAGATTTGGAATTGGAGGAAATTTTCCAAGGGGCAAACAATCAGAGTATGTTTTGTCCAATTGGAACAAAGAAGAGCTTTCTAAATTCATTGAAATTGAACCGATTTTTACAGAAATAGTCAAATCTTATGTTAGTCAAGGAGTTGATAAAACCATGAATAAATTTAATTGTTAATGACTATTTACAATAACATTAATGAATTTTATTCAAAAGACAATACGATTCTAACAATCGGAACGTTTGACGGAGTTCATTTAGGGCATCAAAAAGTGTTAGAAAGACTCACTAACTCAGCAATAGAAAATAATTTAGAATCTACTGTACTTACATTTTTTCCACATCCAAGAACGATATTAAACCCAGATAAACCATTAAAACTCATAAATTCTGTTAAAGAAAGAACTGATCATTTAAAAAGTTCTAAAGTTGATAACTTAATTATTCATCCTTTTGATAAAAGTTTTTCAGAGCTCGATCCTGAAAAATACGTAGTGGAAGTTCTTGTTAAGAAACTAAACGCCAAAATAATTTTAATAGGCTACGATCACAAGTTTGGGAAAAATAGAACTGCAGATATTTCAGATTTAAAAGAATACGGTGAAAAATACGGATTTAAAGTAATTGAAATAAAAGCAGAAGAAATAAGTAACATAGCCATAAGTTCTACAAAAATTAGAAAAGCAATTAGTGAAGGAAACATTTCTACAGCTAAAAAATATCTTGGATATGATTTTTCTTTGTCAGGTAGAATAGTTCAGGGTAATAGTATTGGAAGAACTTTAGGATTTCCAACAGCAAATATTGAAGTAAAAGAAGAATACAAACTTCTTCCAAAAAATGGAGTTTACCTTATCCAATCTATTATAGATCATAATGAATATTTTGGAATGATGAATATTGGAATAAAACCGACCATAAATAAAAGTTCTAAAACTATTGAAGTAAACTTTTTTGAATTTGAAGGTGATTTATACAATAAAAAAATTACTGTTAGTATTAAACAATTCATTAGGGACGAAATAAAGTTTGACTCATTAGAACTATTAAAATCTCAAATCCAGAAAGACAAAGTCAATTGTAATTCAATTATTGATATTATTGATTAATTTTATAAAAAATAAAAAATGTTATTAGTTTCTGAAATAATAAAAAATACAGACAAAATAAGTTCTTTGATGTCTAAAAGAAATATAGACGTTAAATCTAAACTTACTTCAATTATTGAAACTGATAAACTTAGAAGATCTACTCAGTCAAATCTTGACAATATTCTTTCAGAATCAAATAAATTAGCAAAAGATATTGGTAGTTTATTTAAGTCTGGTGAGATTGAAAAAGCAACCCTTTTAAAGGAAAAGGCTGGAAATTTAAAAACAAAGAGTAAAGATTTATCTCTTAAACTTTCAAGTATTTCAAGTGAATTAAATTCATTGCTATTAGAAATTCCAAACACTCCAAACGAACTTGTGCCAAGTGGATCTAATGAAGAAGACAATCTAGAGGTTTTTATTCATGGAGAAATTCCCGTTTTGCACGAAAAAGCTCTTCCTCATTGGGATTTAGCAACAAAAAAAGATATAATAGATTTTGAATTAGGCAACAAAATAACAGGGGCAGGTTTTCCTGTATATAAAGATAAGGGGGCAAAATTACAAAGAGCCTTAATCAACTATTTTATTGATAAAAATACTGAAGCAGGATATAAAGAAATTCAGGTTCCTATTTTAGTAAATGAAGACTCAGGTATGGGCACAGGTCAACTTCCTGATAAAGAAGGTCAGATGTATCATGTCAATGAAGATAACTTATATCTTATTCCTACTGCTGAAGTTCCTGTTACAAACATATTTAGAAATACAATTGTTAAGTCATCAGAACTTCCAATATGCTTAACTAGTTACACTCCATGTTTTAGAAGAGAAGCGGGTAGTTATGGTGCTCACGTTAGAGGCTTAAATAGATTACATCAATTTGATAAAGTTGAGATAGTTAGAATTGAAAATCCTGAAACATCTTATAAAGCTTTAAACCTAATGGTTGAACATGTGAAAAATATTTTAATTGAACTTGAATTACCTTTTAGAATTTTAAGACTTTGTGGAGGTGATCTTGGCTTTACTTCTTGCTTAACTTACGATTTTGAGGTTTATTCAGCTGCACAAAAAAAATGGCTTGAAGTCAGTTCAGTTTCAAACTTTGAAACTTTTCAATCTAATAGACTAAAATTAAGAATTGATAATAATGGAACTAAAAATCTAGCACACACATTAAACGGAAGTTCGTTAGCTCTCCCAAGAATAGTTGCTTGTATATTGGAAAATTTTCAAGATGAAAGTTCTATTAAAATCCCTAAAGCATTAATAAATTACACAGGTTTTGAAGAAATTTAAACCGAACAATAATTTAGTAAAACCAAAAAAAAAACTAGGCCAACATTTTTTAAATAGTTCAGATATTGCTAAACAAATTGTCGACTGCATTGACTCCGAAAATATAGATTCTATAATTGAAGTTGGTCCTGGGATGGGGATACTAACACAACATATTATCGGCTTTAATAAAAAATCGTATTTCGTAGAAATTGATAGTGAATCTGTAAAATATTTAAAAGAAAACTATCCCTTAATTAAAGATTCTATAATAGAGGAAGATTTTTTAAAATTAGAATTAAATAATTTCAAAAACCCAATTGGAATAATTGGGAATTTTCCTTACAATATTTCTTCGCAAATTATATTTAAAGCAATTGAAAATAGAAGCATTGTCCATACGTTGGTTGGTATGTTTCAATTAGAGGTGGCTAAAAGAATCTGTGAAGGACCAGGTTCTAAAACTTATGGAATAATTTCTGTTTTAGTTCAAGCTTACTTTAAAACAGAATTTATGTTTTCTTTAGATCCCTTTCAATTCACCCCTCCTCCAAAAGTGAATTCTGGAGTGATCAAACTAACTCGAAAAACTCAACTAACGTTGAATTGTGATGAAAATTTATTTTTTAAAATTGTAAAAACTTCATTTCAACAAAGAAGAAAAACAATAAGAAATAGTCTAAAAATTTTTAATTTAAGTAATAATATAAAAGAAGATGTTATCTTTGGAAGGCGTCCTGAAACCTTAGGTGTTGACGATTTTGTGCATCTAACTAATATTATTGCAAATGGAAACATTTCAACTTAGCGAAAAACTTTTAAAAAAAATTGCTGATCTAATTTTAGCAAAAAAAAACACCCCTCTTAAAAAGATTGTAAAGGACATTCATTTTGCCGATATGGCAGAGATCATTAATGAATTAAATGAACAGCAAGGAATTTATTTAATAAAATTATTTGATAGTGAAAAGACTTCAGAAATTCTTACTGAACTTGATGAGGATGTTAGAGAAAAAATACTTAAAGCTCTTTCGGTTAAAGAAATAGCTGATGAAATAGAAGAGTTAGATAGTGATGATGCTGCTGATATTTTAGGAGAACTTTCAGATGAAAGAAAAGAAGAGGTTATTTCTGAAATAAGTGACGATAATTTAGCGGATGATTTAAAAGAACTGTTATCATATGAGGAGGATTCTGCCGGTGGGTTAATGGCTAAAGAATTAGTTCAAGCTAATGAAAATTGGTCTATAACAAAATGTTTAAAAGAAATAAAAAAGCAAGGTGAAAATGTTACTAGAGTACATTCAATTTACGTTGTTGATGACAAACAAAAATTAATTGGAAGATTATCTTTAAAAGATTTAATAACCTCTCCAGCTAAAAATTTAATTAAAGACATTTATATTCCAAAAGTTGATTCAGTTAATGTTTATGATGATGGAGAAGAGGTGGCAAAAATAATGTCTAAATACGATCTTGAAGCTATTCCTGTTATCGATAATAAAAAACAATTAGTGGGAAGAATAACAATTGATGATATTGTCGACTTTATAAAAGAAGAAGCCGAAGAAGATTATTTACTTGCAGCTGGTGTCCAAGGTGATGTTGAAGCAGACGATTCAATTATTGAGCTTACTAAAGCAAGATTACCCTGGCTATTTCTAGGTTTAATTGGTGGGCTTGGTAGTGTTTTTATATTAGAAGGTTTTGAAGAAGTAATGAACCACCCTAGCTATAAAACTCTATTTTTCTTTACTCCACTTATTGCCGCAATGGCGGGAAATGTCGGAGTTCAATCTTCAGCTATTATAGTTCAAGGTTTAGCAAATGACATTGTAAAAGGCAGTTTAGTGAATAGATTATTAAAAGAACTTGGACTGAGTTTAATAAACGGTATTATTTTAGGAATTTTAACAATTTTATTTGGCTTTGCAACTAAACTTCCTATTGAACTTAGTATAACTATTTCACTTTCTATGCTTTGTGTTATTGTTGTTGCAGCATTAATTGGCACATCAATTCCTATACTTTTAGAAAAAAAAGGTATTGATCCTGCTATTGCAACTGGACCTTTTATCACTACAAGTAATGATATTTTTGGAATTTTTCTGTTTTTCTACATTGCAAAAATTATATTAGGATTCTAAAAATGAAAATTCTTCATTTAGATACTACCCATCCTTTTCTTGAAAAAGAATTAGAAAAAATTGGTTTTAAAAATCATTTCGATTTTGATAGTTCAAAATCAGACTTGAATTTAAATGATTATTTAGGGATTATTATAAGAAGTAGAATTTCAATTGATAAGGATTTTATTGACAAGTGTAAGAATTTAAAATTCATTGCAAGAATTGGATCAGGAATAGAAAATATTGATGTTGATTATGCTAAACAAAAAGGAATACAAATAATTTCAACACCTGAGGGCAATTCTAATGCTGTTGGAGAACATGCTCTAGGTCTACTTTTATCCCTTTTAAATAATATAAATTCCAGTAATAATGAAGTTCAGAAAGGAATTTGGAATAGGGAATCTAACAGGGGTATTGAGTTAAAAGACAAAACCGTTGGGCTTATTGGCTACGGAAATACAGGAAAAAGTTTTGCTAAAAAACTAAAGGGCTTAGATGTAAATACTATCTTCTATGATATTAAAAAAATTAAAAAAGATAATTATGCAAATCCAGTTTCATTAAATCACCTAAAGGCTAATTCCGATATAATTAGTCTTCACACCTCAATTACAAAGGAATCTATTGGAATAATTGACAAGAATTTCATTAAGTCTTGTACTAAACCATTTTGGTTAATAAACACTTCTAGAGGAAATTGTGTAATAATTGATGATTTGATAAAGGGATTAAAAAGTGGAAAAGTTTTGGGTGCTGGTTTAGATGTAATAGAGTTTGAGAAAAAATCATTTGAAAAACTTTCTATTAATGAAAATGAACAATCTAGTTTAAACTATTTAAATAATTCTAGTAATATAATATTAACTCCTCATATCGCTGGATGGACTCATGAAAGTAAAATAGGGCTTGTAAAAGTAGCCCTAGAAAAAATTAAAAACCTTATTTAATAGATGAAAAACATATTAATACTGTGTACAGGAAATTCATGTAGAAGTCAAATTGCCCATGGTTATTTTAAAAAATTATCTAAAAATAAATGTATAATTTACAGCGCTGGAATAGAAACACATGGATTAAATCCTAATGCTGTAAAGACTATGCTAAGAGACGATATTGACATTAGCACACATACTTCAAATAACGTAAATGAGTATTCTGATATAAACTTTGATTACATTATAACTGTCTGTGACCATGCTAACGAAAGCTGTCCTAATATTCCTTCAAAACATGCTTTAAGAATTCACAAAAACTTTTTTGACCCTTCAAAAATTAAAAATTCAAGTAATCCACAGAAAGATTTTGACAAATGTAGAGATGAAATAAAAAACTTCTCTATCGAATTTTATAATAAATATATAAACTAAGAAACTACTAATTGTAGTGTTTCATTGGTTCTTTGCTCCAACAAAAGTTTATTGTTTTTCAAAATTTCATCAGACGAATTTTCGTTAAAATGTCTTATTGTAAATAAACTAACATTTTCTGTACATTCAACTTTAAAGGTAGCTTTCAGTATAGAAAGTAGTTCCTTTAATCTGAAGTATTTGTCATATACGCACACAGAAAAGCTAATAGCAGAATTTTGTATCAAATCTACCTTCATTTTATTTTCATGTAAAATTTGAAAAATATCACTAATATTTTCCTCAACTATAAAAGAAAAATCTAAAGAGGAAAGTTTTAACAGATTCAAGTTTCTTTGAACAATAAAACAGGGTATTAATGGATCTATTTTGGTTCCTCTAGAAATTGCCGTTCCATTACCTTTGGGATTTAAAAATGATTTGACATATAATGGTATTTCTTTTTTCTGTAATGGTTGCAATGTTTTTGGATGAATAACGGAAGCTCCGTAAAAAGCAAGTTCTATTGCCTCAGTGTAAGAAATTTTATTTAGTAATTGAGGCTTTTTAAAAACTCTAGGGTCAGCATTTAAAACACCTGGAACATCTTTCCAAATTGTAACAGATTCTGCATTAAGACAGTAAGCAAAAATTGCGGCTGTATAATCAGATCCTTCCCTTCCAAGAGTTGTACTAAAATTGTTTGAATCACTAGCTATGAAACCCTGAGTAATATTTAATAGTTTAGTATTGACTCCGTCTGATATTGAATTTTTAGTAATCTCCCAATTTAGATTTGCATCTCTATACTTTGAATCTGTTTTAATTAATGTTCTTGCATCTAACCAATTACATCTAATATTAGAATGATTTAAATAAGAATTTATAATTTTTGTTGATAAAATTTCACCAAAAATCACAACTTGATCGTAAACAAATGAATAGTCAGGAGATTTATTTCTTTTTAAAAAAATCCTTAAATTTTCTAAAATTTCTTTAACGTCAGAAAATATTTGATGCTTGTTATCATTAAATAAATCATTTAATATTTTATTGTGAAAAGTAAAAACCTCGTTTATGGAGTACTGTAGTTCTTCTTTATTATCAAAATAGTTTTTTACTACTAACTCCAAAGAATTTGTAGTCTTCCCCATAGCAGAAACAACTATAAGAGTCTTTTCAGATCCTAAAGTATTTAATATGGTAATTAAATTTTTTACTCCATTAGCATCTTTTACCGAGGCTCCACCAAATTTGTATATTCTCATTTTTTATTAATAAAATTTTGAATCGCAGATTCATTCATTTGTGCAATTTGCCATTCTTTTGAAACATAAGCTCCGTTTTTTTTGTAAAAATTAATGGCATCAATATTCCAGTCTAAAACTGCCCACTCTATTCTTCTAACATTTTTTAAATGAGAAAATTTTATAAAATGAGCAAATAATGCAAACCCAATTCCCTTACCTCTCATTTTTTTTGTAACTATCAAGTCTTCTAAATGCATAGTCGGACCCTTCCATGTTGAATACCTAGGATACCCTAAGCACATTCCTGAAATTTCATCATTTACTAAGGCTACAAAACATGAAAACAATGGGCTATCTCCAAACCCATCTTTGACTAAATCATCAGATGATATTACTACTGCGTTTGGTTCTTTTTCAAAAACAGCTAATTCGTTTATTAATTTAATGACATGTTTCATGTCATCTTTTTTTGCCTTTCTTATTTGAATATTCATAATAAAAATCAAAGTTAAACTAATGAATTTAATATTCAATAAATGATAAAAAGTATAACAATTTTAATGATATTTGTGAGAATGAAAAAAGGGGATAATTCTCCACATTTTACAAAAAAAATTAAGTCTCTGAATCTTCAGAAACTTCAAACTTCTATTGACAATTCTGAAACAAATATTTTTTTAAAAGGCCTTCACGGATCTTCCAAATCCTTTTTAATAAATAGTTTGTTTACTAATTCAAATAAAAATATTTACTGGGTTTTAGAAAATAAAGAATCAGCTGGATATCATTTTAATGATCTAGAGGGACTAATTGATGAAAAACAATTATATTTTTTTCCAAGCAGTTATAACAGAGAAAATGATTTTAAAAAAACTAACTCTCAAAGTATTTTTTTAAGAACAGAATTAATTAGAAACCTAAGTTCAAATACTTTAAAAAAATTAATAGTCACATATCCCGAAGCAATTTTTGAGAAAATAATTATTAAAAAAGATATTAAAAAAAGGTTTTTAAAAATTAAAACAGGTGATTTAATTTCATTAGAATCTTTTAATGAAAAACTCTTTGATTTAGAGTTTAACAGAGAAGATTTTGTTGTAGAGCCTGGTGATTTTTCTGTAAGAGGAGGAATTGTAGATGTTTTTTCTTTCTCTAACAATAAGCCTTTTAGAATTGAATTTTTTGGAGATGAAATTGAAAGTATAAGAACTTTTGATATCGAAACTCAGATTTCAAATGACACATTAAAATCAATTGAAATTCTAGGTGATTTAGAGAATAAAGAAATTGACTACGAAAGAGAAAATATTTTTAAGTTTATTGAAGACAACTCAATCATTGTAACTGAAAATATTGATTTATTAAAAGATTCTTTATCAAATTCATTTGAAAAAGTAACATCCAATAGTAATGATAAAATCAATTTAGATAAACTTTTTTACAGCGGAGAGCTTTTAAATCAAGACATAAGTAAATTAAGTGTTATTGAACTTAATAAAATTGGCAATAATACTATTAACACTCAATTTAATATTTCTCCACAACCAGCTTTTAATAAAAAATTTAAATTACTCATTGAAAATATTTCTGAATACTACAACAAAGAATATTCTGTTAAAATATTTTGCAGTAGTAAAACTCAAATAAAAAGATTCAAAGACATCTTTGAATTAAACAAAATTGATTTCGACCCAATTTTAATTGAAAAAGCCATCTACAAAGGATTTATCAATCACGATCAAAAAGAAGTGTGTTATAGTGATCATGAAATATTTGAGAGATATCACAAGTTTAAAATTAAGTCAGGATTTGAAACTAAAAAGAGAGTCAATTTAAACGAATTGAAACAACTTGAAATTGGAGATTATGTTACACATATCGATCATGGAATTGGAGTATTTGGAGGGCTTAAAAAAATTGATGTAAATGGTAAAATTCAGGAAGCTATAAAATTGACATACGGGGATCGCGACACATTATATGTAAGTATTCATTTAATACATAAGGTTTGCAAGTACAATGGTAAGGATGGAACAAAACCAAAAATTTACAAACTTGGATCTGGAGCTTGGAAAAAAGTTAAACTAAAAGCTAAGAAAAGAGTAAAAGAAGTCGCTTTCAATTTAATTGAAGCTTATGCTAAGAGAAAACTAAAAAAAGGATTTCAATATGGAACCGATTCGTCGATGCAACACGAACTTGAGGCTTCATTTATTTACGAGGATACACCTGACCAAATAAAGTCTACAGTAGCTATCAAAAAAGATATGGAAAGTCTTCAACCTATGGATAGATTAATATGTGGGGATGTAGGATTTGGTAAAACTGAAATTGCAATAAGAGCTGCTTTTAAAGCAATTGATAATAATAAACAAGTAGCAGTTTTAGTACCTACAACAGTACTAGCTTTTCAACATTTTAAAACATTTTCCAACCGTTTAAAAGATTTTCCTGTTACAGTTGACTATTTAAATAGATTTAGAACAACTAAAGAAAAAAACTTAATAATTGACGAACTAAGTGAGGGTAAAATTGATATTGTAATTGGTACTCATCAACTAGTAAACAATAAAATTAATTTTAAAAACTTGGGTTTATTAATTGTGGATGAAGAACAGAAATTTGGAGTAAGTGTTAAAGAAAAAATTAGATCATTGAAAGAGAATATTGATGTTCTAACTCTTACTGCTACTCCTATTCCTAGGACGCTACAATACAGTTTGATGTCTGCTAGAGATCTTTCAATTATCAATACTCCGCCTCAAAACAGGTTTCCTATTGAAAGTTCTGTTATATCCTTTAATGAGGATATTATAAAAGATGCTGTTAATTTTGAAATAAACAGAGGAGGTCAAGTCTTTTTTGTTCATAACAGAATTGAGAATATTCAAGAGATTCGAGCCTTAATTTCAAGGCTTGTTCCCTCTGCAGATATAGCTATTGTACACGGAAGATTGGATGGTAAAAAATTAGAAAAAACAATGCTTGATTTTATTGATGGTAAATACGATGTTTTAGTATCAACCACTATAATTGAAAGTGGATTAGATGTGCCTAATGCTAATACTATATTTATTAATAATTCTCAAAATTTTGGATTAAGTGACTTACATCAAATGAGAGGAAGAGTTGGAAGAAGTAATAAAAAAGCTTTTTGTTATTTTATAACGGCTCCATTATTATCAATGACAAAAGAAGCTAGAAAAAGAATTGAAGCCATTGAACAACATACTGAACTTGGATCTGGATTTCATATAGCCATGAAAGATTTAGAGATAAGAGGAGCAGGCGATCTTCTTGGAGCAGAGCAAAGTGGATTTATAAATGACATTGGATTTGAAACATATCAGAAAATTTTGAGAGAAGCTGTTGAAGAACTGAAAAATAAAGAGTTTGAAGATTTATTTGAAAACGAGTCAAATGATTCCTATAAGCTATCAAATTTTAAAATTGACACAGATTTAGAAATATTATTTCCAGATAATTACATTAACAACGTTAAAGTAAGACTGAATCAATACCAAAAATTATCTGCAATATATAATCTTGAAGAGCTAACAAAATTCACCACTGAACTTGAAGATAGATTTGGAAAGCTCCCAAGTCAATCTCTTGATTTGATAAAAACTATAGAGCTTAAATTATTAGCAATTCAAAATGGATTTGAAAAATTGATATTGAAAAATGAAAAAATGATATGTCAATTTATAAGTAATAAAGAAGATAAATTCTATTACTCTGGAGAATTTGGAAAGATTCTACAAACTATTCAAAACAATCAAAACATATGTCAATTAAAAGAAAAGAAATCGATAAATGGTGAAAGACTTTTACTTGTTTTTCAAGAAATTAATTCTATTGAAAAAGCGATTAAATGTTTAGAGATTTTTTAAATTCTTAATTACTTTAAATGCTTTATCAACCTGCTCTTCATTAACTAATATAGTAAACTCATTTGATGTTGAAATTACCTCATAGATATTTATTCCTTCCCATGACAGTCTCTGAAAAACAAAATAATAAACTCCAGGAATTGAAATATTTTCTGCCGGTAATTTAATTGAGATTGAAGATAAATTTGATTGTTTAGAAATACAGATTTCATCCTTTAAAACTTCTTCAACAAGCGAAGATAAATTCCCGCTAACAACAATATTACATTCGTTGACACCTCGTGAAGAAGTATAAAAATCATCATTGTTATCAACTTTTGCTAATAGTTTAGCTTGATTACTTAACAATGTATCTGAGACTTTAAAATTATAATCTACTAATGATGATCTTACTGTAATATCACCAATGTCTTTAATAATTTTTACGATTTTAAAAGTAGTTCGAAATTCTAATTCGCTTGAAAGTCTTTTAAGCGCCATTACAATTGCTCCATATTTGACCTCTTTTCTAAGAGATTCTTCAATCTCAGATTTAATTATTCTAGACAATGAAGTGAGATTAATTATTCCTTGAGAAAGAGCAGAAATTAAAAATGGCTTGGATTTTATATAATCCTCTACTGCTGAAGATATTGTTTTCATATACAATACAAATATACACTCATTTTAAATTGTTACAAATAAAACATTTAATTATATATATAACACAAGTAAATTAATAACAGGTTAAATTTAATTGAGGAACAAATTATAAATGATTATTTTTATAAAAAATTAGATTTTGAATAAAAAGAGATTTACAATTACTGCCGCATTACCATATGCAAATGGTCCAATTCATATAGGTCACTTAGCGGGAGCATATGTGCCAGCTGATATTTACTCAAGATATTTAAAATTAAAGGGGAACGATGTTGTCTTTATTTGCGGAAGTGATGAGCATGGAGCCGCTATTCCTATAAGAGCTAAAAAAGAAGGCGTTTCGCCACAAGAAATTATTGATAAGTATCATTTTATGATAAAAGATTCTTTTTTAGAATTTGGAATTTCATTCGATAATTATTCCAGAACGTCTTCACAAATTCATCATGAGACGGCTTCTGATTTTTTCAAAAAACTCAATAAAAAAAACATCTTTGTTGAAAAAGAATCTGAACAGCTTTATGACGAAAAAGAAAATCAATTTTTAGCCGATAGATTTATTGAGGGTGAATGTCCAAAGTGTGGATATAAAGAAGCGTATGGAGATCAATGTGAAAGCTGTGGATCGAGTTTAAATGCAACTGATTTAATAAATCCCAAATCTAAATTAAGTGGAAATAAGCCGATTTTTAAAAATACTAAACATTGGTTTCTTCCATTAAATAATTTTGAGTCATTTTTAAAAAAATGGTTTCTTGTTGAAAATAAAAAAACTTGGAAAACTAATGTGTTTGGACAAGTTAAATCTTGGATTAATGAAGGATTAAAGCCAAGAGCTATTACAAGGGATTTAGACTGGGGTATTCCAGTTCCATTAGATGGAGCTGAAGATAAGGTGTTATATGTATGGTTTGATGCACCAATTGGATATATTTCTGCCACAAAGGAGTGGGCTCTTTCTAATAATAAAGACTGGGAGCCTTATTGGAAAGATTCAAAAACTGAGCTTGTTCATTTTATAGGAAAAGATAATATTGTTTTCCATTGTATAATTTTTCCATCTATCTTAAAAGCATCAGAAGAATTTATTTTGCCAAAAAATGTGCCTGCAAATGAATTTCTGAATTTAGAAGGTAAAAAAATATCTACCTCTAAAAACTGGGCAATATGGCTTCACGAATATCTTGTCGATTTTCCTAATATGCAAGATACTTTAAGATATACTTTAACATCTAATGCTCCTGAAAACAAAGACAATGATTTTACTTGGAAAGACTTTCAGGCTAAAAACAATAACGAACTAGTTGCAATTTTTGGAAACTTCATAAATCGTGTAGTAGTTTTAACTCATAAATACTATGATGGTAATTGTCCAGAGTTAAATTTCTTAAATGAAATTGATGAAAAAATTCTTAATGAAATTTACAGTTATCCTAAAAAAATTGGAGATTTAATAGAGACTTATAAATTTAGAGAAGCTGTAAATACTTTAATAGATTTAGCTAGACTAGGCAATAAATATTTAGCTGATGAAGAGCCTTGGAAACTTATAAAAACAGATGATTTTGAAAGAGTAAAAACAATTATGAATATTGCTTTACAACTCTCAGGAGTGTTAAGTATCATATGTGAACCATTCTTGCCAAATACAGCACTAAAACTTAGAAATATTTTAAATTTAGAAAGTATAGGTTGGGATTCAATTTCTAAAGAGAATCCAATAGTACTTTCTAAAATAAATAAAGGGGAACTAATTTTTAGAAAAATTGAAGATGAAGAAATTGATTTACAACTTCAAAAACTAAATGAGTCAAAATAAAATTGGAATTATTGGGTGCGGTTGGCTTGGTCTTCCCTTGGCTAAGGAACTTATTTCAAATAATTATAAAGTAAAAGGCTCTACCACAACTAAAGAAAAACTTGAAATATTAAAAAACGAAGGAATAGATGCTTATTTAATTGAAATAGCTGAAAATTCTATTTCAGACTCTTTTGACTCATTTCTTTATGAATTAGATATTCTTATTGTAAATATTCCGCCTAAAATTAGAAAAGATGCTAATTCTAGTTACAGTGAAAAAATCAAAGAACTTGTTAAACAAGCTAATAAAGTAAAAAATATATTATTTATTAGTAGCACATCAGTATATGGATCCAGGCAAGGAAAAATTGATTCAAATACAATTGCTAACCCAGACAGCATAAACGGAAAAGAAATTTTAAAAACCGAAAATATTATTAAAAATAAAAATAATACGATATTAAGATTTGGGGGGTTAATTGGAGAGGGAAGAAACCCTCTCAAATATTTAATTCAAAAAGAGGAAATACTAAATTCAGATGCACCAATTAATTATATTCACCTTAAAGATTGTATTGGGATTATAAATACCATAATTAATAAAGAAAAATGGGGCAAAACTTATTCTGCTGTAGCTCCCTTTCATCCATCAAAAAAAGAGTACTACAATACTATATGTGATATTAAAAAGATTAATAGATTGAATTTTTCGAATAAAAAAACTGAAATAAATAAGGAGGTAAACGACAAAAGAATTCTTGATGAATTGGACTATGTTTATAAATTTTCAGACTTTAATCTTCACTAAAATCTACACTTTTATCTTTTGTTACTTCTAAATTCATAGTGTTTACAAAAGCATTATATGAATCTATAATGTCTATTAAATGATTTTTGAAAATGGTTAAATTTTCAATAGATAAATTATCAGCATCTATCTTTAAAATATCTGTTTTTAAAACTCTAAAACGACCTATAATTTGAGGATGATCTAATTCAAAAGGTACGTTAGTATCTATTATTTTTTGAATATCTTTTTTTAATGAAATCAAAGGATAACTTAACTGACGAGAGTCTACCAAAGGAATATTCTTGACTGAATTAATTAAAGAAATATCTTTCCACTTTTCAAAAACATCATAATTATTAGTGTTTAGTTCAAGTATATTAGGCAACGAATCTTTAATAAAATTATCAAGTTTTGAATAATCTAAATTATAGTCAATTTTAACAGGCTTTTTATTTGTTGAACAAGAACCAACTATAATTATAAACAAAAACAATCTAATTAGTCGCATAATAAAAATCAAGTATCTCTAATTATCTAATTTAACTAATTTAATAAAAACACAATATAAATTTATATAGTGTTATTTAAAAAAAGGAGTTTAATTATAAATTCTTACATAATCTATTTCCATAGTTTCAGAGGAAAAACTCGAGTCAATATCCCCTCCAAAAGTACCACCCATAGCAAAATTCAATATTATATTGAAATCCCAATTAAAGGGCAATGCACAAGAGTTTCCAACAATATGGTGTGGTGTGTCATCAACATAAAACGTTAAAGCTTCTTTGGTCCACACTACTGAATAGGTGTAAAACTTTTCGTGAAGGTCAGAATAATCAGTTCGTGTTGATGAATCTCCTTCACCGTAATTATCAGGATGATGGACAGTAGATTGAGCTTTGAAAGAATTTGATTGAGCATATTCTAGAATATCAATTTCACCACAAGCTGGCCAATCTATACTGTCGTAGTTAGATCCTAACATCCAAATAGCAGGCCAAATTCCGTTAGTTTTAGATGGCATTTTAGCTCTAACATCAACCCTTCCATAAGTAAAATCTTGTTTTTGAAAAGTTCTAATTCTAGCTGAGGTATAATCTCCGTTAGATTTCTTAATAGCTGTTATTTTTAACTTACCATCTTCAACTTTAGAGTTTTCTAATAAATTTGTGGTGGATTGCACTTCGTCATTATACCACTGCTGTCTAACTTCGTGAGTCCACTTATCAGGATCTATAGCTCCAGTATATTCAAAATCATCAGCCCAAACTAAATTGGTAAATTGATCTTTAGACGGAATGTCAGAAACTGATTCTGTAGTAAGCCATAAATACCATGCAGTATCAGTGTCATCAACCGTTCTAATTAAAACATTTTTTTCGTCAGAACAAGCAATCGTGTAGTTTTGCTGACCAACATAAAAACCAAGAAATCCTTTATCACCAAATTCAATTTTTTCTAAGTCATCTTCTTTTTTTACTGAAAAAGTAGTCTCATAATTATCTAATGGATAATTTTCAATATCTCCGTCACTATTGGTTGGGGAAGAAGTTGTGCCAAAATCAGAATTTAAATGGACCCCTTTGCCATAAACAGTGCTATTAGTTTTATGTTGAAAAGTGCCATTAACATTGAAAGTAAATTCGTCATCGTAGAATCCAGAATCTGATTTTGAAAAAGAGTAAGCTTCCCAATAAGTTGGATACTGTTTATCCTCTGCTCCATTTGAAAAATGAGCATCTTGAGCGGCGTTAATTCGCCAAGTTTTCGATGAATCACCTGCTAATAGTGCTAAAATAGTTGGTTCAGCAAATGGTTTAACATAAACCGTTATTGACTTATCAATACTTATATAATTATTTGTAGAGGAGTACGCTAAAACTTTTATATTATAGGTTTTAGTACCAACATCACTATAAGTAAAGTCGACAGCCCCAGACGAATTTTTAGAATCTCCTGTTCCAAATCTGTAACTGTATGAAACAGCATTGGTGGCAGAAGCAGAAAATTTAACTAGACCTGATCCATCACCATTAGGATTTGTGGAGTTAGAACCTTCAATAGAAATACTTACACTTAAATTTGAAGGTATAATTTCACTTGGAGGGTCTACAGGTCCAACACCACCACCCTCTTCTTCACCAGATGTACAACCTTGAAGAATTAAAAAAAAACATAATAAGCAAGTGTAAAAAAATCTATTAAGCATAATAAAATATATTAAAAAAAAACCTGAACAAAGCAAATTGTTCAGGTTTTAATGATTTTAAACAAAATTATTCTACGGCAATTAATTTATAATACCATTTTCTTCCATTGGCATCAGTTGTAGTAAGTTCCATAGTGTTGCTTGTAGGGAAAACTATAGTGTAATCATGAGTCCCAGTGTATAATGAAAAGAATCCATAACCAGACAACGAAATAGTCTCAACACCTCCTGGTGCTGTTACATTCCAAGTGCCTGAATAGTCTTCTAAAACAAAGTTTTTAAGTGTATCATCCTTAGGATCGTCAGTTCCACCTGGAAGATCTCCAGCATACTCAGTTTTAACTGCAGTACCACCATTTGTCGTATGAGCAAAACCTTTTCCATCTAAAGTAAAAGTCCAAGTATCATCATCTGCTCCAGTATCAGCTCTTGAATTTGGATCAGCGGTATACCAAATAGGAGCATCACCACCAGCTGGTCCTACTCCAACATATCCACCTTCTTCAGTGTTTTGTTTCCAAGTTCTAGACGAATTACTAGTTAAATTTGTTAAAAATTCTGGTTGAGGAGAATAATTTGCAAAAACTTTAACAGCAATAGACTTCATTGATGTTGTACCTCCTGAACCAATTGCCACCGCAGTCACTACATAAGTATGAGTACCTGTAACACTAAAATTAATTGTATGTTTTCCAGATGGAACTAATTTCTCAACACCATCAAATATGTACTTATAAGTTATAGCATTGTTAGCACTTACGTCAAAGTGTACAGTTCCGCTTCCGTCTCCATTAGGATTAGCCTCGTCAACTCCAACTATTTCGGCACTTAATTCTAAATTTGAAGGAGCGACTATGTTTCCAAGTTCATAATTTTCTTTCTCACACCCTATAAAGGATAAAATAGAAAGTAAAAGAACTGATCGATATATCATTTTTATTTTATTCATAATTAATAAATTTTTATTTTTTAACAAAGTATAAATTATCTATATAAACTTCTCCATCACCATCCCATACTAATTGCATGAATTTTGAAACATCATTAGTATAATCTGAAAGTGGAATTTCAACACTCACCCACTCTCCTTTAGAAACAGAAGAAACACTAACTAAAGCTTCTTTTTTACCTTCATCATTATTTGCATGAGATGTGTTAACTAATTTGAGTCCCAATTTTGTAGAACTTATAGTCCAGTAGTCAAAACGAACATGTGTCATAGTACTAATATCAGTTCCAGGGTCATAGTTTGTTACAAGACCTGAATAATTTAAATTAGAATACTTTAAAAAGTTATCACTACCTATCGTAATAGTCTCTAAAGTTGTTGATTGACCCCAATCTGGATTCCACTCTGAAACAACTTCATTTGTATAACTATCACTGTAAATAGATACAACATCAGCAGCAGCAGCAGTTGGTGCTGAAGCAGCTCCAGTTGGTTTATTATCATAAAAATATAGATTATCAATATAAACTGTTCCATCACCGTCCCATACTAATTGCATGAATTTTGAAACATCACTAGTATAATCTGAAAGCGGGATATCAACACTTACCCATCCACCTTTGACAATAGATGATGTAAAGACAATTGATTCTTTTTTACCCTCATCATTATTTGCGTAAGCTGTGTTTACTAATTTAAGTCCAAGTTTAGTCGCATCATTAGTCCAATAATCAAAATGGACATAATTTGTTCCGCTAATATCAGTACCAGGATCATAGTTTGTAACAAGACCTGAGTAATTCAAATTTGAATACTTTAAAAAGTTATCACTACCAATTGTTACGGTTTCCAAAGTTGTTGACTGACCCCAATCTGGGTTCCACTCTGAAACAACTTCGTTTGTATAACTGTCACTGTATATTGACACTACATCGTCAGCAGCAACTGTTGGAGCTGCAGGCGCAGCTGTTGGAGCATCTCCTGGTTCGTTGTAAAAATAAAGGTTATCAATCCATATCTTTCCAGCAGCACCGTCCCAAACTAATTGCATAAACTTCGATGTGTCATTAGTGTAATCCGTAAGTGGAATATCTACACTTACCCACTCTCCTTTTGTAATCGATGAAACATTAACTAGTGCTTCTTTTTCTGGTTGACCAGCATGTGAAGTATTAACAAGTTTAAGTCCTAGCTTGGTCGCATCAAGAGTCCAGTAATCAAAATGAACATATGTTTTCCCAGCTAGAGATGTCCCCGGATCATAATTAGTTACAATACCTGAATAATTAAGATTGCTATAAACTAAAGTTTCGTTGCCGTCAATTTTGACAGTTTCCATTGTAGTTGATTGTCCCCAATTTGGGTTCCATTCAGAAACACCTACATCAGTATAAGCATCACTAAAAACAGAAACGACATTATCAGGGTGAGCTCCTGGTGTTGGTGCAGCAGCCAAAGGTTCAGTAACTTTAGCAGTTTGTGAAAAATCGTCTACATAAAAAGTCCAATCATCACCACCTTCACCTTGAGTACCTAAATCAAAAAACCATACGATTTTTCTGTATTCTTTACTAGAATCAATTGAACTCATATCGAAAACTACTTCTTCCCAAGCGCTATTACCTATTACAGGAACAGTGATTTCACCGCTGTTTATGTTTGCATCATCAATATTTTCTAGCTTCATTGTCATAGAACTTCCAGCTCTTGGTGACCACACCTTTAATTTAATTTGATTTTTAACTGCTAAATCAGCAATTGGATTTGTAGTAGTAATTACGTTACCAGCCCAAACTTCGCCAGCACCTTTAGTAACTTTTCCAACTGTAGCTGAAGAATTTCCGTTTGTATCAGGGTTGGCGATTACATCATGGCTAGTACCTCCAAAACTAATAAACACGCTTTTATCAAAGCTTTCAAAATCAATTGGTAAAAGTGTTTCAGTAAACATTGTCGCTGTTTCAACTTTTTCAGTTGTTGCAGCACCACCACTAAATGCTATAACTTTTACATCGTAATCACCTCCTGTTGCATATGTGTAACTTACAGAGCCATCAATTGCTAACTCAACTGGTTCTTCGCCATCAATTCCAAAATATACGTGAAAATAAGCAGCGTAATCAGCTGTTGCAGAAACTGCAAGAGTTAAAGCGTTTGGAGTTAATTTAACTTCTAAATTTTCTGGTGCTTTAAAAGATACAGTTAAAGGAACAGTAGAAGAAGTTTTTAAATTGCTTAATCCAGTTGCTGTAATTTGAATGTCATATGATCCTTCAGCAAATGTATGTTGTACACTTGTTCCAGGCTTAATACCTTCAACAGCGTCAGATCCATCTCCAAAAGAAGTAATATCATAATGAAGAGCACCCTCAGCTTCAGGTGTTATAGTAACTAACCCAGTATTATCTTGAGTAATTACAAAATTTGCCGAAACATTGGTAGGAGCAACTATTCCAAAGTCAGTTTCCTCTAGAAAATCTTCCTTACAGCTTACAAATGCTGTAAAGACAAAGAGTAATGTAAATATTTTATTTATTGTTTTCATATTCATATTTATTATTTATTAGTATCCAGAGTTTTGAGTTAATCCAGAAATATCAATTTCCGTTTGCGGAATTGGAAAAACTTCGTGTTTTCCTGAAACAAAACCTTCAATTTTTGTAGCAGCTTCACCTGTTCTAACTAAATCAAAGAATCTTTGTCCTTCCATTGCAAGCTCTAATCTTCTTTCATCCCAAATTTCTTGAGTTAGTACAACACCAGTTGAAGAAGAAGCCTTAGAATCATTTCCAAAAGCTCTTGCTCTGACTTGGTTTAAATAGTTTTGAGCTTTTACATCATCAGCACTTGTTTTTCTATTATTAGCTTCAGCAGCCATTAGTAAAACATCCGCATATCTAATAGCTCTATAATTAGTTTCGTAATTCAACTCACCTTGAGCTGAAGTTGCCCCTGCTCTAGGAATATATTTATGATTAAAATATCCTGTATGTTCATATCCTTCTGCATACTCAGCACCATCAGCCTTTGCCCAAGCTACGATATCCAAAAGTGCTACAGATCTTCTTGAGTCTCCCTCAGAATATGCATCATATAAATCTTTAGTAGGAACATTGAAACTCCAACCTTGAGCATAAACGGAACCATTGTAACCTCTAATTCCGTGGTGAATAACTCCAAAACTTCCTTCTGAACCCTGAGGGAAGCCCCAATCCCACCAGTTAGAATTTTTAGAATGTTGAACCTCAAATACGGATTCAGATCCATTCTCTCCAGAAGTTAAGAATACATCTTGAAGATCTGGAACTAAAGTATACAGACCAACTAAAGGTTCTAAAATACTAGCAGCTTCATCAAATTTATCTTGGTATAAGTAAACTTTTCCAAGTAAAGCGTGAGCAGTAAAACTTGTAGCTCTTCCGTCTAAACTTTTAGCAGCTGGTAAAACAGCAATTGCAGCTTTTAGATCAGATTCAATTTGAGCATATACTTCAGAAACTGGAGTTCTTTGAAGAGTTGATGAGTCACCGGCTGTTAACCTTGATTCAGTAAATAATGGAACATCTCCAAATATTTTTGCTAATTCAAAATAATAGTAAGCTCTTAAAAAATGAACTTCACCATATAATTCAGCTTTTCTTGAGAATTCTACTTTATCTTTGTTCTCAACTAAGTAATTAGCCCTATTGATTCCCTCATACATCCACTTCCATGTTGATTCTAATTGATCATTAACAGGGTTATGAATCATGTCATCTATTTTTTGCAAGCCAACAACATCAGTTGCACTCTCTCCTCCACAATATGAATTATCCGATGCAATATCTCCAATCATAACAGAGTAAATATTCCACTGAAGAACATCATAAGTTCCAACTAAAGCAGCTTCGTAATCAGCAGCTTTTGTAAAGTAGTCATCAGCAACGATAGTATATCCTTCTGATGCTTCATAGTCAACATAATCTTCACAAGCTACAAAGCCAATTGAGATAAAGACTAATAAGATAATATTGTATAATTTATTTTTCATTTGATATATTTTTAAAATTTAAGATTTAACCCAAGAGAAAATGTTCTAGGAGATGGGTATGTTCCTCTGTCAACACCTGTATCTAACACAGGACCTCCTCCGTTAGAAATTTCAGGATCATAACCTGTGTAATCAGTAAATGTAAATGCATTTTTTGCAGTAGCATACACTCTTACGTCAGAGAACACACTGTCACTTCCAAGATTAAAATTGTACCCTAACTGAATATTTTTGATTTTAACAAAACTACCATCTTCAACAAATCTGTCCGATGCTCTACTATTATCATTAGCGTCGATAAAACTGTATCTAGGTTCAGTATTACTTGTTCCAGCACCAGTCCATCTATTTAAGACAGAAGCAAATTTGTTAGTATAGTTAAGACCTCTTTCATAACCTCTAAAGATATCGTTTCCAACAGATGCGTAAGTAAATACTGATAAATCAAAATTAGAAACATTTAAATTGAAGTTCCAGCCTAGTGTGAAGTCAGGGAAAGGATCGCCAATTTTAGTTCTATCTTCAGCATTAATAACACCGTTACCATCAATATCAACAAATCTTATATCACCTGCTTGAGCGTTAGGCTGAGTAGCGTGTGCGTCAACGTCTGCTTGAGTTTGGAAAAGACCATTAGTTTTGTATCCCCAGAAAATTCCAGGAGACTCACCTTGTCTAAACTGTGTTAATTGGGTTGAAGGAATTCCATATGAACTTCCCCAAATATATTTGTCTCCGTTATTAATAGCAACAACTAGATTTTCTGCAGCTGTAAAATTAAAAGTTGTATTGAAACTAACATTTTTTGCAATTTCAGATCCGTAAGACAAACTTATTTCATAACCTTTAGTTTCAGTCTTTCCAATGTTAGCTACTGGATACTGTGGTATACCTAAATATAGTGAAAGAGTTGGGCTGAATAATAAATCATCAACCGTTTTAATAAAATAGTCAGCAGTAAGACTTAATTTAGAATCAAACATTCTTAGATCCAAACCAACATTTGTTTGAATTTGATTTTCCCATGAGACATCATTGTTAGGAATTCCTAGTAATGTAGATCCATTAATAATTTTTCCGTCAAAAGTATACTTTGGGAAAGTAGAAATAGTACCAAACTGTGGACTAGCATTATCATTACCAACAGTACCATAACTCGCTCTAAGCTTTAAGAAATCTACAAAAGAAGAATTAAAAAAATCTTCATTTGAAGCAACCCAACCTACAGAAGCTGAAGGGAAAATTGCGAATTTATTATTTTTACCAAAGCTTGTAGATCCATCTCTTCTAACAGTAAGAGAAGCTAAATATTTTTCATTAAAATCATATTCAACTCTACCCATCAAAGAAACGCTTCTACTAACGCTTTGCGCTGAACCAGTAGTTTGTTCTGCAATACCACCAGAAGCAGAGCTTAAATCAGCATAGGTCCAAGAATTAAAAGGGACATCAACATTACTTCCGCTTAAGTTGTTGTAAGTACTTTTACCAATAGTAAAACCTGCAAAAACATTAAAGTTATGCTCGTTATCTATTGAAAAATCGTAGTTACCAAATAATTCATATGTGTAATTGAACCAGTTATTTTTAGTTTCAGAAACTCTATTATGATCATCTTCTGTTCTTGGTGTTAAATCAGCGTTTGCGTTTGTTCTGTTGTGACCAACTCCATAAAACTGTAACGGATTAAAACCTTTAGATTGTTGCCAGATACTAGAATAACCCAATCTCGATGTTATTTTTAGATTATCTAACATTTGATATTGTAATTCAATTTTACCAATTAATTTATCAGTTTTGTTATCACTGTATGAGTTAGATAATCCAGCAAGTGGATTTAATACCTCTTGAGTTATAGTGTTACTCATTCCGTAAGCTCCATCAACCATTGGAGATATTGAAGGATCAAAATTTAATGCATTAAATATTTGATTACCACCAAGATTATTACCCTGTATATTTGAATATTTAGTATTTACTAAAACTTTTAATTCGTCTGTTAAATCAGATGTAAAGTTTGCGGTTAAAGTAGATCTATTATAGAAATCTTTATCACCACCACCAGCAACACCTTCTTGTTCTAAATAACTTGCTGATAAAAAGTATGTAGTAGTATCAGAACCACCAGATGCAGAAATTGATGTATTAGATATTGGAGCTGAATCAAATAGCTCAGCTTGCCAGTTAGTACCTACACCAAGCGCAGATGGATTGGTAAATATAAAAGATCCTCCGGACGTAACACTACCTTCATTTAAAATGGCACCGTACTGAGCAGCATTTAAAACATCGATAAAACTCTCAACTTCTTGGAAACCGAAAGACGAATCTAAAGTGAATTGTGTTTCTTGATTTTTCTTTCCAGATTTTGTAGTAATAACTATAACACCATTACCTCCTCTTACACCATAAAGTGCAGTTGTTGAAGCATCTTTTAAAACAGAAATGCTTTCGATATCAGTTGCAGTCAACGCATCAACATCATACAATGATGAATTAATACCATCAATAACAACTAAAGGATCAGTTCCAGAGAATGAAGTAATACCTCTAATAAGTACTGAGGGTTTACCACCGGGGTTAGGTGCTGAGATCACATTTAAACCAGACTGACCTTGAAGAGCATCTTCAACTCGAGTTGGTTTTAATTTTTCTACGTCCTCACCAGAAACTGTAGTTACAGATCCAGAAATGTTAGACGCTTTTTGTGTACTGTATCCAACAAGTATAACCTCGTCTAAAGCTTCAACATCTTCATCAAGTGAGACACTTATGTTAAATGAATTTCCAACTTCTACTTCTTGAGTTATATAACCTAGATAAGAGAACTGAATAACATCTCCAGATGATACACCAGACAAACTAAAGTTTCCGTCAAAGTCTGAAGTTGTACCAGTCTGTGTACCTTTAATGATTACACTTACACCAGGCAAAGGACCATCACTTGAGGAATCCGATACAGATCCAACTAGAGTAGAGTCTTGTGCTACCATAAAAAAGGAGCCGAGTAAGATAACTAATGATAATAATTTTGTTTTCATATGTGTTTTTTATTAAGAAAGTTTAAACTTAAAGAAAACAAATTGTTAAGCAAACATAAATAACCTATACAAATTATGAATTCTACATTTATACATTAATATTATTGACAAATTAGTTGAAACACCACTATTAATAGGTTGAAAATGATAAAATAGAGGGTTAAAAGTTATGAAACTTAATTATCAATAAGATTAACTGTATAGGTT
>CBFHJJ010000018.1:0-30261 GCA_965655865.1 Flavobacteriaceae bacterium | reverse complement strand
AAAGTTTTAGGATCGCCATATACAGTAGCTGAAGAACTGAAAATAAAATTTATTTCTTTATTTAAATTCTTTAATTCATTCAATAAATTAGTCAAAGAAAAAAGATTATTAGTATAGTATTTCAAGGGGTTTTCAACACTTTCTCCAACTGCTTTTGAAGCTGCAAAATGTATCACACCATCAATTTCATTATTACTTGATACAAATTCTTTTGTCTTTACAGAGTTTTTTAAATCTAACTCAACAAACTTTATTGAGGAATTAGTGATTTTATAAATACTTTCTAATACATTTAAAGATGTATTGGACAAATCATCAATAACTATAACTTCATATCCCTGATTACATAACTCAACAGTGGTGTGACTTCCAATATAACCCAAACCACCCGTAACTAAAATTTTTGACATTTTTAATTTCTTTAATATAAACCTAATATAATAAAAAAAACCCCTTATAAATAAGAGGTAATTTTTAAAATAAAATTTAAGTAAACTATTTGTCTTTTCCGGCTAGATTTAAGTCTTTTCCGTTAGATGTATTACCAACATGAACATAAACTTGGTCCGAATGTGCTCCTTCAACTAAACTCCAAAATTTTGGAGCTAAATCAGAATTAACTTGTCCATTGGGTCCGTTAGACACAGCAAATTCAGCAATATCTTTGTAAGCTGACCATAACTGAACATCAGATCCAGAACCTATGTTATGAGTAGTTGCTCCACCATAGAGCATCACGCCTTTTTCCACACCTGGTTTAACATTCCAATCCATATAGGCATCTATTAGATCTTGATTTGATCCACTGGAGTTGTAATTTCCAACAACAAAAACATAAGGAATATCTAAATCAATATTCTCTTTTCCAATCCAATTTTTGTTCCAATCTACGGATCTTATTTCATCAGTGTGATTATTCCAATAAGACCACCACTGGCCTACTATATCTTGCATTTCTTTTTTATCATTTTCAGAAAGTTTTTCAATATTAGCATTTAAAACTCCCCAAAAATCATCTTTAACTGCATCCTCAACTGTTGGATAAATATCTGCTAACATAATACTGTGATCACTACCATACCAATGTCTGTAAATCCAATGTCTGGCTATAGTTCTTCCCTCACCGTTTGACATATCCACTACCTTTTTATGAAGGTCTAAAAAATCTCCAATCTTGTTAGCTGGAACATCTAAATATGTGTTGGTTATGACACTCTGTGCTGAAACAGCATAAGTAATTAACAAAACAAATAATAAACTTACTTTTTTCATAATTATTTTTTTTAAATTAGAAATATAAGTTACAAAATTTAAATTTAACATTCGTCATTGAATGTGTTTAAACAAAAATTATTTAAATGAAAAAGTATTTATTAGTAATTATATTGTTAATTATAATTTCATGTGAAAATTCTCAAAATGTAGTTAACCCTATACCAACCGAACGTCAAAAGATTTGGCAAGAAATGGAATACTATGCATTTATTCATTTTAACATGAATACATTTACAAATAAGGAATGGGGATTTGGTGATGAATCACCTTTAGCTTTTAATCCATCGGAACTTGACACAGATCAATGGGCTAGAATAATTAAAGAATCTGGAATGAAAGGGATTATAATCACAGCAAAACATCACGACGGATTTTCGTTATGGCCTAGTAAATATACAGAACACTCTGTCAAAAACAGTCCTTGGAAAAACGGAAAGGGAGATTTAATTAAAGATTTAGAAAAATCATGTAAAAAGTACGGTTTAAAACTTGGAGTTTATTTATCTCCGTGGGACAGAAACCATCCGGATTATGGAACAGAAAATTATATTTTATATTTCAGGAATCAATTAACTGAGCTTTTAACAAATTATGGAGAAATATTTGAAGTATGGTTTGACGGAGCTAACGGAGGAGATGGACATTACGGAGGAGCTAATGAAATTAGAAAGGTTGATAAAAAAACTTATTATGACTGGCCTAATACTCATACAATAATTAGAAAATTACAACCAAATGCTGTTATATTTAGTGATGCAGGTCCAGATATTAGATGGGTTGGGAATGAAAAAGGTTATGCAAGTAAAACCACTTGGTCAAATATTTATCGTGATAGCTTGTATGGAGGTATGCCAGACTTTTACAAATTTTCATCTGGCCAAGAATTTGGAACTCATTTTATCCCAACAGAAACAGATGTATCTATAAGACCTGGATGGTATTATCATCCTAAAGAGGATGATAAAGTTAAGTCTCTAGATAAATTAATTGATATTTATTTTAATTCAATAGGTTTAAATAGTTCTTTATTATTAAATATTCCTGTTGATAAAAGAGGACTAATTCATGAAAATGATGCTCAACGAATGCTTGAGCTAAATCAATTTGTTAAAAATACTTTTAAAAATAATTTAATAAAGAAATCTAACTTGTCTTTCAATAATAAAAGTCATCCAATTAACAAGATTGTTGACAGAGATATTGATACATTTTGTCCTTTTAAATCAAATGAAAATAATATAATTGATATTTCTCTTGACACTGAAAAATTAGTCGATGTTTTTGAAATTTCTGAGAACATTAATCTTGGACAAAGAATTAAAGAATTTATATTCGAAATAAAAGTAAATGAAAAATGGGTTACAATCGAAAAAGGAACAACTATTGGAAAAAAAAGGCTAATAAAATTTGAACCTTTAACAGTGAAAGATTTAAGGTTTACAATCTATGATTCCAAAGACATCCCATTAATTTCTGAAATTGGACTTTACAAATCTTCTAAATGAAAACTATTCGAAAATTATTGTTTGATCATTGTGAAAACAACATAAATTTTAAATTAAAAAGTTATTTAAAAATTGATCAAGAATTACTAAAATCTTTAAACGAAGAAACTAAAAGTAGTGCAGGAGATAAACATGAGACTACAAGAGCTATGATTCAAATCGAAAGAGAAAAAAACAGTCATAGGATAAAAGAAATTGAAGTATTAAAAAAAAATCTTGTTTTAGTGAAATCAATTAAACCTAGTGAAACAGATGTCAAAATTGGATCAATAATATTTACATCAAATAATAATTATTTTATTTGTATTCCCTCAGAAATTTATAGCAGTGATACTAATAAAATTTACTGTGTTTCACCAAAATCCCCAATAGCAAAAGCATATTTTGGAAAGAAGATTGGAGATATTGTTAACTTTAACAAAAATGAAAGCAAGATTGAAAAAATAATTTAATTTTTACAGCATGTACTACTCTAAATCAAACTACTTCTTACTTTTTTTTCTAATTTCTTGCTTAGCATGGTCTCAAAATGTTAAAGAAAAAATATTTTTAAAAAGTTCTAACCCTTACTCTTTTAGTGAAATTATTTCTAAATCTAACAGTTCTGAACAAGAAGTATTTGGGCAATTAACAATTCCTTTAGACACAATAAACCCTAATAAAAAATATCCTTTAATAATTGGAGTAGCAGGAAGTGAGGGATGGAAAAACCATCACTATGAGTACATGAAAATGTATCAAGATTTAGGTTATGCCACCTTTGAGTTAAATAGTTTTCAAAGTCGAAATATTGAATCAACTGTAGGAAAGCAAAATCAAGTTACTGTAGCTGCTATGGTATTTGATGCATACAAAGCTTTAGAAACACTAGCTAAACACAAATCAATTAATAAAGACAAAATTTCAATAACTGGATGGAGTTTAGGTGGAGGAGTAACCTTGTTTTCTGCATGGAACCCAATAATTAAAACTCTTGGTGAATCTGTAAAATTTGCATCTCACTTAGCTTTTTATCCACCGTGTTTTTTTGATTTTGAGGACTTGAATTTTAGTGATTCTCCAATACATATTTTAATTGGGGAGCTCGATGACTGGACACCAGCTAAACCGTGTGATAATTTTGTAAATAAATTAGCTAAATCAAATATAAATATTACAGTTTATGAAAATTCTCACCACGGATTTGACAGAGAAGGAGAATTAGAATTTAATGAAAATGGTTACAGTTTTAAAGATTGTATGTTTGATATTAATACTTCTGGTGATATACTAATGAATTATCTAAATATTCCTATGACAAATCCTTTTTTACAAAAAATAGGATTTCTTTTCTGTGTAAAAAGAGGAGTAACCATCGGAGGAAATAAAACTGCTAGAAGCAAATCTTTCAAGTTTGCAAAAGAATTTATGCAAAAAACTCTATCAAATTAAAATTATCTGATAATTTTAAAACTATGATTTATTTTAGTTTTATCATTAATAGTTGCTCCAACTGAACAATATTTTTCTAATGAAAGAGAAATATATCTGTCAGCTTCACTATCAGTTAAATCTTTTGAATAAATAATATATTTAATATCGATTGAAGTAAAATACCTTGGAGAAGAATCAACTCTTACGCCATGGGTTTCTGCTAAAATATTTTGAAAATTTCTTTTTCTTTTTTTTATCATAGAAACAATTTCAACAGCAGCACAAGATGTTACAGCAGATAATAATAGTTCCATTGGAGAAAGATGATTTTTTTTGTCAGGATCACACATGTCTATCAAAAGTTCATTATTTGACTGATTTTGCACTTTAAAAGTATTATCATTGACATAATCCATTGAAATTTTCATATTGACTATTATTTATTGTTTCAAAATTAGTAGAATAAATTGGTATTCATATAATAAGTTTATATATATTGATTAAAAATTTATGATATGAAAAAATTAATTTTATTAACGTTTATTTTTGGGTTTTTAATTTCGTGTGAAACTGAAAATTCAAAAAAAATTGAACCAAATATGGAATTTGGTGGATGGTCTGGTGTAACCAGTGATTCAAGTAAAGAATCCATGCTAACCAGAGAACTTATGGATAATTATATTGCGAATAAATTTGAGGATTCTGCATCTCTGATGGCTGATGATGGAAATTTTTATTTCAATTCAAACAAAGTTTCTAAAGAAGAATGGGTTGGAGCGGCCGCTTTACATCACTCATTATTTGATGATATTTCTAATAGTAAAATTCAACCAACCAATGTAACAACTGCAACTTATGATAATGGAAGTGTTTGGTCTTTGGCATGGTTCTATTGGACTGCAACAGGGAAAATTACTGGAAATGAGATTCAAATACCGGTACATCATGCATTCAGATTTGAAAATGAAAAAATTGTAGATGTTTATCACTTCTTCGACCCTACTTTGCTTGATGCTGAACTAGCTGCATCTCAAAAATAAATTTTGTAAAAAAATAAAAAAGAGGGCGTGTTTAGTCCTCTTTTTTATATATTTTTTTCATAAAATTAATTCCCGTAATTGAAGCTGCTGTAATAAGTCCCGAAAATAGAGCACCACCTACTCCGGCAGAAACAATATCTTGACCAGTTAAATAAAAGTTTTTAATTGGAGTTTTAGGTCTTAAAAATTTTTGATTGAACCTCGATGGAGTGTGATCTAGTCCATATAACTCGCCTTTGCTGTAATTGACAAAGTTTTTAGTGGTTAGAGGACTAGACAGCTCATAGGTATCAATTTTACCTTTTAACTGAGGTAATTGTTTATAAAGATGATTTAGTAATCGATTTGTGATTTTTTCTTTTAAATCATCATAATCCTCTCCCCTTTTCATCCACTTGGTTCCCTCCCATTTCATAAAACTTTCATAAGGTAATAATGTGATTATATCTATAGTACTTTTACCTGGATATCTTGATTGCCAGGATGGATCTTTAGACGAAGCAAATGAAATATACACTAAAGGGAAATCTGAATTAGTATCGTTTAGATAATTCGAAACTGCAGTATCGTGATCAACATCATTTGGATATATCCATAAATTGTTTTTAGGCAATTCTAACTCTTCAGATGTACCATTTAGCCCGATATACAAGCAACCATGAGCTACAGAGGGTGTTACTTTTTTTAAATTATTCACAAAACCATGTTTAACGCTAATTTCATTCGGAACTAAATGATTAAAAGTTTGAAAAACACCAGTTCCACTAATGATTAAATCAGAATAAAATTTCTTACCATCACTCATTTCTACACCATAAGCTTTATTTTTTTTAATTATTATATTTTTAACCTCTGCGCTTACAAGAACAGTTCCCTTACTTGATTCGATCACATTATCAATAGTGTTAGCAATTTGAGAAGAACCTCCAATCGGAAAACTTCCTCCGTTAAAATAATGTTTAACTACACTTGCATGCATAGCAAAACTACTTTGCTTTGGTGGCAAACCATAATCTCCATATTGACCAGTTAAAACTTTGATTAAATCTTCATTTTCCGTTAATGAACTAATAACTTCATATGTTGTTTTACTAGAATATTTTAAATAATTTTTTCTAAAAAAGAAACCGATTAGCTTGCTTACATACGTAGGTAAAGCTTTCTCTAAATAAAACTTTTTCATTGTTTTATTGCAATCGAAAACTAGTTGAACATATTTATCAATGGCATCAATATCATCAGGAAAATATTCATGCATTTTTGCCTTATAGTTATTAACTCCTTTTACAAAATCATATGTCTTATCTCCAATTATAATTTTATCGTAAACCTCGCCCATATCAGCCCACTTGAGCTTATCGTTTGAAATATAATCAAACATTTTTCTAATAGGAGAATTAGGGTTTTGAACCTCTCCTATATAATGTATACCTACATCCCACTCATAACCTTTTCTTTTAAAAACATGAGTAAAACCACCAGCTGTGTAATGACGTTCTAAAACAAGAACTTTTTTCCCTTCTTTTGAAAGTAAAGCCGCTGTACATAAACTACCTATTCCAGATCCAATAATTATAGCATCATATTTTTCTTCAAGATTTATTTTTTGTTTGTATGATTGGATCATAATTTATCTTTGTTTAAATGTAGTGAATTATGTTTATCTAAAAACATTCATTATGGAATGTAAAATAAAATACTATCTTTGGACCTCAAAAAAAACACATGAGTTTAATAATAGAAAATCTAACAAAAACGTATAGTAACAAAGTTAAAGCATTGGACAATTTGAGTTTAGAAATTGGCAAGGGTATGTTTGGATTACTTGGTCCAAATGGAGCTGGCAAATCTACATTAATGAGAACCATTGCAACATTACAATCACCAGATACCGGCTCAATTACATTTAACGATATAAACGTTATTGAAGATCAAATCTCTCTGAGAAAAACATTAGGATATCTACCTCAATCATTTGGAGTTTATCCAAATATGTCAGCTGAAGAATTATTAAACTATTTCGCAAAACTTAAAGGAGTTTCTGATAAAAAAGAAAGAAAAGCTTTAATTGATAAACTTTTAGAAATTACTAATTTAACTGATGTTAAAAAGAAAAATGTTTCTGGATATTCAGGAGGAATGAAACAAAGATTCGGGATTGCACAATTATTATTAAACAATCCAGAGCTAATTATTGTAGATGAACCAACTGCTGGATTAGATCCTGCAGAAAGACAACGTTTCTTAAATGTTTTAAGAGAAGTTGGCACTAACAGTACTGTAATTTTCTCTACTCACATTGTTGATGATGTAAAAGAACTATGTAATGATATGGCAATCCTAAACGGAGGAAAAATACTTAGACACGTTAAACCTGTTGATTCAACAAATGAATTGAAAAATAAAATTTGGACCAAATCAGTCCTAAGAGATGATCTCGAGGGTGCTGAAAACGAATTCAACATATTATCATCTAATTACAACGTAGATAATTCACTAACCATTAGAGTTTTTTCAGACAAAAAACCTGGAACAGATTTCAAAAAAGCAGAGCCTCAACTAGACGACGTTTATTTTATTGCTCTTAAACAAGATCAAAATAATAATTCTTAAAAAACCAATACATGTTCTTAAATATCTTTTTTAACGAAATCAAATATTGGTTTAACAGACCTGCATTTTACATATACTCAATAATATTTTTTTTATTATCAATGTTTATTTCTGCAGCAGCTGCAGGAATTTTCGATTTTATAACATTAACAACTGGATCGTCTAAAATAGTAAACTCTCCTTTAGGCATTGCTGGACTTTTTGCAGCCCCTGCTTCTTTATTAATATTTTTTTACCCATCTATTATTGGTTCTACCATAAGCAGAGATTATGAAAGTGAAATACATACCATACTCTATTCTTATCCATTTTCTAAATTCAACTATTTATCTGCAAAATTTTTAAGTGGGTTCTTTATAGTAAATTTAATTATACTTTTTATTTTTCTAGGTACTCCTCTTGGACTAATATTACCTGGTACAAATCAAGAAATTGTTAATCCATTTGATTTAAAGTCATATTTGGATGTTTATTATTTATCAATTCTTCCAAATCTTTTTCTTTATAGTTCAATAATTTTTGGTGTAGTCACTTTTACAAGAAATGTTTATGTTGGTTTTGTTAGTGTGATTTTAATAGTAATTATTGAAGGTTTATTACAAGGACTTTCTAGTAATCCTGACAATAGATTTCTTGCTGCTCTTCTTGATCCATCTGGTAGTTCAGCATTTTCATATTACACACGATATTGGACTGTCGCTGAACAAAACGAACTATACATTCCGTTAGGTAAATTAATTATTTACAACAGGTTAATTATAACGTCCCTTGGAGCAATAATATTATTCTGTATTTACAAAGTTTTTAGTTTTAGTCAAAATGCTTTTACTTTTTCGTTTAGTAAAAAAGATTCTAAAAGAATGATTAAAAATAACTTTGGAGGAATCACTAAGGTTAATCTACCAAAACTTTCTCTTAATTTTAGTTTTAAAAATGATTTAAAAAAACTTTGGGATTTATCTAATATAGATTTTTTGTTTATAGTAAAAAGTTGGCCATTTATTATTATTGTAATTATTAGTCTTTTAATCAATTTAATTGGACTTTCTGAGTTAGGAAATGTATTTGGAACTCCAACATATCCAAGAACATGGAAAATGCTCCAAGCTGGATTAACATTTACTTTATTTATAAACATATGTACTTTCTTATATGCTGGAAATTTATTACACAGATCAAGAGTGTCTAATATTAATCAATTAATTGACACTACTCCAACTCCAAACTGGATTTTATTAGGATCTAAATTTTTAGCCTTAATAAAAATGCAATTGATTTTAGTTTCCTTAGTAATGATTTCAGGAATACTATTTCAAATTTATAATGGATACTATGATTTTGAAATTGGTCATTATTTGTTTGAATTAATTGTTTTGTCAATGATTTCATATATCATATGGGCACTTCTTGCAGTTCTTATACAAACTTTAATAACTGACAGATACGTTGGATTATTTATAATGATCCTTCTTTTTATCGGCATACCACTTTTAGGTGCGGCTGGCGTAGAACAATCCATATTTAAATATAACTCAGGAACTGGTTACGCTTTTTCAGACATGAATGGTTACGGAAGTACTTTAAATAGATATTTTTTATATAAAATATATTGGTTATCCCTAGGTCTAGTTTTTTACATCTTAGCTTATTTATTTTATTTCAGAGGTTTACCTTCTAGTTTCAAAGATAGAATTACAATTGCTAAATCAAGATTCAAAGGAAAATATCCAAAATTTATAGGATTATTCTTAATTATGTTTTTGAGCACTGGAAGTTACCTATATTATGAAACAAATATTCTAAATAAAAGAACTTCTTCAAAAGAAAGTGAATTACAAACAGTTGAGTGGGAAAAGAAATATAAAAAATATGAGAATTATGATCAACCTAGAATTGTTTCTGTAAAAGTTGATGTTAATCTGTTCCCCAAAACTTTAGATGCTGACGCATCTGGTACTTACGTAATGGTTAATAAAACATCTAATGTAATTGATAGTTTATTTTTAAATCATGGAAGTTCTATAAGTACATTTGAGTTTAATAAAGAAACTGATCTAGTCCTCGAAGACACATTGTATAACTTTGATATTTATAAATTGAAACAGGCATTGAGCCCAGGTGATAGTATTAATTTATTTTTTACGGTTAAAAATAAGCCTAATACAATGATTAGAAATAACTCAAGGGTTGTTAGTAACGGAACTTTTTTAAATAATTCAGCTTTTCCATCTTTTGGATACCCAGGCGGAGAACTAAGAGATGATAAAACTAGAGAAAAATACGATCTCCCACCCAATAAATTAAAACCATTTCCATCTGATTCAACAGCACTTGGAAATACATATATTTCAAAAGATGCAGATTGGATTGATTTTGAAGCTACTGTTAGTACTTCTAAAGATCAAATAGCAATAGCTCCTGGATACTTACAAAAAGAATGGATCAAGGGAGATAGAAAATATTTTAACTACAAAATGGATAGTAAAATTTTAAACTTTTATGCATTTAACTCCGGAAAGTACGAAATTTCAAAAGATAAATGGAATGATGTTAATCTGGAAATTTATTACCATAAAGATCATGATTATAACTTAGACAGAATGATGAAAGGAATGAAAGCAGCACTTGAATATTGCTCTACTAATTTTAGTCCATATCAACATAAACAACTTAGAATTATCGAATTTCCAAGAACTGCAGGTGGATTCGCTCAATCGTTTCCCAATACAGTCCCGTTTTCAGAAGATATTGGTTTTATAGCTAAAGTAGACGATTCAGAAGAAGGAGGTAACGATTATGCTTTCTTTGTTACGGTTCATGAAGTTGCTCATCAATGGTGGGCACATCAAGTAATTGGAGCTGATGTATTGGGTGCTACCATGCTTTCTGAAAGTTTATCTGAATATGTTTCTTTAAAAGTAATTGAACAGGTTAACGGAAAGAAAAAAATGAGAAAATTTTTGAAAAGATCTTTAGATGAATATTTAACATCAAGAACTTTTGAAAGAAAAAGAGAAAATGCACTTATGTATAATGATGGTCAAGGTTATATTCATTATCAAAAAGGTTCTTTAATTTTTTATGCATTAAGTGATTACATTGGAGAAAAGACACTTAATAAAGCTTTAAGTAAATATGTCAAAAAAGTAGCATTTCAAGAGCCACCATACACTACGTCAATTGATATGGTTAATCATATCAAAGAAGTTACACCAGATTCATTGAATTATCTTATTAAAGATATGTTTGAAACTATTACACTTTATCAAAACCGAATTGTTGAAACTAAATCAAAAAAACTTGACAACGGAAAGTACAAAGTTGACATTGAATTTAAAGTCAGTAAATACAGAAATAACGAAAAAGGTAGGGCATTCTACGGCGAAGAAGAAAGAGATTCTATAACTTATCAGACTAAAGAAATGAAAAAACCGGATTATTCTGTGTTTTTAGCTGATTATATTGATGTTGGTATTTTTGGAAAGGATGAAGATGATAATGAAACTGAATTGTATTTAAAAAAACATAAGATATCATCAATTCACAATAAAATTTCAATAATTATTGATAAAGAACCTATTGAAGTTGGTATTGATCCTTACAACAAATTAATAGACACTAATTCTGAAGACAACAGAAAGAAAATTGAATAATAGTTTTTAAAATGAAAAGAAGAAATTTTAATCAGTTAATTGCACTAGGAACATTAGGATTAGCTTTTAATTCACCTACAAATAATAAAAAAATTTCCTTAGCTCAATGGTCTCTTCATAGAGCCATTAAAATAAATAAAGAATTGTCTCCAAATGATTTTTCGATTAAGGCTCGTTCAATGGGATTTGATGCGGTTGAATATGTTTCGTCTCTTTACTGGGACGAATTAAAAAGAAGATCAATTAATAAAATTTCTAAGGAGCTCTTGTCAAAATCAAAAGATAATGGTATAAATAATCTCTTAATCATGGTTGATGGTGAAGGCGATTTAGCTACGATGAATAGCATAAAAAGAGAAAAAGCTATTGAAAATCATATTAAATGGATAGAAATGGCGCACGAATTAGGATGTCACTCTATAAGAGTCAACTTAAATGGAGAAATACAAAAAGAAAGTTGGACAGAGTTCTCCTCTGAATCTTTATCAAAATTATGTTCTATTGCTAAAAGAGATAAAGTAAATATTATTGTAGAAAATCATGGAGGATTAAGTTCTAATGCAAAACTTCTAGCCAATGTTATGAAAGAAGTAAATCTTGAAAATTGTGGAACTTTACCCGATTTTGGTAACTTTTGTATTGAAAAAAAAGATCCAAATAATTACTTCAGTCAATGTATTGACGAATACGATAAATACCTAGGAATGGAAGAGCTTATGCCTTATGCGAAAGCTGTTAGTGCAAAATCTTTTGATTTTACAAATAACGGTGAAGAATCAACAATAAATTTTAAAAGAATAATTGATATTGTAAAAAAATTCGAATATAACGGGTATTATGGAATTGAATATGAAGGATTAAATATTTCTGAGGATAAAGGTATTTTAAAGACTAAAGAATTATTAGAAAGATATCTTTAGTTTTCTAAGTATTGTTTTGGAATATACCACGAGTTTTTTTCTATGTCTATAAAACCTTCTGTTTTTAAAACTACATTATCTATAATAGCTATTCCTTTCTTTGACATATTTTTAAAATCATCAATACCATTATTTTCAAAATTTTGACGTGTTCTGTGTATATTGTATTTATTTGAAAGTGATTCGTTAAAAATATTTTGAATTTTAGTTTTTCCGTGAATAAATCCAAGTAACCCTCCCCAAGTTGATGCTGGATTATCAGAGTCCCAACCAGAAAGTGATGCGATTTTTATAGTTTCTTTGAAATCACCTTTTCCATAAAAATAGCTTACTAAACTTGATGCAAAATTGATTCCCGATGCAAAACAACCATTACAATACAATTCTTTGGAAGTTATTTCATACCCGTCCATTTGTTTAACTTGATATCTATTGTATATCGAATCCCTAGTTTGCTCCCATTTAATGCCTGATTCAAATTTTTTCTTTACATAATTGTACATTTTAAATGAATATGAATTTTTATTCAATATTTCACTTGCCTGATCTGAAATCCTAATTAGTTCATTGTCTAATGGCATATTTGTGTTAATGGAGGAAGCTAAAGAATGAATTATAACATAAAACTCTGAAATTAACGCAGCATCTCCCCTACTAGTTGTTCTTACTGGTAGATTAGACATTTTTAGAGCATATTTATAGTTTATTGGAGACAGCAGTCCAAAAATTTCTGTTGTGAGCTGAGCATCTATCATATCAAAATGCTCATTAAACTCGGGATTGCTAGTTTCAGGTGGAAGAAATCCTTGATTCATTAAATCAAAAGCCTTTTGATTAGAAACCCATAGAAAATTTTCTTCTTCAATTTTCATATGTTTAAGCCAACCATTTCTAATGTCTTCAGGACTTAATATAGTTTCATTACTTTGAAACAACAACTCTTGATACATGTATTCAATGTCAGTATCATCATCCGAACCCCAAATTTCATTTTTATTTCTTAAAACAAAATCTATAGTTTCATATTCACTACTGGGTGACCATATATTTGGTTCATCATTTTTACTCCAATTTTCTCTTGTATAAAAATTTCCAGTTTTGATTTCTCCAATATTTCCAATCTTATCCATTTCAGTAATCAAACCAGTCCAATTAGCAATTGATTGTCCCAACCAAAAGCCTTCTAACTTATTTGCGTAATCTTCTTTATCAATTTCAAAAAAATCTGTTTTATTAATTTTAGAGTCAACGCATGACATTATAAAAATTGAAAAGAAAAATGAAAAAATGAAATTATTTCTAGACATGTAATTAATAGATGAGTTTTATTATCTTGGCTGAATGAAAAGTAAAATTATAATATTATTATTAATATTTCCTCTTAATTTTTTAATTGGTCAAAACTCACAAGGAAATGTTACCAATTCAATAGCACTACTACAAAATATAATTAATGAGGTTAATATTGAGAAAATCGAAAGTTCAGGTGAAATTGACGGTTCTTACTATTTTTTTAAAATTCCAAGTGATGCTAATATTAAACTTTATAATTCTGAAAGAGCTCTTAGGATTAAAGTAAATTATAACATTAGAAAAGATAATTTTGAATTTAAAAGTGGTGAGGATTTTTATACGTTATCCACAGATAAAGCTGAGTCAATCGTTTTTGCCAATCACAGGTTTATTGTTTATAATTCTAAATTCTATGAATTAATTACCGAAAATGATAAGTTTTCAATTTTAAAATCTCATTTTGTTGAAGCAATTCAACCAAAATATCAACCTGGAATAGAAGATAAACCGAATTTAAGGTACAGAAAAGCGAACATGCTTAACGTAGTAATAAATAACAAAATCAGTCAGATAAAATCTAATAAAAAAGCTATAATAGCATTATTTAGTAAATCTGTTCAGAAAAAAGTTAAATCATTTATTAAGTCAAATAAAATTAATATTAGGGATTCAAAAGATCTAAAACTATTATTTGACAAATTTAAAGACCAATTTGCTTTAAATTAAACTTAATAACTTTATCAATAAATGAAAAAACTATTAGTATTAGTTCTGTTAATTCAAATTCAATTTATAAACTCTCAAAAGATTTTAAAAGATTACCCTCTTTCCAACACGATTGAAGAGACATCAGGTTTAGAAATTATTGACAATATGTTGATTACCCATAATGACTCAGGGGGCGAGCCAGCATTATATTATTTAAATAAAAAAGGAGAAATAGTTGAAACTAGAAAGATTAAAGGTGTTAAAAACAATGATTGGGAAGATGTCACAAAAGATGACGAGTTTATATATGTTGCTAATATGGGTAACAATTTTGACACCAGGAAAAATTTATCAATAATTAAAATTCCAATTAAAAAGTCTTTAAACGAAACAGTTGAAGTAATAAATTTTTTATATCCAGAACAGAAAAAGTTTAATACCATATATAGCAAGTCACAGTATGATGCAGAGGGAATTATTTCTATTGATGATAATTTAATAATTTTTACAAAAAACAAACTAAAAAAAATTACTGAGGTTTATACCCTTCCAAAAACTGGCGGAAGTTATGAAGCAAAAAAAATTTTATCAATAGATATCAAATCAATTGTGACTGGATCTGATTACAATAATCAATTGAAATTACTTGCCTTAACTTCAACTATTAATTTTAAGAAATACTACCTAATTCTTATTAAAGATTTCTCGTTGGAAAATAAAAAACATCAAATCGAAACCTATGAAATCCCAATAGGTAAAACACAAGTAGAAGCAATTAAAATTATAGACAAAAATAATTTTTGGATTACATCTGAAGACGAAAGTAGTTCAAAACATGCTAGATTATTAAAATTAAATATTTAGCTTTTTTAACTAACTTAAAAAAATGATATTAGATTTAATTCAAAATCCACATTATGTTATTGATATCAATACATTTGAGGGTATTCGAAATATAACTTTAACTATAATTGTTTTTATCTCAATCCTTTTATTTGGAAGAAATTTAAGTCATGCTAAAAATCTAATATTACTTAAAGTAATCTGTTTAATTGCAATCATCTCAACTGGATATGACCACCTAATCGATATTATAAATGGTAATTGGAGAATTGAAGAAGATCTTCCTCTTCATTTATGTTCATTATCAAACCTTATAGTTTGTGTATTACTATTTACATCAATCAATAAGAAAATATTTGAATTTCTATTTTACTGTGGTTTTCTAGGGGGATTAATTTCTATATTAACTCCACAACTTAACTATTATGATGGCGGATGGTTTATGTATTTGAGTTATTATTCAAGTCATGGAATAATCATGTTAGTTCCTCTTTTTATGTATTATAACTTAGGGTATAAACTTTCAAAATATTCATGGTTAAGGACATTTGTAATTTTAAATATTTTAATGATTTTTATTTTACCATTAAATTTTTTAATTGGATCGGGTGCTAATTACATGTATTTATACGAAGCTCCAAATATTAAAAATCCGTTGGTGTTTGGTGATTGGCCCTATTACATAGTAAACTGGGAAATAATAATTATAGTTTTATTTTACTTAACCTATTTTATTTTTACACAAAAAAAAATATGATAAAAAAATCACCAATAGAAATTTTTTCAGATTGGGTAGACCTTGGCAAGGACGATGGAATGAAAAAAAATCATTTTGACTCAGTTAATGCAATGTTAAATAGTGTTTTAAAAGATCTTGTAAATTTTACTTTTATTGATGCTGGTTGCGGAAATGGTTGGGTTGTAAAAATGGTTTCTGAAATGGATTCTTGTCTTAGTGCTGTAGGTGTAGACGGTTCTTTTAAAATGATTGATAAAGCTAAAAGTTTAGATAAAATAAGTGAATATGAATGTGCTGAAATTTCTATTTGGAAGCCTAATGAGAAAAAAGACGTAGTACATTCAATGGAAGTTTTTTACTACTTTAAAGATCCTTTAGTTGTCTTAAAAAATATTTACAACAACTGGTTAAAAGATGAAGGTAGATTTATAATGGGAATAGATTTTTATTATGAAAATAAAGCTTCACATAATTGGCCTGAAAAAACAAATGTAGACACTATGACATTACTTTCAATTCAAGAATGGAAAAGTATTGTAAATAAAGCTGGATTTAAAAATATTGAAAGCTGGAGAGAGGGTGAAAAAAATGAATGGAAAGGAACATTAATTATTTCAGCAACAAAAAATTAGTTGCTTTTTTTTACCCAATTTTTATACCCACCTTCTAAGTCATAGATTTTAATAAAACCTAATTTTTTTAATTTTTCAGAGGATTTTTTACTACGATTTCCAGATCTACAATATATATATATTGGTTTAGATTTATCAACTTTACTAAAAAATTTATCAAATAATTCTTCTTCATAGAAATCAATATTGACTGAGCCTTTTAAATGACCAGAATTAAACTCCTCCATTGTTCTAATATCGAATAAAAGGGTTTTGTTGTTACTAGTTTGATTTTTAAAATCGTCATAGCTTAGAACTTCGTAAACCAGATTATTTTCTTGAGATAAAACTAAAACTGGAAAAAGTAAGAGAAAAAAATATTTATACATTATCTATTATTTTAAAATTTGAATTTCTTATTGAGGAAAACCCTCCTTTAACATCAATTACTGAATTATAGCCATTTCTTTTTAAAATTGAACAAGCTATCATACTTCTATAACCACCTGCACAATGAACATAGTTACTTTTATTTGTATCAATTTCATTAATTCTTTCCTGAAAATCATCTAGAGAAATATGTTTTGAATTTAATAAATAACCATTTGATCTTTCACCACATTTTCTCACGTCTATAAGATTTATAGTATCTATTATTTTACTTAGATCATCAGTAGAAATAGATTCGACATTATCAAAATTATTTTCAATTGCCCATGAAGATATTCCACCGTCTAAATAACCTAAACAATTATCAAATCCAACTCTTGATAATCTTAAAATAGCTTCTTCTTCATAGCCATTATCACAAACCAACAATATCTTTGTATTGACATCTTTAATAATAGACCCTACCCAAGGGGCAAAGCTTCCTTTTAAACCTATAAAAATTGATCCTGGAATAAATCCTTGTCTAAAGTCATTTTGATTTCTTACATCTAAAACTACAACATCTTTTAAATTCATTAAATCCTTAAATTTTTCAACAGTCAAAGGATTATTGCTTTTTTTTAACACGATTTCAAAATCATAGTAGCCCTCTTGATTTAATTTTACATTAGATGGGAAATAAACAGGTGGGTTAGGAAGATCTTTTGTGAGTTCTTTAATAAATTCATTTTTATTCAAAGAACCATTTAATGCATAATTAACAATTTTTTGATTTCCTAATGTATCTACAGTTTCTTTCATCATATTTTTTCCACAAGCAGATCCAGCTCCATGAGCAGGATAAATCAATATATTATTTGGTAAAACTGAAATTTTATTTTGAATAGAATCGTATAAAATGCCTGCCAACTCCTCTTTGGAAATATTTAAAGATTTTTGCGCTAAATCAGGTCTACCTACATCACCAAGAAAAAGAGTGTCACCTGTAAATAAGCAATAAGGAACATTATTTTCATCCTTTAATAAATAACATGTACTTTCCAAAGTGTGGCCAGGAGTATGTAAAACTGTAATTGAGATATTTCCAATTTTAAAAACTTGATTATCATTAGCAATAATACTTTTAAAGGATGGGCTGGCTTTTGGACCAAAGATTATTGGAGAGTTTGTTTTGTTAGATAAAGTTAAATGACCACTTATAAAATCTGCATGGAAATGTGTTTCAAAAATATATTTAATTTTAGAATTTGAAGATTTTGCTAAGTTTAAGTATTCAGAAACTTCTCTTAAAGGATCAATAACTGCAGCTTCACCATTACTTTCAATATAATAAGCACCTTGAGATAGGCAATCTGTGTATATCTGTTTTACAATCATAATTTAAATATTATTCAAATATAAAAATTGAAATTTTAATAGTTTTATTATTTTAAAAAATTAATTTTAATAAATATGTACGGTATTTGTCATTTAAGCGTAATTCCTGTTAGAATAGATTCTACTAGTAAATCAGAACTAGTTACTCAAATAATATACGGAGAGTTCTTTAAAGTAATAAAAAACAATGAAAAATGGTTTTATATAGAATCTATTGATGACAATTACAAAGGATGGATTAATCATTCACAATTTAAAGAAATATCTAAATTCGATTTTAAAAAATTAAAAAAAACGGAACCTGTAATTCTAAATAATTTATTCTCTGAGGTTGATACAGAAAACGGTAAAATGTCAATTACAATAGGAAGTAAAATTAGCTCATCATTTGTTCTGAATCATAAATTAAAATTAAAAACAAATTGTAAAAATTCAATTATTGAAAATTCAATGAAATTTTTGAATTCTCCTTATTTGTGGGGAGGAAGAACTCCTTTTGGTATTGATTGTTCAGGTTTTACCCAACAAGTTTACAAATTAGCTGGATATCAATTATTAAGAGATGCTAATCAACAAGCTGAACAAGGAAAAGAAATAAAACTAAAAAATTCGAAACCAGGTGATTTAGCTTTTTTTGGAAAAAACAAAGTCACACACGTTGGCATATTAATAAACAATAATAAAATAATACACGCATTTGGATCAATTAGAATTGATTATTTAAATGAAATTGGAATATTAAATTCAGATTCAAATAATTTAACACACCATTTGAAAAAAATAGTAACCTATTAATTTTCTAGTTCCTGTAATTTAACATTCATTAATTTAAAATTATCAATATCATCTATTGTGTAATAAATATTTTTAGCAGTTTTAAGGGCTTCAATATTAGATGGGTCTATTTCAATTAATTTTTCCAAATATGGAAGACATTCCTTGTAAAGACTAATTCTATCCTTTTCTAACTCATCATATTTATTCATGTCACTAGCTTTCCTAGATGTAACAAGTTTATTCATTTCTTCAACTATTGGTCCTTCACCCTCTAATATTAATCCTACTAAGTTTAAATAGGTTGCAGTATAAGTATTATCTAATTTTAGAGCTTTTAAATAATAATCCTTCGCTACTTTAAATTCACCTTGTTCTCCATTGATAACACCTAAATTATAATATAAAATTGCATTATTTGGATCTTTTTCAACTGCTTGTTGCATTAGTTCCTTAAATTTATTCTTATCACCAATCTTGATATATAAATCAGCTTCTGATAGAATTAGATTAACATCATTTGGATTAATAGCTCTAGCTTCTTTTATAGCTGAAATAGCGGAATCATTTTCTCCTTTTTGCACATAAATAAGAGCTATATTTTTAACAATTTCTGGTAATCTAGATTCTGTTTTACCAATTCTTTGATTTGTATATTCATCAGAGTTTTTAAATAAATTATATTCTGTTTCGCTAACCTTTTCTTCAACACCAGTTTCAATTGACGTTACATAATATTCAGAAACAACTCCTGTATAACCCATGTTTTTTAACTTCAAATAATATTCTAACGCTTTGTCATATTCCTTTGAATTAACAGCACTTGAAGCAGAGTAATATAAATATGTTATATTCTCTTCTTTGTCGGGATTCATCAAATATGCATCGTATAATTTTTTTGAAGCTTCTAAAAATTTATCATTTTTATTGTCTTCTACTGCTGAATTAACTAATTCTGCTTCAGCATTTTGAATTAAAATATTAGCATCTTCAATATATCTTTTTTGTCTAATAGACCTTTCCAGTTCAATTGATTTTCTTAATGACACAACAGCTTTCAAAGATTGAGAATCTTCTTTAAGTGCCCATCCTTTTAAATAATAAAAGTGAGCTTGATATTTAATATCTGAAGATAATATCAATTCTTTATTGTTTTCTAAAACATCTAAAGCCTCATTGTAAAATTCCTGATCTATTAATTTTTGAGCTTGTTTTAATTCTTTTTTTTGTCCATACGTAAAAAAAGAAATTGTAAGTAATAATGTGAATAATATATTTTTCATTTTAAATTAATTTAAATCGTTATCGTTATTTTCTTCAACAACATCTATCTCGTCTACATCAGAAATATCATCATCATCATGAACAACTTTTGCAACTGCAGCTATTGAATCAGAATCTTTAAGGTTAATAAGTTTAACTCCTTGAGTAGCTCTACCCATTACTCTTAGGGAAGAAACCTCCATTCTTATGGCTATGCCAGATTTGTTAATAATCATCAAATCATCATTATCCGTAACATTTTTAATTGTAACTAATTCTCCTGTTTTTTCAGTAATAGATATGGTTTTAACGCCTTTTCCTCCTCTGTTGGTCATTCGGTAATCATCTAAGCTAGATCTTTTACCATAACCATTTTCAGAAACTACCAAAATATCACTATCTAAGTCATTAACAGAAATCATGCCCACTACTTCATCTTTTAAATCTTTTAATCTAATTCCTCTTACACCAGATGCATTTCTACCCATCGGACGAGTTTTACTTTCTTCAAAACGAATACATTTTCCAGATTTGACTGCTATTAAAACTTGTGAATTACCGGTAGTTAATTTAGCTTCTAAAAGCTCATCGTCATCTTTTATAGTAATTGCATTAATTCCGTTTGATCTAGGTCTAGAATATTGTTCCAAAGATGTTTTCTTTACCTGACCTTTTTTAGTTGCCATTATTACATAATGACTATTTATATAATCTTCATCTTTTAGGTCTTGAGTACAAATAAAAGCTTTGACCTCGTCGTCTTGTTCAATATTTATGAGATTTTGCATAGCTCTTCCTTTAGATGTTTTACTTCCTTCTGGAATTTCAAAAACTCTCATCCAAAAACATTTTCCTTTTTGAGTAAAAAACAACATATACTGATGATTAGTACCAACAAACAAATGCTCTAAAAAATCTTCGTTTCTAGTAGTAGAACCTCTTTGACCAACACCACCTCTATTTTGTGTTTTATATTCAACCAAAGGTGTTCGTTTAATGTAGCCTGCATTTGAAATAGTGATTACTACTTTTTCATTAGGAATCATATCTTCCATACTAAGATCACCACCAGCATATTCAATTTGAGATCTTCTTTCATCTCCGTACTTTTCTCTAATCTCTACAAGTTCATCTTTTATTATAGTCATTCTTCTTTCCTCACTACCAAGAATATCTTTCAAGTCTTTAATAGTATTCATCAAATCATCAAATTCACCCCTTAACTTGTCTTGTTCAAGACCAGTTAATTGTCTCAAGCGCATTTCAACAATAGCTTTTGATTGAATTTCTGATAATTTAAATTCTTTAATTAATTTAGATTTTGCTTCATCAGCATTTGAAGAAGATCTAATTAAGGAAATAACTTTATCAATATTATCAGAAGCTATAATTAAGCCTTCTAAAATATGAGCTCTTTCTTCTGCTTTTTTTAATTCATACTTTGTTCTTCTAACTACAACATCATGTCTATGCTCTACAAAATAACCTATCATCTGCTTAAGGTTCAACATTTGAGGACGACCTTTGACTAAAGCAATATTATTTACACTAAATGATGATTGAAGTTGGGTGTGTTTAAAAAGAGTATTTAAAACAACATTAGGTACCGCATCTCTTTTTAATACATAAACAATACGCATTCCTTGCCTGTCAGACTCGTCTCTTATTGTTGAAATACCTTCAATTTTTTTATCATTAACCATTTCAGCAGTTTTTCTAATCATTTCTGCTTTATTAACTTGATAAGGAATTTCAGTAACAATAATACATTCTCTTCCGTTAACCTCCTCAATCTCAGCCTTAGCTCGCATAACTATACGACCTCTTCCAGTTTCAAATGCTTGTTTAACTCCTTCATATCCATATATTATTCCTCCTGTCGGAAAATCAGGTGCTTTCACAAATTGAATAAGTTCATCAGTAGAAATATCATTATTTTCGATGTAAGCAATTGTTCCATCAATAACTTCTGATATATTGTGGGGTGGCATATTTGTAGCCATACCTACAGCTATTCCACTAGCACCATTTATTAATAATCCAGGAATTTTGGTAGGTAGAACTGTAGGCTCCATTATAGAATCATCATAATTTAATTGATGATCTACAGTATCTTTATCTAAATCTGCAACCATTTCCTCAGAAATTTTTTGCATTCTAGCTTCTGTGTATCTCATAGCTGCCGGACTGTCTCCATCAACAGAGCCATAATTTCCTTGTCCATCGACAAGCAAATATCTTAAACTCCACTCTTGAGCCATTCTAACCATTGTATCGTAAACAGAAGAATCTCCGTGCGGGTGATATTTACCAAGTACTTCTCCGACAATAAAAGCTGATTTTTTAAATTTACTAGAACCTCTCAAGCCCAATTGGTGCATTCCATATAAAACACGTCTGTGTACTGGTTTTAAACCATCTCTAACGTCCGGGAGTGCTCTGGAAACAATAACAGACATTGAATAATCAATGTAAGCAGATTTCATTGCCTCTTCAATGTTAATAGGTATCAATTTTTCACCTTCACTCATAAAAATATTTTTTACGTTAATTATAACCTAACAAATATAACAATACCTCATATTTTAAATTGAATTTAAATACAGTTTTTTATATATTTTATTAACAAATTTTTAATGAAATTTAGTTAAATAGTAGATCAAAAAACTTGGAATTAAAAAATTTTTTTTGTCTATTTACTTATAAGATAATAGAATAGGCATGGATGATAATTTTTCTTCGAGAGTAAAAGATGTAATAACTTATAGTAAAGAAGAAGCCTTAAGATTAGGGCATGACTTTATTGGAACTGAGCATCTTCTTTTAGGAATGCTAAGAGATGGAGGTGGAAAAGCAATTAATATTTTAAACTCACTTGAAATTGACTTAGATTATTTAAGAAAGAAAGTTGAGATCTTAAGCCCACCAAATCCAATCAATGATTTCAATCAAAATCATAAAAAAAACTTGCACCTAACTAGGCAAGCTGAAAGAGCTTTAAAAACCACCTTTTTGGAAGCTAAACTATTTCAAGGCAAATCAATAAATACAGCTCACCTTCTTTTGTGTATTCTAAGAAATGAAAATGATCCAACAACAAAATTATTGATCAAACTTCAACTTGATTATGAATCTGTTAAGGAACAATTTAAATATATGCTAACTGAACTTAATGATGATTTTTCTAGTTCACCCACGTCTGAAACGTTTCCTGACGAATCTAAGGATAATGAGGATCCAATTGAAGAAAATCCTTTTACAATTAAATCAGATGCTAAATCTAAAGTTAAATCTAAAACACCTGTTTTAGATAATTTTGGAAGAGATTTAACCTCATTAGCTAATTCTGGTAAACTTGATCCAGTAATTGGAAGAGAAAAAGAAATTGAAAGAGTTTCTCAAATATTGAGTAGAAGAAAGAAAAATAATCCTTTGTTAATTGGAGAGCCAGGAGTTGGTAAATCTGCAATTGCTGAGGGATTAGCTTTAAGAATTATACAAAAAAAAGTTTCTAGGATTCTATACAATAAAAGAGTTGTAACTCTAGATTTGGCCAGCATAGTTGCAGGAACTAAATACAGAGGACAATTTGAGGAAAGAATGAAAGCTGTGATGAATGAAATTGAAAAAAATGATGATATAATACTCTTTATTGATGAAATTCACACTATTGTTGGTGCAGGAGGAGCAACTGGAAGTCTAGACGCATCAAATATGTTTAAGCCAGCATTAGCTAGAGGTGAAATTCAATGTATTGGAGCTACAACGCTTGATGAATACAGACAATATATTGAAAAAGATGGAGCCTTAGAAAGAAGATTTCAAAAAATTATAGTAGAACCAACCACAGTTGAAGAAACACTTGAAATATTAAGAAACATTAAAGATCAATACGAATCTCATCATAATGTTAATTTTACCGATAAAGCTTTAGAAGCTTGCGTAAAATTAACGGATAGATATATTTCTGATAGATTTTTCCCAGATAAAGCAATAGATGCTATGGATGAAGCTGGTTCAAGAGTTCATATAACAAATATGGATGTTCCAAAAAACATAGTGAGTTTAGAAGAAAATTTAGAAGAAGTAAGAGATAAAAAAAATGCGGTAGTTAAAAAACAAAAATACGAAGAAGCTGCAAAATTGAGAGATGATGAAAAAAGAATTGAAAAAGAATTAATTCAAGCCCAAGAAAAATGGCAAGAAGAATTAAAAATGCATCGTGAAACTGTTGATGAAAATGATATATCTGAAGTTGTTTCAATGATTACCGGAATACCTGTAAATAAAATTGCTAAAGCTGAACTAAAAGAACTTAATAATTTAAATAATATTATTTCAAGTAAGGTTATTGGACAAAAAGACGCTGTAAGTAAAGTTGTTAAGGCTATTCAAAGAAACAGAGCTGGAATTAAAGATCCTAATAAACCAATTGGATCATTTATATTTTTAGGTCAAACCGGTGTTGGAAAAACACAACTTGCAAAAATTTTATCCTCTGAACTGTTTAGTGGTTCAGATTCTTTAATAAGAATCGACATGAGTGAATATATGGAGAAATTCGCTGTTTCAAGATTAATTGGAGCACCTCCTGGCTACGTTGGATACGAAGAAGGTGGTCAACTTACAGAAAAAGTGCGAAGAAAACCATACAGTGTAATTTTACTTGACGAAGTTGAAAAAGCTCATCCTGATATTTTTAATATGCTTTTACAAGTACTTGACGAGGGATCTTTAACAGATAGCTTGGGCAGGAAAGTAGATTTTAAAAATACTGTAATTATAATGACCTCAAATCTTGGTGCGAGACAAGTAAAAGATTTTGGAAATGGAGTTGGGTTTGGCACGGAATCTATGAAATCTCAGGAGTCAAAAAATATAAAAAATACTATAGAGAAATCACTTAAAAAAGCATTTTCACCAGAGTTCCTAAATAGAGTTGACGAGATTGTGATTTTTAATAGTTTGGAAAAAAATGACTTAAAAAAGATTATAAATATTGAACTAGAAAAATTAAAAAACAGATTAAAAGAGCTTGGATATGAAATTAAAATATCGACAAAAGCAATTAATTTTTTATGTGATAAAGGATTTGACAAAAAATATGGTGCTAGACCATTAAAGAGAGCGATTCAAAACTATGTTGAGGACTTAATAGCTGAAGAAATTGTAAAGTCTAATATTGAAGAAGGCAGCAAATTTAAAATTGAATGCAATAAAGACAATTCTAAATTGAGTGTTATTAAGTTATAATACAGTTTATTAGGTTTATTTTATTAAATCAACATTAAATTCATAATAAACTATTGATTTCATAAAACAGTATAAAAAAAATTATTTTTCTTCAAATAAAACATAAGGTTAACATACTTTTATATGTTAATTCATCTTTTTTCTAATGAAAGTTTTAAAATTTGGCGGTTCTTCAATCTCTAACGCAGAGAACATTGAAATCGTTTTAAAAATACTGAAGAGTAATTATGACTCTAAAACTATTGTTATATTTTCCGCTATTGGCAAAACAACTGATGATTTAATAAAATGCGGTAAACTTGCAAGTTTAAGAGATAATGATTTTAAAAATATTTATAAATCCATTTTAAAAAACCATATTGAAATTTGTACGACTTTATTTGAATTTAAGAACCAAAGTAAAATTTTAAGTTACATTCAAAAACAATTTAATGACCTTGAAAGTGTACTCGAGGGAATTTATAACTTAAAAGAATTTAGTTCCAAAACATATGATAATATTTCAGGCTTTGGAGAATTAATATCTTATTATATAATTGGTAAACTCGGAGAAGTAAGGGGGCTTGACATAACTTTAAAAGATTCAAGAGAAATAATAACTACAAAACTTTTAAAACTTGGTTCAAATCAAGTTGATTACAATTTAACTGAAAGGAAATGGAAAGATTTTTTCAAAACAGTTGATAGCAAAATCATAGTAATGCCTGGGTTTATTGCTCGAGATAATTACGGAAATAATGTTACGTTAGGTAGAGGAGGATCTGATTTTACTGCCTCTATATTAGCTTCAATAACTAATGCGGAAAAATTGGAAATATGGACAGATGTTAGCGGTATTTTTACTGCAAATCCAAAAATAGTTAATCAATCCTACCCTGTTGATTATTTATCATATAAAGAAGCTATGGAACTATCTCATTTTGGAGCTAAAGTTTTATACCCTCCTACTATTAAGCCGGTAATGAACAAAAACATTCCTGTTTATATTAAAAATACTTTTAAAAGTAAAAATCCTGGAACTTTAATATCTAAGGACTCAAAAAATGATTCAATAATCAAAGGAATTACTCACATTAAAAACATTACATTACTTACAATTGAAGGAAGCGGTATGGTTGGAATTCCCGGATTTTCAAAAAAATTATTTGAAGAAATTTCTAATAATAATATAAATATTATTATGATTACTCAGGCGTCCTCAGAACACTCGATTTGTATTGGAATTAAAGATTCCGAGGCCAATAAAGCAAAAAAAATTGTTGATGAAGCTTTTAAATACGAAATTGAAAATTTAATTCTAAATCCATGTATTATTGAAAACAAGCTTTCAATAATAGCGTTAGTTGGAGATAAAATGAAAAATCACCAAGGAATTAGCGGTAAAATGTTCAGTGCATTAGGAAAAAACAATATTAATGTCAAGGCAATTTCCCAAGGTTCTTCAGAAAGGAACATTACAGCAGTTATTGATCAAAAAGACGTAAAAAAAGCTTTAAATACCTTACATGAAAGATTTTTTGAAAAAAATGTTAAGCAGATAAATTTGTTCATTATTGGTATTGGAAATGTAGGTTCTAAATTATTACATCAAATAGATCAACAATCTGAATATCTCAAAGAAAAACTCAAACTTAAATTAAGAGTAATAGCGATATCAAATTCTAAAAAAATGATTTTTAATGATACTGGTATTGATTTATCAAATTATAAGAAAGCAATCGAAAAGGGTGACATAGTCAATCTTAATGATTTTATTTCAAAGTCAATAGAGCTTAACCTTAGAAATAGTGTATTTGTTGATAATACTGCAAGCCCAAAAATTGCAGAGACTTACAAATATTTTTTGAAAAACAATATTAATGTAGTTACATGTAATAAAATAGCATGTGCAGACACTTTTAAAAATTATACGGAACTTAAAAATATTTCAAAAAAATATGATACATCTTTTTTGTTTGAAACAAACGTTGGTGCAGGACTGCCAATTATCGATACTTTAAACAACCTTATTAATTCTGGTGATAAAATTATCTCTATTGAAGCTATATTATCAGGGAGTTTAAATTTTATTTTTAATAATTATAATAAATCTAATACTTTTAAGGAAGTTGTTCAAAAAGCTATGGATGAGGGTTTTACAGAGCCTGATCCAAAAATTGACTTAAGTGGAATTGACGTAGCTAGAAAAATTTTGATATTAGCCAGGGAAAGTGGAAAGGAAATTGAAATTAATGAAATTGAAAATAATTCTTTCATACCTAAAGAATGTTTAGAAACTATTTCTAATAAAGATTTTTTAAACTCACTACAGTCCAATGAAACTCATTTTAAAAATATATTAAATACGGCTATTGAAAGCGAATCTAAAATAAAATATGTAGCAGAGTATAAAAATGGGGAAGCCTCTGTCGGAATTAAATATATTCCCAAGAATCACGATTTTTATAATTTAGAAGGTAGTGACAACATAGTCTTGTTTTATACAGACCGGTATAAATCACAGCCTTTAATAGTTAAAGGCGCTGGAGCAGGCTCTGAGGTTACTGCATCTGGAATATTTGCTGATATAATTAGAATAAGTAGAAATTAAATGAATGAAATCAAAGTTTTCGCTCCAGCAAGTATTGCTAATCTATCATGCGGTTATGACATTTTAGGAGTTTGTCTTGACAACATTGGTGACGAAATTACTGTAAGAAAAACTAAAAAAAAAGGAGTTATAATTAAAAAAGTTTCTGGACAAAAACTAAGTACTGACATATCGCTTAATGTTGCTGGAGTTTCTGCAACAGCACTTTTAAATCAAACTAAAGTGAATTGTGGGTTTGAGATTGAAATTCATAAAGGAATTAAACCTGGAAGTGGAATTGGAAGTAGTGCTGCTAGTTCTGCTGGAAGTGTTTATGCAATAAATAAACTAATAGGAGAACCTTATACAAACAAAGAATTAATAAAATTTGCAATGTGTGGTGAAATGGCCGCTAGTGGATCCAAACACGCTGATAATGTTGCAGCTGTTCTTTTAGGTGGTTTTACATTTGTTAGAAATAGTATTGAAAATGATTACTTTAAACTAAATACTCCAATTGAAATTGCATTTACTGTAATTCATCCAAAAATTGAATTAAAAACAAAAGATTCAAGAGCTGTTGTTAAAGATAAAGTCTTGTTGAAAAACATGGTTGAACAATCTGCTAATCTTGGAGCTTTTATTAGCGGACTATATACTGAAGACTATGATTTAATTGGAAGGTCTTTAAAAGATGTTGTAATTGAACCTTTGAGATCTGTTTTAATTCCAAAATTTGAAAAAATTAAATCAGTAAGTATTAATTCTGGAGCTCTTGGCTGCGGCATTTCGGGTTCTGGACCTTCTGTATTTGCTATGAGTAAGGGAGTTACTACAGCTAAAAAAGTAGGTAATGCAATGAAAAAGATTTACGACAAATTAGGTCTAGATTACGATGTTCATATTTCGTGTGTAAACGATATGGGTATTAGAATATTAAACACAAATTAAAATGTTATACAGAAGTCTAAATGGACATCACAAAAAAGTCAATTTTGAAACAGCAGTAAAAAATGGTTTAGCTGAAGATGGCGGATTGTTTTTTCCTGAAAAAATAAGTCCAATTAATAATGAGTTTATCAATAATCTTGATAAATATTCTAATATTGATATTGCGTATGAGGTTATAAAACAATTTATTGGAGATTCAATAAATGAAAAAAAATTAAAAGAAATTTTATCAAATACAATTGATTTCGATTTTCCTTTAATTGATCTTGGAAATAATATTTATTCATTAGAGTTGTTTCATGGTCCCACCCTAGCCTTTAAAGATGTAGGTGCCAGATTTATGGCGAATTGCTTGGGTTATTTTAATAAAAATAAAAACATAACAAATACTGTTTTAGTAGCAACTTCTGGAGATACTGGGGCAGCTGTAGCTAATGGTTTTTTTAAGGTAAAAGGAACAAACGTTATTATTTTATATCCTGAAAATAAAGTAAGTGAAATACAAGAACGGCAATTAACAACAAACGGAAATAATATTACAGCTTTTAGGGTTAAAGGAAGTTTTGATGATTGTCAGAACATGGTTAAAAAAGCATTCGTAGACAAAGAACTCAATAATAAATTTAACTTAACATCAGCAAATTCAATAAATATAGCAAGATGGCTCCCACAAGCATTTTATTATTTCTATGCTGTTAAAAAACTTAAAAAAAAGAATTTAGTTTTCAGTGTTCCTAGTGGCAATTTTGGTAATATTTGTGCTGGAATAATTGCCATGAAACTGGGTTTACCAATAGATCATTTTATAGCTAGTACTAATGTAAATGATACGATTCCAAGATATTTTAAATCTCAAGTTTTTAATCCAAGACCAACAATTCAAACAATTTCAAACGCAATGGATGTATCAAATCCAAGTAATTTTATCAGAATACAAGAGATGTTTGAAAATTTTGAAACTCTATCATCCTCCCTTTCTTCATATTCTTTTGATGACAATCAAACATTAGAAATAGTTAAACAGATTTACAATGATAAAAAATATATAATGGACCCTCACGGAGCTGTGGG
>CBFHJJ010000017.1:0-30624 GCA_965655865.1 Flavobacteriaceae bacterium | reverse complement strand
ACGGGATGTAGCGCAGTCTGGTAGCGTACACGCCTGGGGGGCGTGGGGTCGCAGGTTCAAATCCTGTCATCCCGACTTTTTTTTTAACTTAGACAAAATCAAATTATGTACGATATTTTATTTGCCAAAACCTTTTTAATTGTAGGAGTTATGCTAGTAATAACTACTCTTTTTGCCAGAATTAATAAAGCTTATGAAACAACTTCTGAAGCGATAATTAATATTGCAGGAACTTTTATATTCTTATTTGCTATAATGTATTATGATAATGTATATCCTTTAAATCTAATTCTTGTTGGAATATTTTCAGGATTTATAGGTTGGAGCATTGGACCTACGGTGTCAGCTCTTGGAGAAAGTTTTAAAATGAGAAAATATAAAAAACAATTTGGTTTATTAAGCAAATCCGTTGTTACTGAAAGAAAAACAACTACTGAGAAATTTTTTGGTCAAAAAGATGAAAAAAAGACGATGTTCTATGAAAAATCTAATCCAACTGAACTATTTGACTCAGACTCTGAAAAGTATAAATTAATTATTGATAAAATAATATCATCAAACAGTTTTAAAAAGGACAATTATCATCAAGAATGGCAAAATGTAGTTTTTCAAGCAATGATGGGTACTACGATAGCTGTTCTTGCAACCGCATCAATAGTGTTTACTTCATCATTTGATTTTAGTATTCTTGGGGGATTTTTGTTTATTGCGTTGATTATTCTTATTGTAATGGGAATTTTAAACGTATTTATTTTTAAATCTAAAAAATATTCACTTTTAAGAGCATATTTTGGTGTTCTTATTTTTACAGGATATTTGTTATACGATTTTGACATGTTAGAAAAACAAATGAACACTGGTGATGAATCCTGGTCAACTGCAATAAAAATCGCAGTAAATTTATATTTAGATATTATTAATTTATTTTTAGATTTACTTCAAATTTTTGCTGAAAGTGGAGGTAATTAAATAATATAAATTAAATATGAAAAATAAATTCTCAATTAGTATCCTGTTAGGAATCTTTATTATTAACTATTCATGTGCTCAGGATTTAAAACCTTTAGATAAAGAAGATAAAAATTCAATAATAACTAACGAGGATAACTATGAAATGGAATTAGTTTTTGAAGATGAAAACATAATTTGGGGGATTGAATTTTTAGACGATAACTCTATACTTGCATCAGTAAAGTCCGGGTCTATTTATCACTATAAAAATGGAGTAAAAACAGAAATACAAGGTCTTCCTGAAATATACTTCAGAGGACAAGGTGGACTTTTAGATTTAGCTATTCATCCAGAATTTAAAGAAAATAAATGGCTCTATTTATCTTATGCATCTGAAGATGTCATAGGGGAAGGTGGCAATACTACAATAGCTAGGGCTAAACTAATTGATAATTCATTAGTTGATTTAGAAGTCCTTTACAAAGGATCCCCTAATACCAAAAAAGGTCAACATTTTGGAGGAAGAATGGTTTTTGATAATAAAAATTATCTCTTTTTTTCAATTGGAGATAGGGGAAATAGAAATGTAAATCCGCAAGATATCACAATTGATGGTGGAAAAATTTACAGAATAAAAGATGACGGAACAATTCCTTCAGACAATCCATTTTATAATGAAGAAAACGCAAGAAAAGCTATTTACTCTTATGGACACCGAAACCCACAAGGCATATTTAAACATCCTGAGACTGGTGAGATTTGGACTAATGAACATGGCCCAAGAGGAGGAGATGAAATCAATATAATAAAAAAAGGAAAGAATTATGGGTGGCCCAAAATTACATATGGTATAAATTATAGTGGAACAACAATAACTAAAGATAAAAGTCTTCCAAACATGGAGCAACCGTTGTATTATTGGCTACCATCAATAGCACCAAGTTCGTTCGAGTTTATTTCCAGTGAAATTTACCCAAACTGGAAAGGAAGTTTATTGGCAGGCGCATTAGTATTTAAATATGTTGAGAGACTTGGTTTAAAAGACAACAAAGTAATTTCCAGATCAAAAATAGGTGAAAATCTTGGTCGACCCAGAGATGTGAAACAAGGTCCAGACGGATATATTTATGTTTCTATCGAAAACAAAGGAGTTTACAAAATAGTACCTTCAAAAAAAAAAAGTAATTTAAAATTATCTGACGTTAATAACCATCCTATTGGTAAAGAATTGTATGAGGATTTTTGTATGAGATGTCACATGACTGACGGAAAAGGAGTAAAAGGAGCATATCCCCCATTAGCTAATGCAGATTATTTATTAAACAAACGCTTAGAATCAATAAAAGCAATTAAATATGGACTTTCAGGACCAATTGTCGTAAATGGTGTTAATTACAACTTAAACATGGAAAAAATGGGCTTGGATAACCTAGAAATTGCTGAAATAATGAATTACATTTTAAACAGTTGGGGAAACAAAACTGAAAAACTAGTAACTGAAAAAGAAGTTGATGAAGTTTGAGGATAACAAAGTTATTATTATTGGAATTTGCGGTGGAACATGTTCTGGAAAATCAACAATTTCTCAAAAGATTAAAGATTATTATAATGATAAAGGTGTAATCAAAATTAATACGGACTCATATTATAAAGATCATTCTAAATTAAGTTTTAATGAAAGGACCAAAATTAATTTTGACCATCCAAATTCTATAGACTTTGAATTATTGATTAAGCACTTAAATGATCTAATAAAAAACAAGAGCATTAAAGAACCTATATATTCTTACAAAAGCCATAAAAGATTAAAAAAAAATAAACTTTTAAAACCAAAAAGAATTATTATTCTTGAGGGACTTCATATTTTTTGTAATGACGAATTAATAAATCTTATTGATTTTGGATTATTTTTAAATTTAGATTCTCAAACAAGGCTTAATCGAAGAATAAAACGAGATATAAAAGAAAGAGGGCGAACAGAAGAAGAAGTCATAAATAGATTTAATGAAATGTGTGAACCTATGTATAAAAAATTTATTCATCCCTCGAGAAAAAAAGCAAATGCAGTTATAAATAGTAATCAAAAATCAATTAATGAAATAATAAAGTTGATAAATGAATTCATTTAAAATTTTTATAAAAAAAATCAAATCAAATCGATACTTTAAAATTTTTACTAATTTTTATATAGTTGTTAGTTTGTTCTTTTTTATTTGGATGCTATTTATTGATACAAACTCATATCTATTTCATAGCACTCTTAACTCAGAAATTAATGATTTAGTTATCAAGAAAGAAAAATTAAAAAAAGAAATTGAAAATGATCAAAAATTGATAGACGATTTAAAAGATCCTGATAATTATGAAGCTTTTGCAAGAGAAAAGTTTTTTATGAAAAAGAAAGATGAAGAAATCTACATAATTGAGTTCAAGGATAGTATTAAAAACTAGTTAACAAAAACCCCTGTTAGATCTATATTTAAATTTCAAAAAATTGTATTTTTAGAATAAATATATATTGATGGGTAAAATCATTTCAGTTTCCAATCAAAAAGGTGGGGTTGGTAAGACTACTACAGCGCTTAATCTCTCTGCCTGCTTAGGAATTTTAGAGCAAAAAGTTCTTTTAATAGATCTTGATCCACAAGCAAATGCAACCTCAGGAATTGGAGTTGATTTAAAAAAAATTAAATACTCCTCTTATCAGTTACTTGAACATACCGAAAAAGCAGAAGATATAATATTAAAATCTAATACCCCGAATTTAGACATCATACCCTCAAATATTGATTTAGTTGCTATTGAACTTGAACTAGTGAATCATCCTGACAGAGAGTTTATGTTAAAAAAAGCACTAAATAAAATTAAAGATAATTACGATTATATAATTATTGACTGTGCACCTTCTCTTGGATTAATAACTTTAAACGCATTAACAGCATCAAACTCCGTAATAATCCCTATTCAATGCGAATATTTTGCATTAGAAGGATTAGGTAAACTATTAAATACTATAAAAAGTATTCAAAAGATTCATAATCCAAATTTGAATATTGAAGGTCTTCTCTTAACTATGTATGATTCAAGATTAAGACTTTCAAATCAAGTCGTTGAAGAAGTAAGAAAACATTTTCACAATATGGTTTTTAAAACTATAATTCAACGAAATGTAACTCTTGGGGAAGCTCCAAGTTACGGAAAAAACATAATAGACTACGACTCAACTAGTAAAGGAGCAAAAAACTATATCAAGCTCGCCCATGAATTAATTAACAATAATAAAAATGGCTAAAGCATATAAAAAACAATCACTCGGTAGAGGACTTTCAGCTCTACTTGAAAATCAGGAAAATGATATTAATTCAGCACAAGATTCAAATGCAGACCAATTAATTGGGAATATTATTGAATTACCCATTAATCAAATTAAAATTAATCCATTTCAACCGAGAACAAATTTTGAAAAAGATAAAATATCTGAATTAGCTAATTCAATTGAACAATTAGGAATAATACAACCAATAACTGTTAGAAAAACTGGATTTAAATCCTATCAAATTATAGCTGGAGAAAGAAGGTTTAGAGCTGTTTCATTTTTAAAAATAAAATCTATTCCTGCCTATATCAGAATTGCTAATGATCAACAATCTTTAGAGATGGCTTTAGTTGAAAATATACAAAGAGAGAATTTAGACCCAATAGAAATAGCTTTATGTTATCAAAGACTTATTGACGAAATAATGTTAACCCAAGACGAAATGAGTATCAGGGTTGGTAAAAAAAGATCTACCATTTCAAATTATTTGCGTCTTTTGAAATTGGATCCAATAATTCAAACAGGAATTAGAGACGGTTTCATATCCATGGGTCATGGAAGAACACTAGTTTCAGTTGAAGAAAAAGAAAAACAATTAAAATACTATAAAAAGATTTTATCTGACTCTCTTTCAGTAAGACAAACTGAAAAACTAATTTCAAGTAATAAATCATCAATAAAAAACATAAAAAAAGTAATAAGTATAGACTTTTATAAAAATGATATTAAAAGGATTACTCAAAAATTAAAAATGGGGGTTAAAGTCTCGTTAAAAACGAAAAACAAGGGTACGGTTTTGATTTCTTTTAATAACATTGAAGAGTATAATAAAATAATTAAGAAGCTTACAGGTGGTAAATAGATTCTTCATATCATTTATAATAACTTTAATCTCAATATCTGCTATATCTCAAGAAAAAGAAATAGTTTTTGACGAGTTAGATCCATCTGCTCCTTCAAAAGCTGCGTTTTACTCTGCTGTTCTTCCTGGTTTAGGTCAAGGCTATAACAAGAAATATTGGAAAATTCCAATTGTTTATGCAGCTATTGGGACATCTATTTATTCTTATGATTTTAATCAAAAAAAATATTGGGATTATAGAAATGCTTACAAAAGCAGGAAAGCTGGCTATAATAACGATCCCTATCAAAATTTAATAATTGACGATAATAGACTGCTAGACGGTGCTGATTTTCATAAGAAAAACAGAGATCTTTCAATGGTATTTATTGTTGGTTTTTATATTTTAAATATATTAGACGCCAACATTGATTCACACTTAAAACAATATAACGTTAATGAATCTTTGACTTTAAAACCTTATTTAAATCATGGTGATGAGTTAACTTACGAATCAATTGGATTATCACTAAATTTGAATTTTTAAAATGAAAATAGCATTACTTGGATATGGAAAAATGGGTAAAGAAATTGAAAAAATTTCTTTAGAAAGAGGCCATTCTATTTCAAAAATTGTTGATAAAGAGGATTTAGTTGATAAACTGACAAACAGCGATGTAGCAATAAATTTTAGTACACCTGATTCAGCAATTAATAATATAAAGTTATCACTTGATAGCTCGGTTCCAATTGTAAGCGGCACTACAGGATGGTTAGAAAACTATGATGAAATTGTTGAATATTCAAAAAAAACAAACACAAGTTTTATGTACTCGTCAAACTACAGTCTTGGTGTAAACTTATTTTTTGAACTAAATAAAAAGCTTGCAACTCTTGTTGGTAATTACAAAAATTATGATATTAACATTGAAGAAATTCATCACAAGCAAAAATTAGACAAACCAAGTGGAACAGCTATTACTTTAGCAGATGAAATCATAACTAACTCAAAACATTCAGAATGGTCATTTGAAAAAAACAATAAAGATGCCATACAAATGATATCTAAAAGAGAGGATAATATCCCTGGAACTCATACGGTAAAATATAATTCTGAAATTGATTCAATTGAAATTAAGCACACTGCTCACAACAGAAAAGGATTTGCATTGGGTGCTGTGATAGCAGCAGAATGGATCTTAAATAAAAAAGGTGTCTTTAACATGAGTGATGTTATAAAAGATTCAAACTTTAAATTTTAAATATGACAATTTTTGAATGGTTATTATTCTTTGCAGTAGTTCAATTAATTCACGGACTGGGTACTTGGAAACTGTATATAAAATCAGGATTTAAAGGAACCTATGCTTTTATTCCATTATTTAATGCGTTTATTTTAATGAAAATAATAAAAAGACCTACTTGGTGGGTAATTTTGTTATTCTTACCTATAATTAATTTATTAATTTTTCCAGTAATATGGGTTGAAACAGCAAGAAGCTTTGGAAAAAACTCAACAATTGATACCATAGCTACATTATTCTCTTTTGGTTTTTTCTTATACTTAATTAATTATTCATCTAAATCTAAGTACATAAGCGATAGAGATTTAAATCCAAAAACTGCATTTGGAGAATGGCTTAGCTCAATTATATTTGCAGTAATTTTAGCAACTCTAGTTCATACATATTTCATCCAACCATTTATTGTACCAACTGGATCATTGGAGAAATCTATTTTAATTGGTGATTTTCTTTTTGTGAGTAAGTTTCATTACGGAGCTAGAGCACCACAAACTGCAGTATCGTTTCCAATGGTTCATGATACTATAGTTGGTACCGGAATTAGATCCTATTTAAATAAACCTCAAATACCATATTTTAGATTACCAGGATTTCAAAAAATTAAAAGAAATGAGATAGTGTCGTTCAGCTGGCCTGCAGATACAGTAAGAAAATTTTTTGTTCGTGAAAAAGGAGTCAAAAAACCAATTGATAAAAAATCAAATTATGTAAAGAGATGTGTAGCAATTCCATCTGATACTCTTGAAATCATAAATGGAATAATTCATATAAACGGTAAAGAAAGTATTATGCCGTACAGAGCTAAACCTATATTCAAATACAGTGCATATAATTCCAAAGGTGTATCAGCATCAAACTTAATTAAGCTGGGAGTTACTGATGTTCAAAGAAAATTTAAAATTCAAGACATAAATCAATATAAATTTCAACAGATAAGACCTTATTTATTACAGGTTATAGACAACAATCCTGAAAATTTTATAGTGCTAACAAAATCAAAAGGAATTCCATATGATGTTAGACTTAATTCAAGAATTTCAATGACCGAGATTACTGATAAAAAAAATGATCTTTTTCTTACTAAAAAGCAAGTAGATTTAATTTCAAAATCTAAATTATTAGACAGTTTAAAAAGAACTTTCAATGAAATAAAATCTTACAATACATCATTTTTTCCAAACGACATAAAATTTAACTGGAATGAAGATAATTTTGGACCAATAATAATCCCAGCAAAAAATAAAACTGTTGAGTTAAATAAAAATAACCTACCTATTTATAAAAAAATTATAAGAGAGTATGAAAAAAATGAATTAACACTTGACCAAAACGGAATAATTCGTATTAATAGTATTGAGACTAATAACTACACTTTTAAACAAGATTATTACTGGATGATGGGAGATAACAGATATAGATCTGAAGACAGTAGAAGTTGGGGGTTTGTCCCTGAGGACCACATAGTTGGAAAACCTGTATTTATCTGGTTTAGTATTGATGGAATAAATGATGGATTTAAAAATTGGAAAGTTCGTTGGGATAGAGTTTTTACTACAATAAATCTGGAAGGCGAACCAAAATCGTACAGATGGTATTTTTTATTTGGTTTTCTAAGTGTTTTAATTTATTCCGAAATAAAAAAAAGAAGAAAATAAAAATATTTTAATGGTTCAAAAAATAATGGTTCCACCCTATTTTGGCCCAATTTCGTGTTGGAAACAAATAATGAATTCCAATATTTTATGGGACGTCCATCAAAATTACATTAAACAAACTTACAGAAACAGAACATTTATTCACTCAGCAAATGGGCTTCAAATATTAACTGTTCCTATAAAACATTCTAAAATTAAGTTTTCAATGCTCGAAGCTAAAATTGATAATACAATTGCATGGCAAAAAAATCATTGGAGATCAATAAAATCAGCTTACAGTTCATCTCCTTTCTTTGAATTTTATAAAGATTCGTTAGAAAAAATATATCAAAAAAAGTATACTGACCTTACAAAATTCAATTTTGACATTATTAATTTAATTTTTGAGTGGACAGAAATTGAAATAAAATCAGAATTATCAAAAGGCTATAATATTCGATATGAAAACTGCTTAGATTTAAGAAAAAATATAGAAAACAAAAAATACACGATTTCAGAAAATATAAAATACAGACAAGTTTTTTCAGATAAAAATGGTTTTTTAAATGATTTAAGTATTATGGACTTAATATTTAACGAGGGGCCTAATAGTACAAGTTATTTAAAATAAAAAGCAGGCCATAAGCCGGATTCTGTCTTGTCTTATCATTTATCTAGACAAAATATTACTATTTTGTTCAAACCGCCCACCCTCCAACATTGAGCGAGCAGCTCTCAAGCGCTGGTATACGTGACGTTTCACCTTATAGAGTTTACCTGGTTTCACTACAGCCTAACTGTACATACTTTCTGTTGCACTTGTCCTCTATTATAAATAGTGACGGGTGTTACCCGCTATAATGCTCTTTGGTGTCCGGACTTTCCTCTTTTACTAATAAAAGCGATAAGAAGGCCTGCTTACAGCAAAAGTAGATTAAAATTATGTTGATAAAAAAAAATTATTAAAGTTTTAAAAATTATAATATTATTGGTGTATTTCTATATTTGTATTAATGGATAATTATGTTGTATCAGCTTTAAAGTATAGACCCAATAGTTTCGAAACCGTTGTGGGTCAAAAGTCTATAACTAAAACTCTTGAAAATGCAATTCAAAACAATCAACTTCCGCAGGCAATGTTGTTCTGTGGTCCAAGAGGAGTTGGTAAAACTACTTGTGCAAGGATACTTGCTAAACAAATTAACGACGACAATGAATCTAGTGATTTTTCGTACAATATATTTGAATTAGATGCAGCATCAAACAATGGAGTGGATGACATTAGGAATTTAATTGACCAAGTTAGAATACCTCCACAAACTGGAAATTATAAGGTTTATATCATTGACGAAGTTCACATGCTTTCAGGACAAGCTTTTAATGCTTTTTTAAAAACATTAGAGGAGCCTCCTAAATATGCAATATTTATATTAGCAACAACTGAAAAACACAAAGTTATACCAACGATTTTATCACGTTGTCAAATTTATGATTTTAAAAAAATCAGCACTACAGACATTAAAAGTCATTTAGAAAAAATAGCAAAAAAAGAAAAAATTTTATATGATGATGATTCGCTTTTTTTAATTGCAAATAAAAGTGATGGTGCTTTAAGAGATGCTTTGTCAATTTTTGACAGATTAGTAAATTTTACTGATGGTAATATTACTAAAGAATTAGCATATAAAAATTTGAATATTTTAGATCATGATGTTTATTTTGAAACATTTGAATTAATTAATAAAAATGATATTACTAATTGTCTCTTATTATTCAATAAAGTAATTGAACAAGGTTTTAATGGTCAACATTTCATTGATGGACTATGTCTTCACTTTAGAGATTTATTAATATCTAAAAACAGCATGAGCCAAGTTCTTTTAGAACAAAATGAAAAATTAAAAACTAAATATATTGATCAGGCTAAAATTAAAGATTCAAGTTTTATATTAAATGCAATTCATTTAACTGAGGATTGCAGTTACAGGTACAAAAACAGTAAAAATCAGCGACTTTTGACTGAAATATGCTTGATGAAACTATGCTCAATTGAAAATATTGAATTAAAAAAAAAAATAAAAATCCTACCTAAAGAAGAGATTTCAAAAAAACAAATAAAGGAATCTAATAAAGTCAAAATTGAGGAAATTAAAAAAGTAGAGAAAGTAGAGAAAGTAGAGAAAGTAGAGAAAGTAGAGAAAAAAAACATTTCAGGATTATCAATCTCAAGCTTACAAGCAAAAAAAGATATTGAAAACTTAAATATTGCAAAACAAAAAAGAACAACTCTCTCAAAAAATTTTGATTCTAATTTCAATCAAGTTGCACTAATCAAATCTTGGGATAAATTTCATGAAAAATTATTAAGTAAAGGAAGAAAAAACTTAGCTAGTATACTTGCTATAGCAAAGCCAGAAATTCTAGAAAATAATGAGATCTCCTACACTCTTACTAATGAAACAAATAAAATTGAATTAGAGAGAAATAAAATTGAGCTGTTAAGTTTTTTAAAAACCGAATTAAAAAACAGTAATATTAAGCTTCATATAAAAGTAAATAAATTAAAAGAAAAAACTTTTATTTATTCACCTATTGAGAAATATGAGAAACTAAAAAAAATAAATCCAAGAATTGAAAATTTAAGAAAAGAATTCAAACTTAACTTATAATTCATTTATTAGTTCGTGAACCATTCCGTCAGCAAGGCCTATTTTTGGAACAGTAATCTCCTTTACATCCATTTTATTTAAAACAAATTGGTATATTTTCCCTGCTGGGACTATAACATCTACTCTGTCAGGATTTAGTTTTAAAGTAACCATTTTATTAAAAAAAGACATTTTTTCTAAATCATTAATAGTTGAATCAATTAATTCAACTGAAATTGGTTTGCCAATTTTATTTCCAGATAGTTTAAATATTTTATTAATATTTCCACCTAAAGCGACTACTTCAATATTTTTTTTATTAGATAAATTATTTACAATCCAGTTTTCAAATTTATCCCAAGTGGGTTTTTTTACTAAATTATTTATCAATCTTACACCACCAATCTTAAATGACTTAGAGTTTATTACCTTATTATTATTTATTAACGTAAGCTCTGTACTGCCACCACCTACATCAATAAAACAAAAAGTTTTAGATTTAGTTGAAAATACTGGATTATTAGTAATTAATTTAGCTTCTTTTTGGCCACTAATTATTTCAATTTTAATATTACTTTTTTTTTCGACTAAATCAATTATTTTTTTACTATTGGAAGAACTTCTTAAAGCTGATGTAGCGTAAGCTAAATATTTATTAACATTATGGACTTTCATTAAAAGCTTAAAAGATTTCATTGAATCCAATAACCTTTGAATATTTTTTTTGGAAATTTTTCCGTTTTTGAAGGCATCTTGGCCCAATCTAATAGGGACCCTTACCAATGAATTTTTTGTAGAAAAAAGCTCTGAATTATTAATATAAATATTTGAGATTAAAAGCCTAATAGCATTAGAGCCAATATCTATTGTTGCATATTTAATTACTTTATTAAAGTCCTTCAATTTTATTTAAATAATAATTATACATTTTTTCTTGAGATTTGAAACTTTTTTGATTAGTAATTCTAGATTTAGAATTACTATTTATAAGCCTAGCTTTTATACTATCACTCCAGTAAATATTAAAAATATCTAGAATTTCTTTTTTTAAATCTTCTTGTAAAATAGGGCAAGTGACTTCAACTCTGTTGTCAAGATTTCTTGTCATCCAATCTGCAGATGAAATAAAAACTTTATTATTATCATTATTACTAAAAATCATAAATCTAGTATGCTCTAAAAATCTATCAACTATACTTATAACTTCTATATTTTCACTCATGTTTTTATGACCGGGAATAAGACAACATATTCCTCTTACAATCATTTGTATTTTTACTCCTGCCCTGCTAGCATCGTATAAAGAACGAATCAAACTATAACTCGTTATGTTATTAATTTTAATTTTAATCCAGGACTCTTTACCGTTTTTAGCATTTATAATTTCATTATTAATAAGTTTTTTAATCTTAGTTTCAGTATTGATTGGAGATACAAACAAGTTTTTAAAAACATACTTTTTATAATTTGCATTGAAAAAGTTAAAAACATTTGAAACTTCATCTAAAATCTTATCATTTGATGTAAACAAAGTTAAATCAGTATAAATCTTTGCTGTAGATTCATTAAAATTTCCTGTACTAATAAAACCATATTTTTTTAGATTACCATTTTCTAGCCTTTCAATAAGACAAATTTTACTGTGTACTTTTAAATTAGGAGAACCAAAAATTAATTTAATTCCCTGTGATTGCATTTCTTTGGCATATCTAATATTTGCTGATTCATCAAACCTAGCTTGAAGTTCAATTTGAACAACTACTTTTTTACCATTTCTAGCTGCATTAATTAAGGCACTAGCAACCTTGGATAATTTTGATAACCTGTAAATTGTAATTGAAATCTTTTTGACTTTTGGATCTATTGAAGATTTCATTAAAAAACTAATCAAATAAGTGAATTTATGATAAGGCGTATGTATCATAAAATCTCTTTCCTTCAATTTATCGAAAGTATTATCACTATGACTAAATCCTTTAACATTTAGTGGTAGCAAAGGTTTATATACTAAGGAATCTTTAAGGTTAGGAAAGTCCATATAATCTCTTCTGTTATGGTATTTTCCACCTGGAATTATACTGTCTGTTTCATCATTGATACCCATTTTCTTCAGTAAAAAGTTTAAGGTTTCTAACTTAATTTCACTGTCATAGACAAAACGCACAGGATCAGCACTAGACCTTTCCTTAACGCTTTGAGCAATTTTATCTAAATAACTTTTTGAGATATCATCATCAAAATCTAGCTCAGCGTCTCTACTTGCTTTTACCATATTGGCCTCAATAGATTTAGGATTAAATATCTTGAAAACATCTTTTAAATGAAACCTGATGATATCATCAATCATTATAATATTTTGCTCAGTACTATCTGAAGGTAATATTACGAATCTCTCTAAGTTTCTAGGAAACCTGATTATAGCATTTTGAACTTCATCATTTTCTAATATAATTCTAATCAATAGAAAAGATAAATTTTCTTTAAATTTTGGAAATTTCTTATTCTTATTTAAAATGATTACATCAATTGCAGGACTAATAATTTCAAAAAAATAATTATTAATAAATTGCCTGTGATTGAATTTAACCTTTAATTCATCGACAAAATAAATTTTATCTTTTTCTAAAAGCTTAATAATATTATTAAGAGTTAAAAAACTCTTTTGTTGAAGATCGGTTGCTTTTATTGTTATGTCATTTAATAATTCCTTTGCTGTTTTACCTTTAAAAAGTTTTTTTCCACTATTATTACTAACAGCTATACGTTTGACAGTTGCATACCTAACTCTATAAAACTCATCTAAATTATTTGAAAAAATACCTAGAAATCTAATTCTTTCAATCAAAGGAACTGTAATATCGTTAGCTTCTTCCAAAACTCTTTCATTGAATTCAAGCCAACTAATTTCTCTGTTTATAAATAGATTTTTTGAAATGATCATTTAAAATTTTTAGGAAAATAATAATTACATTTTCCAGAATTAATATTCTCCCACAAAGATACATCAAATTCAAAAATTAAAATCCCACAAGTAGGAACCATTAAACCATGTATATTTGAAAACTTTGATAAAATATTGTTACAACTGTTGTTGTGTGTAAAAATCATAACTGAATGAAGTGAATTATCTAAGTTTTTAATAAATATTTCAACATTATTTCCAATAAAATCATAAAGTGTAGAATCTATATTATAGTTGCTTATATTAATTGCATTAATGTTTTTTATGAAAATTTCTGCTGTCTGTTGAGTTCTTAACGCTGTACTAGAAAAAACATAATCTACATTAATGTTTAAGTTATTGTAAATTCCTGACATAATTTGAGCGTCAGAGTATCCTCTACTAGAAAGCGAACGATTTAAGTCTGACAGATTATTATCCCAAGAAGATTTTGCATGTCTAATTAAAATGAGTCTTTTCAAGGTGACAGTCTCTTCTTGATCCAGTTTTTATTTTCATTAAAAAAAATAATTCTATCATGTAAACGATTGTCTCTCCCTTGCCAGAACTCAATAGAACTTGGAACAACATTAAAGCCACCCCAATTTTTGGGTTTTATTAATTTTTTATTATTTGATATAAAATTATTTAATTTTTCATCAATATAATTTCTAGAGGGAATAACTTCGCTTTGGTTAGAAACAATAGCACCAACTCTACTACTTTTTGGCCTAGAATTGAAATATTCAATAGAATCATGTTCACTAATTTTATGAGATACACCTTGAATAATAACTTGCCTTTCCATTGAAGGCCAATAAAAAGATAAACATACGTTTGAATTATCTGAAATATTTTTACCTTTTCTGCTATTATAATTAGTAAAAAAAATAAAACCTAACTCTGAAAATTTTTTTAATAATACAATTCTAGTTAAGGGAGAAAAATCTGAACTAACAGTTGATAATGACATTGCATTTGGTTCAATTTCAGTTCCAAATTTTTCAACCTCATCAAACCAATTAGAAAATAAAAGAAAAGGATTGTCAGGTAAATCAATTTCATTTAACTCACCCTTAAGATACTTGTCTCTATATCCACTTAAATCTTTTGACATATTCTAAATTAATGTTTATTATTAAAAAACAAAACTCTTATTCTCAATTGCTAATTCACAGTTTTCAAAAATAGTTCTAGCCTCATTTATAAACAAATCTAAATTATTATATCTTGATGAAAAATGACCTAAGATAAGTTTTTTGACATTTGAATTCTTTGCTATAATTGCAGCTTGCTCAGCAGTAGAATGAAATGTTTTGAAAGCAAAATTTTCATCTTTTTTTAAAAATGTAGACTCATGATATAATAAATCACATTCTCTGATTTGTTCTGTAATTTTTAAATTAAAAAGAGTATCACTACAAAATGCGTAAACAATATCTGGACTTAAAGGCTCTACTAATTTAATGTTTTTTATAATTTGTCCTTTGTCAGTCACTCCATCTTTACCTAATTTAATTCCTGCAAATTGAGTTTTATCGATTCCTAAATCAATAGCTTTATTCACAATTAGTTTGTGACTAGTTCTTTTTTTTCTAAATAAAAATCCATTTGTGTAAATTCCATGATAAAGTGGAATTGTTGTTACTGTAAAATTATTTTTATTAAGTATAACTTGTGGTTTTATACTATTTAGTTCTATAAAATTTAATTTATAATTAGTCCAAGTTTTACCAAGTTTCATCAATAACGTAATTATTTCCTTAATTCCCTTTGGACCAAAAATATTTAAAGGTTTTTCTCTTCCCAATAAGTTAAAAGTTAAAATTAGACCCGGAAGTCCAAAATAATGATCTCCATGTAAATGAGAAATAAAAACATCTTCAATTGAGTTGAATTTAATTTTATTTTTTCTTAATTGAAGTTGAGTTCCTTCACCACAATCAATAAGAAACGATTTCCCGTTGTGTTCTAAAACTTGAGAAGTTGTAAAACCTTTGAAAGATGGATAAGCCGAAAAACTACCTAATATTGTTAATTTCATAACAATCCTAAATCTCTTTCAATCTCTTCAAGTTCAATTATATCAATTGCCTCTTGCAAAGAAGGAACAATGTCTATACTTAAATTATAGTACTCAGATCTAAAATCTGAATTAATTATAACAAAAGATCTATCGTTCTTTTTAGATTTTTTAAATAAGATATTTAAATCTTCAAAAAAATCTTCAAAATCAAATTCATTAAAGTCAATTATTATATTTTTTTTTTGAATATTTTTTTTAATTTCAACTAAAGAATTTAGATAATTCTTTCTACTATTTATTTCAAATAATAATGTGTTCTTTGATTTAGATAAGTTCATGTTATTTAAGCTTTGCAGCCAATAAGTACATTACGGCCATACGAATAGCTACCCCATTTTCTACTTGGTCTAAAATTATTGCTTGATCAGAATCAGCAACTTCACTTGTGATTTCAACTCCTCTATTAATTGGACCAGGGTGCATTACTATAATTTCATTATTAATAGAATTTAATAATGGCATTGTTAAACCATATTGTTGAACATATTCTCTAACAGAGGGAAAATAGGATTCAGACATTCTTTCGTTTTGAATCCTTAACATATTAACAGCATCCGAATTTTTTAAAGCTTTTCTAAAATCAGTTTCAACTTTAACATTTAGTGATTCAATACTTTTTGGAATTAGAGATTTTGGTCCACAAACAGTAACATTGGCTCCAAGTTTTTGATAGGCAAAAATATTAGATAAAGCTACTCTAGAATGCATGATATCTCCAACAATAAGTATATTTTTATTTTTTATATCACCAATTTTTTCAATTAATGAATATGCGTCTAATAACGCTTGTGTAGGATGTTCATGAGTTCCGTCGCCCGCATTTATTATACAGGAATTAACATTCTTTGAAAGAAAAACACTTGCACCAGGGCTAGGATGACGCATGACTATCATATCAACTTTCATAGAAAGAATATTATTAACTGTGTCAATTAAAGTTTCTCCTTTTGAAATTGAAGATCCAGAAGATGAAAAATTAACTACATCTGCTGATAATCTTTTTTGAGCTAGTTCGAAAGAAAGTTTAGTCCTTGTACTATTTTCAAAAAATAAGTTTGCTATTGTAACATCTCTTAGAGAGGGGACTTTTTTTATTTTTCTATTAATTACTTCTTTAAAATTATCAGACGTTTTGAAAATCAAATTTAAATCGTCTTTATTTAAATATTTTATTCCCAATAAATTATCTACACTTAAACTACTCATTTTTTATTTTTATATAAATAAACTGAATCTTCTAAATCATTTTCTTCCCAATGAACAATTACTTTTTCATTTAATCTAGAATCTACTTGAGTTCCACAATAATCAGGTTGTATAGGCAACTCTCTAGAAAATCTTCTGTCAATCAAAGTCAATAATTGAATTTTTTCAGGCCTTCCAAATGACTGTATAGCATTTAAAGCAGCTCTAATACTTCTACCTGTAAATAAAACATCATCAACTAAAACAACTGTTTTATTTTCAACAGTAAAATTAATTTCTGTAGCACTTGCTTTTAATACTTTTTCAGTTCTTCTAAAATCATCTCTAAAAAAAGTTATATCTAAATAACCGATTTTAAGATTATTATTTTTCTCGTGTTTATTAATAAGTTTAGAAATTCTGTTTCCTAAAACAGCACCTCTCGGCTGGATTGCTACTATTACAGTATTATCAAATGTATTGTGATCTTCAATTAACTGAAAAGACAACCTATTAAGTATGGTTGATATTTCATTAGCGTTGAGTATTTTTTTTGGATTCATAACGCTTAAATTCTTACCAAAATTAGTGTTTTTTTTTAACTAAGTAATTTTTGAACTTCAAATTAAATTAGAATTCTAATCAAAAAGATTAATTTATTTTTAGTTTTTCAGCAATTTTCTTGTAGGTACCGTCAATTAATTTAGATCTAATTTTAGAAAATGCAGAAAGAGTTTCATTTATGTCATCTATATTATGAGAAGTCGTAGGTATTAGTCTTAAAAGTATAAACCCCTTTGGTATTACTGGATAAACGACAATAGAACAAAAAATAAAATATTTTTCTCTAAGTTCCTTAACCATAACGAAAGCTTCATGAATATCACCTTTTAAAAAAACAGGAGTTACACAACTTTGAGTTTTTCCTAAATCAAAATTTTGCTTTTTTAAGCCACTTTGAAGAGCTTTAACATTATCCCATAATTTTGATCTAAGTTCAGGTCTATTTTTTAACATTTCAAGTCTTTTTAGAATCCCGGCTACAAGCTGCATTTGTAAAGATTTTGCAAATACCTGAGATCTCATATTATATTTTAAATAATCGATAATCATTTTATCTGCAGCGATAAATGCACCTGTACTGGCCATTGACTTTGCAAAAGTTGCGAAATAAACATCTATTTGGTCTTGAACTCCTTGTTCCTCTCCTGCTCCTGCTCCAGTTTCACCTAAAGTTCCAAATCCATGTGCATCATCAACTAATAACCTGAACTTATATTTACTTTTTAAATCAGAAATCTCTTTTATTTTACCCTGTTCACCTCTCATTCCAAAAACACCCTCAGAAATAACTAAAATTCCTCCTCCCGTTTTCTCTGCAATTTTTGTAGCTCTTTCTAAATTAATAACTAAACTATCCATGTCATTGTGTTGGAAAGTAAACCTTTTTCCAACGTGAAGTCTAACACCATCAACAATACAAGCATGACAATCAATATCGTAAACAATTACATCATTTTTAGAAACTAATGAATCTACTGTTGATAAAATACCTTGATATCCAAAATTAAGTACATACGCCTTCTCCTTGTTAACAAAATCTGCTAATTCGTTTTCTAATTTTTCATGCAAATGAGTATGTCCAGACATTAATCTAGCTCCCATTGGATAAGCTGATCCATATTTTTTTGCAGCTTCAGCATCAAATTCTCTGATCTCAGGATGATTGGCAAGTCCTAAATAGTCATTAACACTCCAAGTGATAACTTTTTTACCATTAAAACCCATTCTATTACTAATTGGACCCTCTAACTTAGGAAAAGCAAAATACCCCTCAGCTACCTTTGCATACTGACCTAAAGGTCCTTTGTTTGAAACTATTTTATCAAATAAATCATTCATTTTTTACTGTAAAGAATTACTGCAAAAATAACATTTATTTTATGTATTCAATAGGTTTTTCTAATGGAGTTTTTTCAGAGTCGAAAAATCCTTGATCAGACATCCATTTGTCGCTATAAATTTTACTCATGTATCTAGACCCGTGATCACAAAAAATCATAACTACAACGCTTTCTTTAGTAAAAATATTACTTTTTGAAAGCTGTTTTACTGCCTGCATAGCAGCTCCAGACGTATAGCCTACAAACATACCCTCTTTTAATGCTATCTCTCTTGAGGAATGGGCACTTTGTTCATCATTGACTTTTTCAAAAAAATCAATTATATCAAAATCAGTGGCTGTAGGAATTAGATTTTTACCTAAGCCTTCAATTCGATATGGATATATCTCATCCTCATCAAAAACTTTAGTTTCATGATATTTTTTTAAAACTGATCCATAAGCATCGACTCCAATTATTTTAATATCTGGATTTTTTGATTTCAAATATTGTCCAATACCTGAAATTGTTCCTCCAGTCCCACTGCTGGCTACTAAATGAGTGATTTTTCCGTTAGTTTGATTCCATATTTCTGGCCCTGTTGAATTAAAGTGAGCTTCGGTATTTAGTTTATTAAAATATTGATTGATATAAAAAGAACCTTTAATTTCTTCATGTAATCTTTTCGCAACTTGATAATAAGATCTTTTGTCATCAGCACTAACGTGAGCTGGGCAAACATAAACTTTAGCTCCCATGGACTTTAGCATATCTATTTTATCATGTGAAGACTTTGAAGATACAGCTAAAATACAGTTGTACCCTTTTATCATACTCACCATAGACAAACTAAAACCTGTATTCCCAGACGTAGTTTCAATTATTGTAGCACCAGGCTTTAGCAAACCTTTTTTTTCTGCAGTTTCTATTATGTGAAGAGCTATTCTATCTTTGTTAGAGTGACCAGGGTTAAACGCTTCTACTTTGGCATAAAAATTTCCAGGAATATCTTCAACTATCTTATTTAATTTAACAAGCGGTGTATCACCAATTAGCTCAAGAATATTATTAAAAGCTTTAATATTTTTACTCATAATCTACTTTGTGTAGCATATTAAAAAGGCAAAATACTTAAAAAAAGTAGTTAGAACCAAATTATTTCTAATTATAAATATTTTCTAAATCTAAAATAAACGCATATTCTTTAGCTAAGTCTTTTATAGCTTCAAACCTGCCTGAAGACCCACCATGGCCAGTTTCCATATTTGTATTTAAAAATAAATAATTTTCATCAAGTTTAAAATCTCTTAATTTGGCTACCCATTTAGCAGGTTCCCAATATTGAACTTGTGAATCGTGTAGTCCAGTTGTTACAAGTAAATTGGGATAATTCATTTTAGATACATTGTCATAAGGCGAATAAGACAACATGTAGTGGTAATATTCTTTTTTGTTAGGATTTCCCCATTCATCATATTCACTAGTTGTTAAAGGAATAGTTTCGTCTAGCATGGTGGTAATTACATCAACAAAAGGTACTGCAGCAATTACTCCGTTGTAAAGCTCAGGAGCTATATTAATGACAGTACCCATAAGTAATCCTCCAGCCGATCCCCCATAAGCATAGGAGTGCTCTGCTGATGTATATCCTTGAGAAATCAAAAATTTCGTAGAATCAACAAAATCAAAAAAAGTATTTTTCTTATTTAAAAGTTTACCATTTTCATACCAATCTCTTCCCAAATACTCACTTCCTCTTACATGAGAAATAGCATATATAAAACCTCTATCTAACAAACTCAATCTACTAATTGAAAAAGATGGATCGATTGTGTTACCATAAGATCCGTAACCATAAAGTAAAAGTGGATTAGAGCCATCTTTTTTAATACCTTTTTTATAAATTAATGAAATTGGTATATTATTACCATCTCTTGATTTAGCCCAAATTCTTTCAGTAACATAATTGTTTTTATCAAAGTTTTTATCCAAAACTTTGTGCTGTTTTAAAATATTTTTTTCTTTAGTAATCATATCAAACTCAACAACAGAATAAGGTTCGTTTAAAGAATTGTAAGCATACCTAAGTTTTTTAGAATTGAAATCTAAATTAGCAGTTGTATTAGCGCTAAAAGTTTCGTTATCAAAATTTAAAAAATAATTTTCTGAGTTATCCCATTTTTTAATATTTATTCTATTTAAACCATTAACTCTTTCACTCACAACTAAATGATCTTTAAAAATATCAATGCCTTCAATTAAAATATTTTTTCTGTGCTCAATAACATCTTCCCAATTATCAGAGGAAGTATCGTTAACTTTAGTTTTCATCAACTTATAATTAAAAGCATTGTCTTTGTTTGTTATAATATAAAAATGGTCTTTATAATGATTAATATTATACTCAATACCTCTTTTTCTTTTACTAAATAGTGTAAAATTATCGTTCGGGTTGTCGGCTGGTAAAAATTGAAATTCAGATGTTAAAGTACTGTATGATGAAATAATAATATATTTTTTTGATTTTGATTTAGAAACGTTAGCGTAAAAGGTTTCATCTTTTTCAAAATAAACTAATTCATCATTTTCATAATTAGAATTTAAAGTATGTTTAAATATTTTATCATTTCTTAATGTATTTACATCTCTATTTGTATAAAATAAGGTTAAATTATCATTAGCCCAAGCAAAACTTCCAGATGAATTTATTATTTTATCATTATAAATTTCTCCAGTCTCTAAATTTTTAAATTGAATTGTATATAATCTTCTAGATACAATGTCAGTACTATATGCAACTATTTTATTATCAGGACTGATTTGAAAGTTTGATAAATTAAAATAATCATGTTTTTTAGCTAAAATATTACAATCAAATAAAATCTCTTCTTTATTATTTAGAGAATCTTTATATCTTGTGTAAATAGGATAGCTAAGGCCTTCTTCGTATTTGGTTTTATACCAATAACCATTTAAAAAATAAGGAACTGATTGGTCATCTTCTTTTATTTTATTTTTAATTTCATTAAATAATTTGTCTTGTAAATCTAGTGTATGAGAAGTCATCTTTTCATAATAGTCATTCTCTCTCTCTAAGTAATCTATGACCTCGGGATTATCTCTTTCTTTCAACCAATAATAATCGTCAATCCTTATATCATTAAATTTTTTAAATGAAACTGGAGATTTTTCTGCTTTCGGAGGGGTAATTGAGTTCTTCAAAGGGGGTTTAATTTCATTATTACAAGAAAAGGCAAACATAATACTTACAAATAAAAAAAGTGAATTTTTAAACATATTTTAAATTTGAAGATTTGCGATTGTTTCAATAAATTTTAGATGCATTTCATTATTGTAATCTTTATGAGTTACAATCCTTAATTTATTATCTCCCATTGATATTAACTTAACACCAGATTTTAACATTTTTTCTATAAAAATATTTGAATCATAGTTTGATTTTAATTGAAAAATTAAAATATTTGTCTCTACCTTCTCTACTTTCTTTATATAATGTTTTTCAGAAAGTAGTTTTTCAATTTCAACTGCTTTTAAATGATCTTCTTTTAATCTTTCAATATTATTATTTAAAGCATAAATTCCGCAAGCAGCTAAATACCCAGCTTGCCTCATTCCTCCACCTAAGACCTTTCTTACTCTAATCGCTTTGTTAATAAATTCACTTGAGCCAATTAAAACAGACCCTACTGGGCAACCCAGGCCTTTGCTTAAACAAATTGAAATTGAATCAAATATATTTCCATATTGAATTGGTTTAGTATTTGTTTTTACCATTGCGTTCCAAATTCTAGCACCATCTAGGTGATAAAACAAGTTATGTTCTTTACAAGTTTGCTTGATTTTAATTAATTCATTAATATCCCAACAAGCTCCACCTCCTTTATTTGTAGTGTTTTCAACGCACACTAATGAGGTTTTTGGGCTGTGGTAAAAATCTGGTGGATTAATTGAATTTATAACTTGTTCATTTGTAAACATTCCTCTGTGACCGTCTATAAGTTTACATGAAACGCCACTGTTAAAACTTACACCACCACCTTCGTAATTATAAACATGAGCATATTTATCACATATTAATTGATCACCTGGTTCAGTATGAATTTTTATAGCAGTCTGATTAGCCATAGTTCCTGAGGGAAAAAATAATGCTGCTTCTTTTCCAAACATTTCGGCTAACATTTTTTCTAATTCATTTACTGTCGGATCTTCTTTAAAAACATCATCTCCAACATTTGAATTCATCATGAAATCTAACATCTTATTACATGGTTTTGTAACAGTATCACTTATCAAATTTATTATCATACTTCTTAATTAAATATTTTTTATAAATAGATACAAAATTTTAAAACATATCTTACTTACACAATTTAAATATAAAAAATTTATTAGGTCGTATATAAGTTAATTTAAAATGTATTTTTGTAATTATTATGATAACATTTGATCAAATAAAAAATCTCCTTCAACGAACTAAATCGTTGAGGAGATATCTTTGACATAGACTCCAAAAATATTGAAATCTCAAATAAGGAGGAAACAACATTTGATCCTGATTTTTGGAACGATTCTAAAAAAGCACAAATTGTAATGAAAGAATTACAATCTTTAAAACAATGGGTTAAAGATTATAAAACGGCTGTTGTATTATGTGAAGATTTAGAAATTTTATTTGAATATTTTAAAGAAGGTGATATTGAAGAAAAAGAGCTAGAAAAACATTTTGTTGAATGTAAAGAACATATTGAAAGTATCGAATTTAAAAATATGCTTTCTAATGAAGGAGATGAAATGAGTGCTGTAATCCAAATTACTGCTGGAGCTGGAGGAACAGAAAGTTGTGATTGGGCTCAAATGTTAATGAGAATGTACATAATGTGGGCAGAAAAAAATAAGTATAAAATTAAAGAATTAGACCTTCAACAAGGTGATGTAGCTGGAATTAAATCAGTTACGATTGAAATTGATGGAGATTTTGGATTTGGATGGCTCAAAGGAGAAAACGGAGTGCACAGATTAGTTAGAATATCACCTTTTGACAGTAATGCTAAAAGACATACTTCATTTGCTTCAGTTTATGTATATCCGCTTGTTGACGATACTATAGAGATTAACATTAATCCATCTGAAATTTCTTGGGAAACAATGAGATCAAGTGGAGCTGGTGGTCAAAATGTAAATAAAGTAGAAACTGCTGTAAGATTAAGACATGCTCCATCTGGTATTGTAATTGAAAATTCTGAAACTAGATCTCAATTAGAAAATAAAGACAAAGCAATGCGACTACTTAAATCACAACTTTACGAAATTGAGTTGAAAGAAAAAATGAAAGAAAGAGAAAAAATAGAATCAAGTAAAATGAAAATCGAATGGGGCTCTCAAATAAGAAACTATGTACTTCACCCCTATAAGTTAATAAAGGATGTAAGAACTGAGCATGAAACAAATAATATTAACGAAGTCTTAGATGGAGGTATAAATCCATTTTTAAAAGCTTTCTTAATGAAAAATTAGCAATGAATAAATTTAAATTATTACACAATCCAAGGTGTAGGAAGTCAAGAGAAGCAATTGAATTTTTAAAATTTCACAATATAGATTTTAAAGCCATTTTATATATGAATGATGGTTTGAAGACAAGTTTCATAAAAGAAATTATTGATAAACTAAGTGTAAATCCAATTGATCTTGTAAGAACTCAAGAAAAAATATGGAAAGAAAATTATAAACATAAAAAACTTTCAAATAATGAAATAATAGATCTTTTAAATGAATTTTCAAAATTGATTAAAAGACCCATTCTTATTTCAAAAACCAAAGCTGTAATAGCAATTCCAGCAGAGGAAATAAATAAAATTATTTAAATTAAACTATTATAGATTTTCATTGTCTTAAATAATATCTTGATTGGCAAGATCTTTGATTTAATATAGGTTATGAAAAAAATATTTTTATTTTTTGTCTTCATATCAACTAGTTTATTGTACTCACAAAATAGCGAAGTTATAGTATCAGGAACAGTTACCGATTCAGAAACAAATATTCCATTAGAATATGCGACCATAAGTGTATTTAATGTGAACTCAGAGAATGTAATAAACGGGGTAATTACTGACAGTAATGGTGAATTTAGTATTGGACTTAATAAGGGTAATTATGATTTTAAAGTAGAATTTATATCATTTAAAATAAAATATTATAAAAACATAAATGTTAACAATCCTCTAAGTTTGGGAACAATTGAACTTTCAATTGATGAAAATATATTAGACGAAATTGAAGTTATTGGCGAAAAAACTGAAATTGAAATAAAACTAGACAAAACCGTTTACAACATTGGAAAAGACCTGACTTTGAAAGGAAATAGCGTTAGTGATGTTTTAGATAATCTTCCATCTGTCGAAGTTGATATTGAGGGTAATGTATCGTTAAGAGGGAATGAAAGTGTAAGAATTTTAATAAATGGCAAACCATCTGGACTTGTTGGAATAAGTAGTAATGAAGCACTAAAACAATTTCCCTCTGAAAGTGTTGAAAAGGTTGAAGTAATCACCTCTCCATCAGCCAGATATAATGCTGAAGGAACTGCAGGAATTATTAATATCATATTAAGAAAAAGTAAATTAATTGGATTTAACGGATCTTTATCACTTAATAGTGGATATCCAGAACGCTATGGGGTTTCTGCAAATTTAAATTACAGAACAAAAAAGCTTAATTTTTTTAACAATATAGGCTATAATACAAGAACTAGTGAGGGAAGTTTTATAAATGAAACAGAATACTTTACAAATCAAACAATTAATAATTTTTTAAATGAAAATGGTGTTAGAGATTCTGAAAGTAACTCTAATTATTTAAATACTGGAATTGAATATTTTATTTCTGACAAAACTAGTGTAGTTGGCTCATACGTTTTAAGAAAAAGTGATGGTTTTACAAATAATACTAATAATGTTAATCAAAATTTTAATGCAATATCCAAATTTTCTGAAAGGTTAGAAAAAGAATCAGAAATTGATGACACGAATGAATTCTCAATCAATCTAACTCATGATTTTAATAAAGAAGGACATGTGTTAACTCTGGACTATCAAAAAGAAAAATCTTCAGAAAATGAAAATAGTTTTATTTCAAATTCTCAGTTAAAGCCAATATTTACTAAATATTTAAGTGAAAGGGTTTACACAGATGAAATTCAAAAAAGCGAACTGTTTAAAATTGATTATGTATTACCAATTAAAAAAGACGGGCAATTTGAACTTGGGTTTAGAAGAAATAATCAGTATCAGGATATTGATTACTTGGCAGAAAATGAAGACTTAAATGGTAATTTTGTTAATGATTTAAATCTTAGTAATACTCTACTTTATAACGAAAAAGTTAATGCTTTTTACACTCAGTATGGAAATAAAACTAATAAATTTTCTTTTCTGTTGGGTTTAAGATATGAAGAGTCTAAAACAACCGTTAAACAGTTAGTAAACAATACTAATAATGTAAAAAATTATAATGATTTCTTTCCTACCTTAAATTTATCATATCAAATTAAGGAAAACGAAACTATAACATTTGGATACAACCGAAGAATTAGAAGAGCTAGATCATATTTTATTAATCCATTTCCATCCAAATCGAGTGCAACCAATATTTTTCAAGGTAATCCAAATATAGATCCTACTTACTCTAATGGAATAGATTTAGGATATTTAAAAAGATACGATAAACTAACTTTAAATGGATCTATTTATTACAGAAAAGAAACCGGAGTGTTTACTTTTATTAGTGAAAATACTGGGGATTTTGTTCTTGTTAATGAAATATTAGTTCCTGTCCTTAGAAGAACCCCAATTAACTTAGCAAGCAATAAACAAGTTGGCCTAGAACTAAATGCAAATTTAAATCAATCTAAAAACTGGAGACTAAATGGGAGTTTAAACTTTTATGAATCAGAAATTTTAGGTGAATATATGGGTATTGTATATGACTCTAAAAATTTAACATGGTCAGGGAGACTAAGCAATAATTTAAAGTTATTTTCTAGTGTAGATTGGCAAACTAGCCTTAGGTACAGAGCCCCTCAAAAGACCGCAGTTTCTGAAAGAAAATCTTCTATTTACAGCAACACTGCATTTAGTAAAGATCTATTAAAAGATAAAATAACATTAACATTTAAGGTTAATGATATATTTGAAACTGGTAAATGGAGAATTGAGTCTTTTAATGAAAACTATAGAAGTTATAGTGAAAGTAATTGGAGGGGAGGAAGAACCTTAGAGTTAAACTTAATTTATCGTTTTAATCAAAAGAAAAAGGAAAGTAGAAATTCTGGTGACTACAACGATTATAGTGAAGGCGGCTTTGGAACTTAATTTATTTTTTTACTTTATTTCTTAACTCATTTATCTTTTCTAACAAAGCACCTCCTACCCAGTAAGGAACAATAAATGTTAGTAAAAGTATTAACAACCAAAACCCCATTGTTAAAACTGAAAGAAAGAGTATAAAACCTAAATATTGATCAAATTCAAACATATTAATATATTGATTCAACAAATATAAATTAAAGTAATGATCTTGAAAAATAAATGTTAACAAATGATCATAAAAAATATATCCAGCAATTATATTAAATTTGTAGTTTATAATTAATTATGGATTACAGAATCGAAAAAGATACTATTGGTGAAGTAAAAGTGCTAAAACATGCATTATGGGGCCCTCAAACCCAGCGATCAATAAATAATTTCAAAATAGGAAGGCCAGGTTCAATGCCAATCGAAATTATTCATGCTTTTGCAATTCTAAAAAAAGCTGCTGCTTTCACAAATTTTGACTTAGGAGTTTTAACTAGATCAAAGAAAGAACTAATAAGTAAAGTCTGCGATGAAATTATCAACGGAGATCATGATAATCAATTTCCTTTAGTAATTTGGCAAACTGGTTCCGGCACTCAAACGAACATGAATATAAATGAGGTGATTTCTAATAGAGCTCATCAAATTGAAGGCAAAATAGTAGGTGAAGGAGAAAAAACATTAGCTCCAAATGATGATGTTAATATGTCTCAGTCTTCGAATGATACATTTCCTACTGCAATGCACATTGCTACTTACAAAAAAATAGTTTTTAATACGATCCCTAATCTTAATATTTTTAAATCTACTTTGTTAGAAAAATCTAAAGAATTTAAAAATGTTATAAAAATTGGAAGAACACACCTGATGGATGCTACTCCAATTACCTTAGGTCAAGAATTTTCTGGATATCATTCTCAAATAGAACACGGTTTAGAATCTTTAAATAATTCATTAAATCATTTATCAGAGCTCGCTTTAGGCGCAACAGCTGTTGGAACAGGAATAAACTCACCCAAAGGTTACGATACCTTATCTGCAAAATACATCTCAAAATTTACTGGAATAAATTTTATTTCAGCCAAAAATAAATTTGAATCTATCGCGTCTCATGATGCACTTGTTGAATCTCACGGTGCTTTAAAATTAATCGCTAATTCATTAAATAAAATTGCCAACGACATTAGATTAATGGCAAGTGGACCGAGATCAGGTATTGGAGAAATAATAATACCAGCAAACGAACCTGGAAGTTCAATTATGCCTGGAAAAGTAAATCCTACCCAATGTGAAGCTTTATCAATGGTATGTGCTCAAGTTATAGGAAATGATGTTACTGTAACATTAGGTGGAATGCAGGGTCATTACGAACTTAACGTTTTTAAACCCGTAATTGTTTCTAACGTACTAGAATCATTAACGCTAATTTCAGATAGTGTAATAAGTTTTAATGATAATTGTTTAGTAGGAATAAGAGCAAATACTAAAAGAATTAAGGAACTATTAAATAATTCGCTCATGTTAGTTACCGCTTTAAATAGTAAAATTGGATATTACAAATCAGCAGAAATTGCTAATATTGCTCATGAAAATGGAATAACTTTAAAAGAAGCCGCTCTGAAAACAGGTTATTTATCTGAAAAAGAGTTTGATGACTGGGTTAAACCTGAGGATATGATTGGAAAAAAATAAAATGAGTTTACGATATTTAAACTCTCCCCTTAAGAGCGTTAAATGCCCATCCAATAGAAATAAAACCAACTCCAGCTACGCTGAACCCAATAGCGTATTCAGTGTATTTTAAAACACCTAAAAGAACTAGAGCTATTCCTAAAACTGTTAAAATGAAGGATGCAATTCCAAAAATTCCATTCTTATTTAAGGCCATAATAATATTTAGTAGTTGTTTATTACAATATCTTAATAAATCTATTAACTAAATGTTAAAAAATACCTAAAAGTTTAACTTATTGTTCCAAGAAGTTTTTCTTTCCAATTAGTCCATTGATATTTTTTTGAAAAATAAATCAATAAAAGAGGGTAAATGACTGCTAAAGAAAAAAATGTTTGATTTATAACATCAGGTTCACCAATATATTTAAAAACTGAACTGGTTTGAAATACTGTCCAATCAGCAGTTACTAGTAATGCTATTAAAAGGTTATTTCCAGCATGAAAACCTAATGCAAGTTCCATCCCTTCATCCATCAAGGTAATAATACCCAAAAATAATCCTGTTATTATATAGTGAATTATAATTATGTTACCGATTTTATCAATTTCAGGGTTAGATAAATGTAATAAGCCAAAACTTAGAGAAGTAAAAATTAAAGGAAACCATCTGTTTTTAACAAAAACTCCTAAACCTTGCATTATATATCCTCTAAACACATATTCTTCTAAACTTGTTTGAATAGGAATAAATATTATTGCTATTAGAAATAGAATAAAAAAATCATTTAAATTAAACTGAAAAACGTATTCGTCCGGATTTAAATAAATAGAAAAAAGAAGGTTTAAAAGAATTATTGCAGATATAGAAATAAAAGCTGTAAAAACTCGTTTAAAATCAGTAGATTCTCTACTGGTTGTAACAGATTTCAAGGATTGGTTGTGAAGAAATTTAATAATAATTAAAAAACCAATAAAACCAACAACAAAGGATAATAATAAATAAAAAAAAGTAAGGTTATTATTCTCTAATACTGTCATCATATTTGATGGATTAAGTTTAACAGCACCCTCAAGACCTACTTTTTGAAAAATTGCTACAATAAAAGGAATTGAACCTAGTTGGGTAAAAATAAAAATAATCAATACTCCTAATCCGTATCTCCAAAGATTATTTTTAACTTTTAATGCGTTTTTGATAAACATGTTTAAAGTTTTTTATTTAAAACCATGGTAGAAAGCTTACAATGAGAAATTAAATTATTATCATCATCTGTAATTTTGATTTCCCAAAGTTGAGTTGATCTTCCCTTGTGAAGAGGCGTGGCTCTTGCATAAACATATCCTTCTTTAACACTTTTTAAATGATTAGCTGAAATAATTATTCCTCTTACAGTTTTGTTCATGTAGTCTACAGACATATATGAAACAGCACTACCTACCGATTCTGCTAATGCAACTGTAGCACCACCATGTAAAACTCCATCAGGTTGATAAACTTTTGAAGTAACTGGCATTTTAGCTACTAAAAAATCTTCACCAATATCAATAAATTCAATGTCCAATGTATCCATCAATGTGTTTTTATTTGATGAATTAATCCTTTCTAATATATTTTTTTTATCCATGTACTATAAATATAAAAAAAGCGCATTAGAAACTAATGCGCTTTTTGAGAATTAAAAATTTAATTATTTAACTTCTTCAAAATCAACATCTTGAACATCATCTGAATCATCTTTAGGTTTTTCAGTAGCCCCAGGTTCTTGAGCACCAGCTCCACTTG
>CBFHJJ010000016.1:0-30665 GCA_965655865.1 Flavobacteriaceae bacterium | reverse complement strand
ATCCAAGATGTTGTATCTGGATAAATTTCAATTGACTTTTCTTTAAAAAACTCTTTTCTAGACTGACTTTCAGATTTAATAGCAGCTTCTGCATCAAAAGTGGTGTAGTTATAAACTATTTGTTTGGTATCAAATATTCTATCAGAATTGTAAGACTCTTCTTTTGGTAAATAGAATCCCGTACCTTCAATAACACCTTCCATAACTTCTGCATAAGCCAAATCAGGATATTCTTCTCTTTCCCAAGCAATATCTATATCGAAGTTTAAATTAAAAGTTTTTTTATCATAAGGGTTAATTCCAAAAGAATTTTGCTCTTTGTAAAGTTCATAGCCACTTTTTTCATCATCACTAACTTCTAAAATTGGCTGATATATTGGAAAGTAAGAATTTATACTATTATCTTTATCTAACTCTTCTTGAGTCGGAGTCTCTCCAATTTCTTCAAGAGCACGTACAGCTAAGGCTTGTCTAACTATCGAGTCTCTAACCCAATTTACAAATTGTCTGTATTCTCCATTTGTAATCTCAGTCTCGTCCATGTAAAATGCTTTAACTGAAACCGTACTTACTGGTGCATTTTGAAGACCTACAACGTCATCATCAGACATACCCATGAGAAAAGAACCACTAGGAATTAAAACCATTCCAGATGGTTTGTCTGGATAAAATTTAGAACTTTTTACACCAACCAATTCTCCTCTGTCAGAGTTTGAACAACTTGAAATAAAAAGAATGATTAATAGAAGGTAAAATATATTTTTCACTAATTAATTTAGTTATAAGTTGTTAAATTTAATAATATTATTTTAATGTTCTTCAAATTTCGTACCAATTATGCAAAATTTCTTCTAAGCAATAATAATAAACGATCGGATAATAATTCATCACAGGCTTTTAAATAATCTTTTTTACTACACGGAATAAGTTCATTTTTATGAGAATCTTTTTTATCATCTAAAAATTCAACCCACCATTTTTGTGATAATTCACTGTTGTAAAATCTTAAATTAGTTCCTTCACAAATTACATTGTAAGTGTAACCATTAAAGCTTTTAGATTTTGGATTTTCCTCAATTCTTAAACAAAAGCCTTCTAAAAAATACCAAATAGCTTGAGACAATAATGAACTTGAAATACTACTGTTTAAAAGTTCAAAAAAACCAATTGCAGAAATGGAATTGCTAAGTCCAGCATACCTGCATATTGAACATATTTGATCACTTTTAAATCCATTAGGAAAATTATGAACAAAATTTAATTCCGATGCTTTTATTGACTTAAAATCAATGGATAGAAAATGAGTATCTCTTAATAATGGTTCTACCTTTTGAATATCTCTATTTACTTTACCAATTCTGTGAAATTCAAAGTTTAATTTGTTTAATAAATCCATTTCTTCTTGAGAATTTAAAAACGTCTGAAACCCTATATTACAAAAATGGTTAAGACAGTTATTCTTATCCATTATAATTTTAGACATGTATGAGTTTGAATTAAATTCTTTTTCAATTTTTCCAAAATCAAACCTATTATCAACAGAGCTAATATTTAAGGAAGTATGAATTTTAGATAAAGATTGATACAAAGGATAGGCAAAATCATTTCCTCCACCTACAATAATTAACTTTATATTTTGCTTTATTAACTCCTCACTTATTGCCTTAAATGCAAAGTATGTGTCATTATAATCATCTCCATTTATTAAATCCCCTAAATCTAGAATATTAACATTCCAATCTCCATAATAAAGAGAATAAAACTCTTTTCTAAATTCATCTAAATCAATAAAATTAGATTTTATTTCAACTGAATTTCTGTATTCTTTAATTCCAATAATAGCAATATCAATTTTGTTGTAATTAAACTTCTTAGTATCGTACAATTCAATTTTAGTACCCAAACTATCGTTTGGAAGTTTATTTTTAAAATCGATAAGTTTTTTACTTATTGGAGATAAATAGTCACTGGTCATAACTATTTCTTTGACTTAGATTTTTTAGCTTTTTTCTTTTTAAAGAAATCACCAACATTGTCCTCATTAAACTTATCTAGATCTGTACCCTTAGGAAATTCTACTTTAACTTTACCTTTTATTAAATTAAACCTTCCCCATCTAGCTTTTTCTAATCTAATACCAAGATCGTCCCAAACCTTTAATAGTTTTTCAGCTTCCTTTTTCTTTTTAAGTTCAATTAATTCAAAACAATCTTTTTCACTAAGATTATCAAAATCATATGATTTATTAACGTTGATAAATAAACCATTCCATTTAATAAATGGTCCAAACCTTCCTTTTCCTTTGCTAATATCAAAACCTTCATAAGTAGCAATTGGAGCGTCAATTCTTCTTTTTTCTAAAATAAGCTCAATAGCTTGTTCTAAAGAAACTTCAAGAGGACTTAAACCTTTGGGAAGAGATACAAATACATTATTATGTTTTACATATGGTCCAAACCTACCTGCATTAGACTCTACGCTTAACTCTTCAAAATCTCCTAAATAACAAGGCAGTTTAAAAAGTTGCATTGTTTCTTCAAATGTAATTTTACTTATTTTTTGATCAGGAAGTAATCCAGCGAATATCGGCTTTTCTTCTTCGTCTACAGTTCCAATTTGAGCCATTGGGCCAAATTTACCAAGCCTTACACTTACTTTTCTTCCACTAACTGGATCAACTCCAAGAATTCTTTCTCCAGTTTCTCTGGTTGCATTTTGTTGTACGTCTTCTACTGTTGTATGAAACGGACCATAAAAATCTTTTAAAATACTTGTCCATTCAATATCTCCATTGGCAATTTTATCAAAATCTTGTTCAACACTTGCGGTAAAATTATAATTTAAAATATTTTGAAAGTTATTAACCAAGAAATCTGTAACAATCATCCCTACTTCAGTGGGTACTAATTTACCTTTGTCAGAGCCTGTGTTTTCGGTTAATAAAGAAGTTTTTATTTCATTATTTTGAGTAAAAAGTTGTCTATAATTTCTCTCATGTCCCTCATAACTACCCTTTACAACATATTTTCTATTTTGAATAGTTGTAATTGTTGGTGCGTATGTGGATGGACGTCCAATTCCTAATTCTTCTAATTTTTTAACCAAAGAAGCTTCAGAATATCGATATGGTGGTCGACTAAACTTTTCGGTTGCTGTTATTGAGTTACTAGATAATTGAGCCCCTTTTTGAAGATTTGGAAGCAGTCCTTGAGAATCGTCGTTTTCATTATTATCAATTCCTTCAATATAAACTTTTAAAAATCCGTCAAATTGAATTATCTCACCTTTACAAGTAAATTGATTTTCGTAATTGTCGGATGAGATCTTTAAAATAGTTCTTTCTAAAATTGCGTCACTCATTTGAGAGGCGATAGTTCTAAGCCATATTAAGTTATAAAGTTTAATTTGGTCAGACTCCATATTAACTTGTCTATTTTCAAAATTGGTAGGCCTGATGGCTTCGTGAGCTTCTTGGGCTCCTTTGTTCTTATTTGAAAACTTTTTTCTTTTGTGATAATTTTCACCATAAGTCTTAGAAATAACTTTTTCAGCAGCATTTAAAGCATCATCAGAAAGATTGACACTGTCGGTTCTCATGTATGTTATATTTCCTGACTCATATAATCTTTGAGCAGCAGACATTGTTCTACTTACTGAGAATCCTAACTTTCTAGAGGCTTCTTGTTGCAAAGTAGAGGTAGTAAATGGAGCTGATGATGATTTTTTAAATGGTTTTTTCTCAACAGATGAAATTAAAAATTTTGAATCTATACTTTTTTCAAGAATACTTTTGGCTTCTTCTTCAGAGCCAAAAACACCAGTCAATTGAGCGTCTAAAATATTATTACTTGAATCAGAAAATTTTCCTGAAATTTTGAATGAAGAAACAGGAACGAAGTCATTTATCTCATTTTCTCTATCAACTAGTAACCTAACAGCAACAGACTGAACTCGTCCAGCCGAAAGACCTCCTTTAACTTTTCTCCATAAAATCGGAGAAATTTCAAATCCAACTAATCTATCAATTATACGTCTTGCTTGTTGAGCGTTAACTAGATCATAGTTTATTTCTCTTGGATTTTCAATTGCATTTAAAATTGCTTTTTTGGTAATTTCCCTAAAAACAATTCTTTTAGTCTTTGTTTTATCTAATTTTAAACTTTCAAATAAATGCCACGCAATAGCTTCTCCTTCTCTATCTTCATCACTTGCTAACCACACGGTGTCTGCTAAAGAAGCTTGTTTTTTTAACTGCTTTACAATATCTTTTTTATCAGTTGAAATTATATATTTTGGTTTAAAATCGTTATCTACATCAATTCCTATTTCTTTGGATGGCAAATCTGAAATATGACCATAACTAGAAGAAACTTTAAAGTCAGTTCCAAGATATTTTTCAATAGTTTTTGCCTTAGCAGGAGATTCAACAATTACTAAATTTTTAGACATTTAACATAGTTTTAAAGATCACAAAAGTATATTTTTTTTTTTATTCAAAATTTAGAGCAACTAATTAATAGTACATTTTTGATTAAAATTTATACTGACATATTGTCACATATTGTTATATTTGCATAAAATTTACACAGATTATTTGACTATGAGTATTGGATTTAAAATAAATGAAAAAAAAGTTTCTAAGAAATTTTATATAGAAAGTTACGGTTGCCAAATGAATTTTGCTGACAGTGAAGTTGTCGCCTCAATTGTTTCTAAAGAAGGTTATAACTCTACCAACGATTTAAATGATGCTGATTTAATTTTACTTAACACATGCTCGATAAGAGAAAAAGCTGAACTAACAGTAAGAAAGAGACTTGAAAGCTTTAACAAATTAAAAAGAAAAAATAAAAATTTAAAAGTTGGAGTGTTGGGCTGCATGGCTGAAAGACTTAAAAGTAAGTTTTTAGATGAAGAAAAAATTGTTGACCTAGTTGTTGGTCCGGATGCTTATAAAGATATTCCTAACCTGTTAGAAGAAATTAATGAAGGTAGAAATGCTGTAAATGTTATCTTGTCTAAAGAAGAAACATATGGAGATGTTAGTCCAGTAAGACTCTCATCTAACGGAGTCACAGCTTTTGTTTCAATAACAAGAGGATGTGATAACATGTGTACTTTTTGTGTAGTTCCATTTACAAGAGGAAGAGAAAGAAGCAGAGATCCTAAAAGTATTTTAAATGAAATAAAAGACTTAAATAATTCAAATTATAAAGAAATTACTCTACTAGGTCAAAATGTAGACAGTTACTTGTGGTATGGCGGAGGATTAAAAAAAGATTTTAAAAACGCTGACGAATTTGTTAAAAAAACATCGGTTAATTTTTCTAAACTTTTAAAACTTGTTGCAGAAGCATTTCCTAGTCTTAGAATTAGATTTTCAACTTCAAACCCTCAAGATATGAGTTTAGATGTTATAAAAACTATGGCAAATTATGATAACATATGTAATTACATTCATCTTCCTGTACAATCTGGAAGCGACTCAATATTAAAATCAATGAATAGACAGCATACAAGAGAGGAATACTTAACATTAATTAAAAACATTAAAAATATTTTACCAAATTGCGGAATTTCTCATGATATGATCACTGGATTTCCTAATGAAAGTGACATGGATCACAAACAGACTTTAAGTTTAATGAGAGAAGTGAAGTATGATTTTGGATACATGTTTAAATATTCCGAAAGGCCTGGTACTTATGCTGCAAAAAAATTTGAAGACAATGTTAAAGAATCAATAAAAAAAATAAGATTACAAGAGATAATAGACTTACAGCAAACACACAGTCATTATAGAACTAAACAGTATGTAGGCAAAATAGTGGAAGTTTTGATAGAAAAAGAATCTAAAAAATCCAAAACACACTGGGCTGGAAGAAATGAGCAAAACACTATGGTTGTTTTTCCTAAAGAATCTCATAATATAGGAGATTTTGTTAAAGTAAAAATTTTAGAATGCACATCTGCTACTTTAATTGGAGTTAGTCAAGATTTATAAAAAAAATATTATGGAATCTAGTACACAAAATATTAAACAGAGATTTGGAATAATAGGAAATGATCCTACTTTAAACAGATCTATAGAAAAAGCCATGAGAGTATCTCCTACTGATATCTCTGTCTTAGTTACAGGAGAAAGTGGAGTTGGAAAAGAAAGTTTTCCAAAAATCATTCATCAATTATCTCATAGAAAACACAATAAATATATTGCCGTCAACTGTGGAGCTATTCCTGACGGAACTATTGATTCAGAATTATTTGGACACGAAAAAGGTGCCTTTACTGGTGCTAATAGCGCAAGAAAAGGTTATTTTGAAGTTGCTGATGGTGGTACTATTTTTCTTGATGAAGTTGGAGAACTACCTTTAACAACTCAAGTTAGACTTTTAAGAGTATTAGAAAATGGAGAGTATATTAAGGTGGGAGCATCAGAGGTTCAAAAAACTAATGTAAGAATTGTAGCTGCCACCAATCTTGATATGGAAAAAGCAATTCAAAAAGGAAAATTTAGAGAAGATTTATATTATAGATTAAGTACAGTTGAAATAAAAATTCCTCCTTTGAGAAATAGAAGAGAAGACATTCATTTATTATTTAGAAAGTTTGCAAGTGATTTTGCAAAAAAATATAATATGCCAACCATACGACTTGATGAAAATGCTCAGCGTCTTTTGAACATGTATCGATGGAATGGAAATATTCGTCAATTAAGAAATGTTGCTGAACAGCTTTCAGTTTTAGAAGAAAAAAGAGAAGTTTCAAGTCAGTTGCTTCAATCTTATCTGCCAGAATTTAACACCACATTGCCAGCTCTAGTCAATAAAGGTAAATCAGCAGATGATTTTTCAAATGAAAGAGAGATTTTGTATAAAATTTTATTTGATATGAAAAAAGATTTAAATGACTTAAAAAAAATAACAAATCATCTTAACAGTGAAGATTATAAATCAGACATTAAAGAAAAAGATTTTAATTCATTAGAAAGTTTACACGAAAAATTAATTAGAGAAAAGGATACAGAAATTATTGAAATTAAAGAAAAAGAAAGTATTTTTAATTCAAAGGAAGATAAATATCACTTTGCAGAGGAGATAAAAGAAGAAGAAACATTATCAATTCACGATAAAGAACTGGAGTTGATAAAAAAAGCATTGGAACGAAATAATGGTAAAAGAAAAGCAGCAGCAATTGAATTAGGAATTTCAGAAAGAACTTTATACAGAAAAATTAAGCAACATGACATCGAATTATAAAATAATTACATTATTATTATTCTCTCTTTTATTGGAGGGTTGTGGGAATTATTCTTTTACCGGAGCTTCTATACCTGAGGGAACTGAAAGTTTTCAGGTCAATTTTTTTGAAAATGAAGCAGGTAACTCAATGGGCTCAATATTTGAACCTGGATTGGATAGAGATTTCACCATAGCTCTTCAAAATATTTTACAAAACCAAACTAATTTGCAACTTTTGAGCTCGGATGCAGATTTAATTTACGAGGGTGAAATAAAAGAATACAGAGTCAGTCCTATGACCTCAACATCAAATCTTCAAGCTTCTCAGAATAGACTAAGTGTTGGAGTAAACGTAAGATTTATAAATATTAAAAAAGAAGAAGACAATTTTGAAAGAAAATTTTCATTTTATTTTGATTACCCAGCAGAAACACAACTGTTAAATGTAAAATCTGAAGCCCACGATATTATATTTGAAAGAATTACACAAGATATTTTTAACGCATCATTAGCAAAATGGTAGACATTAGTGTAAATAATTTTAATAACCTTGTTAAAAATCCAAATGATATTAGTTTGGATCAAAGTATTGTAATAAAAAAAATAATAAAAAAATATCCATATTTTCAAACAGCCCGTATAATTGAACTAATTGGTTTAAAAAAATTTAATAATATTAGATTTAATAGTGCTTTAAAAACTAGTTCAATATACTCAACTGACAGAACAGTTTTATATGATATAATTGAACTTGATAAAGTAGCTTCTAAAAAAACTAAACCTGTTCTATCTTCAGAAAATACCAAAAACTCATTTATTAAGTGGCTTAAAGTAAGTGAACATCTTTCAAAAAAAGAATCATCACAAGAATCGCTTATAGAAAGTTTTTTAAAAGACACGCCAAAAATTGATCCTGAAAAAAATATTGTCAATACTGATTTAGCATCTGATTTTAAACTCAGTAAAAAAGAATATATGACAGAAACTTTAGCTAAAATTTATTTTAAACAAAATAAATTTGAAGAGGCAATAAGAGCTTATGAAATTCTTTCCTTGAAATATCCAGAAAAAATCAGTTTATTTGCAGACCAAATCAAAACTATAAAAAGTAGTTTAAAAAATAAAGGTTATGAGTAGTTTTTCAATTTTTCTAATTTTAATATTAATAGTTTCTTTTTTACTTGTGCTAGTAATTATGGTTCAGAATCCTAAGGGTGGTGGATTATCCTCCTCATTTGGCGGTGGAGACTCTCAACAAATAGGTGGAGTAAGAAAAACCACCGATTTTTTAGATAAAAGCACTTGGGTATTAGCCTCTTTGTTGCTAATTCTTATCTTACTTTCAAATATAACTTTAGACAGAAATAACGAAAATATTGATTCTAAACTATTAGATTCTAATAACTTAGAAACAGCAATTCCTGAAGCATTACCTGATGAAATTCCTGTTGAAATTCCAGTTCAGGAATAATTCTTTTTCATAACTAAAATGTCAGCTTGTCACTGGAAAAAATAATCTTTGACCATTTTGTCATAAAAATTACCTTGGCATGATTGCTGTAATTTAATATTAAAAATAAAAACTATGAGTAAATTAAAAATTAAACCATTAGCTGATAGAGTATTAGTAGAACCTCTTGAGGCAGAAACCAAAACTGCATCAGGAATAATTATACCAGATACAGCTAAAGAAAAACCTCAAAAAGGAAATATTGTTGCTGTTGGACCTGGTACTAAGGATAATCCTGTCACAGTTAAAGTTGGAGATTCTGTTTTATATGGAAAATATAGTGGAACAGAACTTAAATTAGATGGCAAAAATTACTTAATTATGCGAGAATCGGATGTTCTTGCAATTGTTTAAAAATTAAAAAATAATAAAATGGCAAAAAAAATACAATTTGACGTTGAAGCTAGAGAAGGCCTTAAAAAGGGAGTCGATGCTTTGGCAAATGCGGTAAAAGTTACTTTAGGACCAAAAGGTCGTAATGTTATTATCGGAAAAGCTTTTGGTGGTCCACAAATTACTAAGGACGGAGTTACTGTTGCTAAAGAAATTGAGTTAGAAGATGCATTAGAAAACATGGGAGCTCAAATGGTTAAGGAAGTTGCTTCAAAAACTAACGATTTAGCAGGTGATGGAACTACTACTGCTACTATTTTAGCACAAGCTATTGTGAAAGAAGGTTTAAAAAATGTTACTGCTGGAGCAAACCCCATGGATTTAAAAAGAGGTGTTGACAAAGCAGTTGAAGCAATTGTTGGACAGTTAAATAAAAATTCAGAAACTGTCGGTAGTTCTTCTGACAAAATAAAACAAGTAGCCTCGATATCAGCTAATAATGATGAGTCAATTGGGTCTTTAATTACTGAAGCATTTGAAAAAGTAGGTAAAGAAGGTGTAATTACTGTTGAAGAAGCTAAAGGAACAGATACTTATGTTGATGTTGTTGAAGGTATGCAATTTGACAGAGGATATCTTTCACCTTATTTTGTTACTAACTCTGAAAAAATGGAGTCAGATTTAGAATCTCCTTATATTTTATTGTACGATAAAAAAATATCTGCAATGAAAGATTTATTACCTGTTTTAGAGCCAGTAGCTCAAAGCGGAAAACCATTATTGGTAATTGCTGAAGATGTTGATGGGGAAGCTCTTGCAACTCTAGTTGTAAATAAATTAAGAGGTTCATTAAAGATTGCAGCTGTAAAAGCTCCTGGATTTGGAGACAGAAGAAAAGCTATGCTTGAAGACATTGCTATTTTGACTGGTGGAACTGTAATTTCTGAAGATAGAGGATTTACATTAGAAAATACTACAATTGAAATGTTAGGATCTGCTGAAAGGGTAACTATTGATAAAGATAATACTACTATAGTTAATGGATCAGGTGTTAAAGAAAATATTGAAGCTAGAGTTAATCAAATCAAAGCTCAGATAGAAACTACAACATCAGATTACGATAAAGAAAAGTTACAAGAAAGATTAGCAAAATTAGCTGGGGGTGTCGCTGTACTTTATGTTGGTGCTGCATCTGAAGTTGAAATGAAAGAAAAAAAGGATAGAGTTGATGATGCGCTACACGCAACAAGAGCTGCTGTTGAAGAAGGTATAGTAGCTGGGGGTGGTGTTGCATTATTAAGATCTAGAAAAGTTTTAGAGAAAATCACGAGCGAAAATTTAGATGAAGTTACTGGTATTCAAATTATTTCTAGGGCTATCGAAGCACCGCTTAGAACAATTGTAGAAAACGCAGGTGGCGAAGGCTCAGTTGTCGTTGCTAAAGTTTTAGAAGGAAAAGGTAATTTTGGATATGACGCTAAATCCGAAACATACGTTGATCTGTTAAAAGAGGGTATAATTGATCCTAAAAAAGTAACAAGAATTGCTTTAGAGAATGCCGCATCTGTTGCAGGAATGATTTTAACAACTGAATGTGCTCTTGTTGACATAAAAGAAGATGCTCCGCCAGCAATGCCTCCAATGGGTGGTGGCGGTATGCCAGGAATGATGTAATTACAAATATATAACTGCCCTTTACGGGCAGTTTTTTTTTATGTACGAAAAAGAATATTCAATCATTGAAAAAAAAATAGGAAATCTTAACCTAGATGATTCTCTAAATTTTATTTGTGAATTTCTGCAAAAAAATATCAAAGGATACGACTGGGTTGGGTATTACTTTCATAATAACAAAAACCAATTAATTCTAAAAAAATATTTCGGATTAAAAACTGATCATACAGTCATTCCTTTTGGAAAAGGAATTTGCGGACAAACTGCTGAATCTAATACACACATCATTGTAGACAATGTCAATAATGAAGAAAACTACATCTCTTGTAATATTAATGTTAAATCTGAAATAGTAGTTCCGTTATTTTCAAATAATATAAATATTGGTCAAATTGATATTGATTCAAACACTCTTAGTAGATTCACATTAGCTGATTTAAAATTTTTAAAAAAAATAAATATTTTAATTGCAAAAAAAATATAAAATTTTATAAAAACTCTGCAATTTTTTTTTAAAAAAAAACTACTTTTATAGTATACTTTTTTCCTAAAAATTATGCTAAAATTAAAGTCAGCTCTAATATCTGTTTTTAATAAAGATGGATTAGAACCAATTGCTAAAAAACTCAATGAACTTGGTGTCAAAATTTATTCTACTGGAGGAACTGAACTGTTTTTAAAAAAACATGGGATCCCTGTGCAGAGAGTTGAAGACGTTACTGGATACCCATCAATACTTGGTGGCAGAGTCAAAACACTTCATCCTAAAATTTTTGGAGGAATTTTAAACAGAAACGACAATAAAAATGATACAACTGATCTTAAAAATTTTGAAATCCCAAATATTGATTTAGTAATCGTAGATCTTTATCCTTTTGAAGAAACAGTAAAATCCAATGATACTGAACAAAATATTATAGAAAAAATTGACATAGGTGGTATTTCACTAATTAGAGCTGCTGCTAAAAACTTCAAAGATGTAATGTGTATTTCTTCAAAAAACGACTATTCAGATTTTTTAGAAATACTTAACAACAATAACGGTGAAGTCAATTTAGAATCTAGAAAAAACTTTGCATCTAGAGCTTTCAATGTATCTTCTCATTATGATACAGCAATTTTTAATTATTTTAAAGATGACAACAAATCTCTAAAAGCCAGCTTTAAAAATGGTAAAGAACTTCGTTATGGAGAAAATCCACATCAAAAAGGTACATTCTATGGTAACTTTAATTCAATGTTTGAACAATTGCACGGGAAAGAGCTTTCTTACAATAATTTGCTAGATGTTGATGCAGCAGTAAATTTAATTTTAGAGTTCTATGATGATATACCAACATTTGCGATTTTAAAGCATAATAACGCTTGTGGATTAGCTTCTAGAGATTCAATCTTAAATGCTTACAAAGACGCTTTGGCTGGTGATCCTGTCTCTGCTTTTGGAGGTGTTTTAATTTCAAATAAAAAAATTGATTTAGCAACTGCTGAAGAAATTAATAAACTTTTTTGTGAAGTTGTAATTGCACCTAATTTTGAAGTATCTGCTGTTGATTTATTAAAATCTAAAAAAAACAGAATACTATTAGTGTTAAAAAATACAGAATTAAACAAACAACAATTAAGAACTTGTTTAAACGGAGTTTTAACTCAAGATAAAGACAACATTACAGATTCAATCTCCAACTTCGAGACGTGTACAAAAAAATCTCCCAATAGTTTAGAAATAAAAGATTTAGAATTTGCTTCAAAAATTTGTAAACACACAAAATCAAACACTATTGTTTTGGCAAAAAATTTACAGTTAATAAGCTCTGGAACAGGACAAACATCAAGAGTTGATGCATTAAAGCAAGCCATAGAAAAATCAAATAACTTTAAATTTGATTTAAATAATTCTGTTATGGCAAGTGATGCATTTTTTCCTTTTCCTGACTGTGTAGAAATAGCTCATAAAAATGGAATTAGCTCAGTTATTCAACCAGGAGGTTCAATTAAAGATAATCTTTCTATTGAATATTGTGATAAAAATAATATTTCAATGGTTTTAACTGGAACTAGACACTTTAAACATTAATTTTTATTAACTTGTAATACAACTTTTTATTATGGCTTTTTTTGATTTTTGGACTGAATCGATTGCAATAGATCTTGGAACTGCTAACACACTTATAATTCACAATGACAAAGTAGTTGTAGACAGTCCGTCAATAGTTGCTATCGATAAGAAAACTGAAAGAATAATTGCAGTAGGAAAAGAAGCAAGTCTCATGCAAGGTAAAACTCATGAAAATATTAAAACAGTAAGACCTCTTAAAGACGGAGTTATTGCAGATTTCAATGCTTCCGAACAAATGATAAGTTTATTAATTAACAGCATTCCCTCTCTAAAAAAAAGATTTTTTACTCCAGCTTTAAAAATGGTCATCTGTATTCCATCAGGAATAACTGAAGTGGAGATGAGGGCAGTTAGAGAGTCTGCCGAAAGAGTTAATGGTAAAGAAGTCTACTTAATTCATGAACCAATGGCAGCAGCTATTGGAATTGGAGTTGATATAATGCAGCCAAAAGGAAATATGATAGTTGATATTGGAGGTGGTACCACAGAAATTGCTGTTATAGCATTATCTGGTATTGTATGTGACAAATCGGTGAAAGTTGCTGGAGACGTTTTTACTGGAGATATTATATACTACATGAGAACTCAACACAACCTTTTTATTGGAGAAAGAACTGCAGAAAAAATAAAAATTACAATTGGTTCAGCTTCTGAAGAGCTGGAAAGTCCACCTGATGATATTTCGGTTCAAGGAAGAGACTTGTTAACAGGAAAACCTAAGGAAGCTATGATCTCATATAGAGAAATTGCTAAAGCATTAGATAAATCAATAATAAGAATTGAAGATTCTGTTATGGAAACATTATCTCAAACGCCACCTGAATTAGCAGCAGATATTTATAATACTGGAATTTATCTTGCTGGCGGAGGATCAATGCTTAGAGGTTTAGATAAAAGACTTTCAAAAAAAACAGATTTACCGGTGTTTATTGCTGAAGACCCACTAAGAGCAGTAGTAAGAGGAACTGGAATTACACTTAAAAACATTGAAAGATACAAAAGTGTATTAGTGAAATAGTTTTTAAATTATGCAACAAATCATTGATTTCATCATAAGAAAAAAAGATGTTGTAGTTTATTTAATATTATTATCATTTTCATTTGCTCTTATATTAAACTCGAATTATTTTCAGAAATCAAAAGTCTTACTTTTATCTAACAGTATTTCAAATTACACCAAAGAAAATTTAAATTTCTTTAACGACTATTTTAAATTGAAAGAAGTCAATTATAAACTTTCAGAAGAAAATTTAGCTCTCAAAAATAAATTAGAAAAAATTAGTAGAAACAATGGGTTAGACTCACTAAAGAATGCAAATTTTTCATATAAAAATGCAAAAGTAATTTCTAATAATTTGTCTTCATTTAAAAATAGAATCATTATTAACAAAGGAAGTGTTGACGGAATAAAAAGTGAAATGGGAGTGACCAATTCTAATGGAATTGTAGGAATTATTGAATATACATCACCAAAATTTTCATCAATAATGTCAATTTTAAATATAGAAATGAAAATAAATGCAAAAGTAAAAAGAACAGAACATTTTGGGACTTTAGAATGGGATGGCTTTGACACAAGGCATTTAATGCTAAACGATATATCGGAAACAGCTAATATAAAAATTGGGGATTCAATAGTTACAGGTGGAATGTCATTAATATTTCCAGAGGGAATTAATATCGGAATAGTGTCTGAAATAATTAATCAAACACAAACAAACACAAAAGACATAACTAAAAAAAACAAAAGATTAAAAACTATCAATTTAGATATTAGAGAAAATTATTTAAATGTTGAAGTTAAATTACATAATGACATGAGTAATTTAAATAACGTTTATGTAATTGAAAGTTTTAATAAACAGGAATTTCAAAAATTAAAAAAATAATGGCAAGTGTCTATTTATTAATTTTAAAAAGATTTATAATATTAACTCTATTACAAGGTTTAATTTTTAATAATTTTGATTTTTTTGATATTTACGATCCTTATATCTGTCTAGTTTTTTTAATTACATTTCCAATTAAGGTTAACAAAATTACTTTTATGATAGTTAGTTTTTTATTTGGATTTACGCTTGACTTGTATTCAAATTCTATAGGAATTAATGCTGCAGCTTGTTTATCAATTGCTTTTTTAAGATCATATATTTTAAGTTTTGTGTTTGGTTCGTTTTATGATCCGCATGGAATTAAATTAATTAAAAACTATGTTTTAGAATCAACATTTTCACAAAAATTTCTGTACATAAGCTCTGTCATATTAATTCATCATTTAATTATTTTTTCATTAGAAACCTTTAGTTTTGAATTTATTTCCTTGATTATCTACAAAACATTAATAACATCCTCAATTTCTTTAATTTTTTGTACAACGTTTATTTATATTATGATTGAAAATGAAAAATAAGTTTCTTCCTTTTTTGATCATTGTGACTTCGATAATTTTTATTCTTCGTCTTTTCTGGGTTCAAATAATAAATATCAATGATGTTAAGTTATCGAATAAAAACTCTGTTGAAAAGGTTTATAATTACCCTGAAAGAGGTTATATTTTTGACAGAAATAATAAATTGTTAGTTGAAAATGAGCCTTTTTATGATTTGATGATAGTGCCCTCAAAATTAAAATCAATAGACACTACTGAATTTTGTAAAATATTAAAAATTGACAAACAAATATTTTTAGATAAAATAAAAAAAGCAAAAAAATACTCAAGAATTAAACCTTCAGTTTTTTTATCTCAAATTTCAAAGAAAGATTATGCTATTATTCAAGAAAAATTATGGAAATATGAAGGGTTTTCTGTAACCAAAAAATCTAATAGAAATTATCTTCTAAATTCTGCTTCAAATATATTAGGTTATATAAGTGAGGTTAATGACTATGAGGTTAAAGACGATAGTTATTATGAGTCTGGAGAATTAATAGGTAGGCAGGGTATTGAGAAAGCATACGAAGATAAGCTAAGAGGGGTAAAAGGAGTAAACTATTTTCAAAAAGATAATTTTAATAGAATTACTGGTAAATATAAAGATGGTATTTATGATACAATTTTCAAGCCTGCTAAGGATATTAACTTAACAATTGATGTAGATCTTCAAGTTTATGGAGATTCACTAATGATTAATAAGTTTGGAAGTATAATTGCAATAGAGCCTGAAAGTGGTGAGATTCTATCACTAATAAACGCTCCAAACTTTGATCCAAACCTACTAATTGGAAGAAACAGATCGAAAAATTATGTCAAACTTAAAAACGACACAATAGGGAAACCGCTTTTTGACAGAGGATTACAAGGACAATACCCACCAGGATCAACATTTAAATTAATAAACGGACTCATAGCCTTAGAAGAGAATATCATAACATCAAATACTAAAATTTCATGTAACGAAGGACACTATTATTCAAAAAATAGATTTATGAGGTGTCATTGTATGCCGGGCACTTCTAACGACTTAAATAAAGCTATTTACAATTCTTGTAACACCTATTTTGCTACTATATACAAAAACACTCTAAATAAATATTCTAATTCAAAAGAAGGAATTGATAATTGGAAAAATCATGTTAAAAGTTTTGGTTTGGGAGATTATTTAGGATATGATCATCCCTTAGGTAGACCCGGCCTAATACCGGATTCTAAATATTATGACAAATGGTATCCGAACAACAGATGGAAAGCTGCAACAACAATTTCAAATGGAATTGGGCAAGGTGAAATATTAACAACTCCAATTCAATTAGCAAATATAACAGCAATAATAGCGAATAGAGGGTGGTATAAAACTCCACATTTAGTAAAAAAAATAAGTAATGACTCTATTAATTCAAGATTTTTAAATAAAAAATACACGTCTATAAAATCTGTTCATTATGATAAAGTAATTAATGGAATGTTTGATGTAATTGAAAAAGGAACAGCTCAAAATTCAAAAATAAAAGGAATTGAGATAGCTGGAAAAACTGGAACTGCAGAAAATTTTATAAAAATAAATGGTAAAAGATCTCAACTAACCGATCACTCTATATTTATTGGATTCGCTCCAAAAGAAAATCCTAAAATCGCTATTGCAGTTTTTATTGAAAATGGTTACTGGGGTACAAGATGGGCTGCTCCAATTGCAAGCCTTATGATTGAAAAATATTTAAAAAATGAGGTTAAAAGAAAATATCTTGAAAATTATATTTTGAACGGAAACCTTATGGAAGAATATTTGAAGCCCTACACAAAAAACAATTTTTCGATTAATGAGTGAAATTAATATAAAAAAAATTGATTGGTTAAGTGTATTTATACTTAGCATTCTAATTTCTTTAGGGCTTGGGAATATTTTTTCATCATCTCAAACTTATTTACTAGACTCCATTTTTTCTTATAATCCATTTACAAAACAATTATTATTTGCAATTATTTCAGTTTTTATTTTCTTATTCATTCAAATTCTTTCCTTTAATTTTTTTATAAAATACTCAAGTGTTTTATACATCATTTCTATCCTATCTTTAATTGGACTTTTTGTTTTTGGAAATGAAGTTAATGGTGCCTTAGCTTGGTACCAAATAAATGGATTTAGTATTCAGCCAAGCGAATTTGCAAAACCAATAACCGCTCTAGCATTAGCAAAATATCTAAGTGATATTAATTCAAATCTAAAAACAATCAAAACTCAATTTTATTCATTTTTAATAATTTTAATACCAATAACTTTAATTATTCTTCAACCAGATCCTGGAACTATTATTATTTTCTTAAGTTTTATTTTAGTTTTCTATAAAATAGGTCTACCATCTATATATATGAACTTATTTGTTGGATTTGTAATATTATTTTTTGCAACAATTCTTTTAACACCAAAAAATGTTATTATTTTTCTAATTGCCTCTATATTAATTTTTCTTTTTTTCAATAAGAAAAACAAAAATTTAGTAAAAAAAATATTTGTATATGGCTTAATATTCTCTGTATTTGTGTTTTCTGTTGACTTTATATTTAATAATATTTTTGAAGAACGTCACAGAAATAGATTTAATATTGTGATGGGGCTAAAACAAGATAATCAGGGAATTGGATACAATACAAATCAATCAAGAATAGCATTTGCGTCTGGTGGTTTAACTGGTGAGGGGTATTTAAAAGGGTCTCAAACCAGAGGAAATTTTGTCCCTGAGCAACACACAGATTATATATTTTCTACCGTTGGTGAAGAATGGGGTTTTTTGGGAGCCTCATTTATAATTATTTTATATACTTTTTTGATGCTAAGAATTGCTAAGAGAGCAGAACTTCAAAGAAATTTGTTTAGCAAAATCTATTCATACTCAACTGTAACCATTATTTTTTCACATTTTTTTATCAACATTGGTATGGTTATAGGATTGGTACCTACAATTGGAATACCACTTCCATTTTTAAGCTATGGAGGATCAAGTTTAATGGCTTTTGTTTTATTATTCTCTATATATATAAAACTAGACTCAGAAAGAACTAGTAAATGGTAGTTATTTTGATTTAAAATATTCTTCTAAGTTATTTCCTAAAAACATAAAGCTTGTAACCAATAACATTATAGCTATTCCAGGGATAACTGCAAGATAGGCCTTACCTAAAATAATATATTGATAATTATCTTTAATCATTGATCCCCAGCTAGGTACTGGTGGTTGAGTCCCTATTCCTAAAAAACTTAACCCGCTTTCAATTAAAATAGCTGAAGCAAAATTTGCAGCAGATATAATTAATATAGGGCCTATTATATTTGGAAGTAAATGATTAAAAAAAACTCTTAAGTGAGAGAAACCTAACACTTTGGTTGCGATTATATAATCTTTATTCTTTTCAGAAATAACTTGACCTCGCACAACTCTAGCGACTTCAACCCACATCGTTAAGCCAACTGCTACATATACCTGCCAAAAACCTTTGCCAAGAGCTAAAGAAAAGGCAATCACTAATAAAAGAGTTGGAATAGACCAAAAAATATTAATAATCATCATTAATATTTTATCAGTTAAACCCCCATAAAAACCACTTAAAAGTCCTATAAACACTCCGATTAGTAAGGAAATCAAAACTGCAATTACACCAATAGACATAGACACTCTAGTCCCTAGCATAACTCTACCAAACACATCTCTTCCATAATTATCAGTGCCAAAAATATAATTTCTTTTAATCAAAAATCGATCTATAATTTGGTTTGATGTTAAATTTGAGGGGAAATCAGTAAAAGGAATAGATTTAATAATTTCATCATTTGAAAAGTCAGAATATTTAATACTATTTTTTGATAATTGGAAATTAGAAATTAAAATTTCAGTGTCAGGATTCTTATTTCCAGTAAACAACTTGCTTAGAAAGGATTGATGATTATTACTTTTATTTGGAACCAAGATAAAATTTGCTTTAAACCCTGGTTCTTTAGAATTAATTGGCAAATGCATCTGATTTGAAAATCTAGAATTATCTGGGATAAAAATGTATGAAAATAAAGATATGAGAAGGCAAAAAAACACAAAACAAGAACTTAAAATAATACCTAGATTATTTAAAGTTATTATGTTTTTAAAAAGTTTCATTAACCAGCTTTAGCTAAGATATTATTATTTTTTTCTATTTTCTTTGTTTTTAAATTTAATAAAACATTAATGCTTTCGTTAATATAAATGTCAGATTTTAGTCTGTCGTGCCATCTCTTTCGATTTTCTTTATATTCTTCAGAGTCTTTAATTTTCGAAGATTGATCACTCAAAAGATTAAAATTCAAATTATTATTGTAATCTTTAATCCTATCGAATTTTTTGAGTTTTTGCTTATTGTTCTTCTGTTCATTTTTAAAAGCATCATAATTTAAAGAATAACTTTTATTTTTTCTTCTCTCTGAAAACCATTTAGCATTTTGATCAATAAGACTAAATAACTCATTTTTAGAAATCCTTAATTTAGAATCATTTATTACACTTTCTAAATTATAATATCCATCCCATTTTCTAAATTGTGCTCTATCTATTTGATCCCACTTTAGAGGATTTTTTTCATCTGCCTCACCTATTTCAATATGTGAATAAGTGTTAGGTGTTACAATGTCACTTTCAACTCCTTTAAGTTGAACAGAACCTCCATTAATTCTGTAAAATTTTTCAGTTGTTATCTTTAATGCACCTAAATCAAAGTCACTGTTTGATAAAAATCTGTTTAAATCTAATACGTTTTGTACTGTTCCTTTTCCAAAGGTATTGTCACTTCCTACAACCACAGCTCTTTCATAATCCTGTAAAGCGGCAGCCATAATTTCTGAAGCAGAAGCAGACATTTGATTTACTAAAATAACTAATGGTCCATCCCAAATAACAGAGGGATCTTTATCATATAAAACTTTTTTTCTATTTCCGATGGATTTGACTTGTACAATTGGACCTGTTTCGATAAACAAGCCCGTCATATCAACTACCGTTTGTAGTGCTCCTCCTCCATTATTTCTTAAATCTAAAACAAGACCTTCTATACCTTCTTTTTTTAAATTTATAATTTCTTTTTTTACATCAGAAGCACAGTTTATTTCTTTGTAATCGTTAAAATCAACATAAAATTTTGGTAGAGTTATAAGGCCATAAGTTTTATTATTTTTTTTAATTAATGTAGATTTTGCGTAGCTCTCTTCTAAAACAACTTCATCTCTTGTAATTGGAAAAGTTTTAATTTCATTATCAGCTTTACGTCGAACGGTCAATTCAACTACAGTCCCTTTTGGACCTTTAATTAATTTAATTGCGTCGTCAATTCTCATTCCAATTACATTGACAGGATCATTTCCAGGTTCACCAACTTTAATTATTTCATCACCTGCTTCAATCTTTTTATCTTTCCAAAGTGGACCTCCTAAAATAATTTGAACAATTTCAATTCCACCATCACGTTTTTGTAATCTAGCACCAATTCCATCAAATCTTCCAGAAATATTAACGTCAAAACGTTCTTTATCTTCAGGCTTGAAATAAATAGTATGGGGATCATATTGGGTAACAAATGAATTAACGTAATTTGAAAACCAATCTTTTCTTTCCAAGTCATTCATTAAATCAAAAATATCGTTGATATTATTTTTAACTATTTCTAAAGATTCTTTTAAGAGATCTGATTTAGATTTTTTCACATGATCACTATTGGATTCTACTAATTTTTTTTGATCTAATATTTTTATGTCATATAAATCTAACATTGAAAACTTTAATTGTTTTCTCCATCTATCTTTCCTCTCTTTATCATTTTTGGGGAATGATAAATTTTCGAAATCTACATTTATCTTTTCATCACTTTCAAATTCAAATGTTTTTTTAAACAAAATAGGTAAAAACAACTCTACCTCACTAATTCGCTGAACTAGCCTCTCATGAGTTAAATTGAAAAAAGTCAAATCATAACTAAGCCATTGATCATCAATTAATTTTTCATACTTTTTGAATTCTTTTAAATCTGAATTCAAAAAATATTTTTTTTGAGGATCTATCATGTCTAAATAACTATTAAACACTTTGACTGACAACTCATCATTAATATCCTGAGATTGATAATGACCTTTCTCTAAAACATATTTAAGAAGTTCTATTAGTAGCTTATCCTTGTTTGGATCATCAAACTTAACCTCATGATATTTCCAACTAATAAAAATAAAAGTTAATGATAAAAAAAGGGTAAAAAATATTTTTTTCATATTGACTATAATATACTGACGATTATTTCAAAAATCATGCTATTAATCTAATTAATTAAATTTACTATTAAAACTAAGTTAAACAGAAATGATAAGAAACAAAAAAACCTTTACTCTGTAAAGGTTTTTTTAAGTGCGGGTGAAGGGACTCGAACCCCCAAGCCGTTAAGCACTAGATCCTAAGTCTAGCGTGTCTACCAATTTCACCACACCCGCAAGGCAGGCAAATATAAGCAAGATTGTATAAAATATCACTATGAAATTTACTATGTTAAAAAACTAGTTTTAATTACATTTACACAAAATATTAAAAGTGAAGAATTTCAAAAATTATATCGAAAAAAATAAAAATCGTTTTATAAACGAATTATTTGAATTATTAAGAATTCCATCTGTAAGTGCAAAATCTGAACATGATTCAGATGTAAGATTAGCTGCAGAATTAATAAAAAAACATTTTGTAAAACTAAGTTTAGATAATTGTGAAATTTGTGAAACTGATGGACACCCTATTGTTTACGGAGAAAAAATTATCAATACTGAGCTTCCAACCATTTTAGTTTATGGCCACTATGATGTTCAGCCCGTAGACCCAATAGATCTTTGGGATCAGGATCCTTTCAATCCTTATATCAAGAAAACAGAAATACATCCTGAGGGTGCAATTTTTGCTAGAGGAGCATGTGATGACAAAGGTCAAATGTTTATGCACTTAAAAGCTTTAGAGGTAATGATTGAAAATGGTGACTTACCTTGTAATGTTAAGTTTATGATTGAAGGTGAGGAAGAAGTAGGAAGTGATAATCTTGAATTATTTGTAAAACAAAACAAAAAAAAATTATCTAACGATATTATATTAGTTTCAGACACGGGAATGATTAGTAAAACAATTCCTTCTATAACAACCGGATTAAGAGGGTTGTCTTATATGGAGGTTGAGTTAACTGGCCCTAACAGAGATCTACATTCTGGTCATTACGGCGGAACTGTAGCTAATCCAATAAATGTATTATCTAAAATTATTAATGAGTTGCACGATTCAAATAATAAAATTACTATTCCTGGTTTTTATGATAATGTGATTAAAGTTTCTGAAAATGACAGAAAAAAAATGAATTCAGCTCCTTTCAATATTGATGAATTTAAAGAATCTATTGGTCTTAAAAAAGAGCACGGAGAGTTAGGCTATTCTACAATTGAAAGACAATCAATCAGACCAGCTTTAGATGTTAATGGAATATGGGGAGGTTACACAGAAGAAGGTGCTAAAACTGTTTTACCAAGTAAAGCTTATGCCAAAATTTCCATGAGATTAGTCCCTGGACAAAACTGGAAAAGAATTAATGATTTATTTACAAAACATATTTTAAATATTTCCCCTGATACAGTTAGTGTAAAAGTAACAGAGCATCATGGTGGACAACCTTATGTTGCACCAACAGATACGATTGGTTTTGAAGCTGCTAGTAAAGCTTATGAAGATGTCTTTAACAAAAAGCCAATTGCTACTAGAGACGGAGGGAGTATTCCAATTATAGCACTTTTTGAACAAGAATTAAATAGTAAAACTATTTTAATGGGGTTTGGGTTAGATAGTGATGCAATTCATTCACCAAATGAACATTACGGAGTTTCAAATTTTTTACATGGAATTGAGACTATCTCAAAATTCTATTATTATTTTACAAAATTATCTAACGATTAATTAGAAATAATTCAGATGCAATTCCATCTGCAAGAAATTTTCCTTTAATTGATGTTGTATAAATATCATCCTTAATCAAAACAAGAGATGAGTTTAAATATTTTATAATTTTAGTTTGAAAATCATTTTTGTAATAAGGACCAAAGTTATTTTCCAAGTATTTTAGTGATATTCCCCATTTGGTTCTTAAGCCGGTCATAATATATTCATTATACTTGTCAATAATTGAAAGTTCTTCTCTTCCAGAAAACATTTTGTTTTCACTTATGTCTTTAATATATAATGAGTTATTTGACACATTCCAGCTTCTGTATATCCCATCAAAACTATGAGCTGAAGGTCCTATTCCAATATATTTTTTTCGTAGCCAATAAGCAGAATTATTTCTTGAAAAATATCCTTTTTTTGCAAAGCTTGACAATTCATAATTTACATATTCATGATTTGACATTTTATTACACATGAATTCGTGTTGCTCGAACACCAAGTCTTCATTTAATGGTTTAACAATATTTTTTTTAACGAATGATTCCAAAGCAGTTTTGGATTCAACTGTTAGGGCGTATGCAGACATGTGGTTAAGATTCCAACTAGTAACATAATTTAAATTTGATTCCCACGTTTTTAAATTACTATTAGGCATACCAAAAATTAAATCAATAGAAATATTGTCATAATACTTTAATGCATTATCAATGCAATATTTGGCATCGTCGGAGTTATGTGATCTATTCATAAGTTTTAGTTCATCATCATTAAATGATTGAACACCTATACTTAATCTATTTATTTGACTCTTAGAAAGTTCTATAAGTTTAGCTTTAGATAAATCATCAGGATTAGCCTCTAAAGTTAACTCTGGGTTTTCAGATATTTTAAATTTTGAAAAAATCGAATTAATTATTTTGTTAATTTCTTTGGTTTCAAAAAAAGATGGCGTTCCTCCTCCAAAATAAATAGTTTGAATCAAATCATCATTACCAACAGATTTAATTTCAATTTCTTTTAACATTGCACTAATTACATTTTCCTTGTTCTTTAAGGAAGTTGAAAAATGATAGTTGCAATAATGACAAGCTTGTTTACAATAAGGTATATGAATATATATTCCTGACACAAAAAATTATTTAAGATTAAAGAAAAGCTTGTATAAAATCATTATTTCTTAATTCTTTTTTCGTTTTGCTTTACAAATGCACTCCAGCCTGAATAATTTTTTTCAGAACTTAATTTATTATTTTGATTATAAAAGTGACATACTGCCGCAGCTAAACCATCGGTTGAATCTAAATTTTTTGGCAATTTTTTGATTTCGAGCAAACTTTGAAGCATTTTAGCAACCTGTTCTTTAGAAGCATTTCCACTACCAGTAATAGACATCTTTATTTTTTTAGGTGAATACTCAGTTATAGGAATTTCTTTAGAAAGGCCTGCAGCCATGGCAACACCCTGTGCTCTTCCTAACTTAAGCATAGATTGAACATTTTTACCAAAAAAAGGAGCTTCAATTGCAATTTCATCTGGATGATACTTTTCTATCAAATCTAAGGTTCTTTCAAAAATATGTTTTAGTCTTAAATAATGATCATCTAGTTTATTTAAAACAAGTTCGTTCAATAAAAGAAAACTCATTTTATTGCCAACTATTTTAATTAATCCAAAACCCATAATTGTTGTACCTGGATCAATGCCTAAAATTATTTTTTCCCTTTGAACTTTCAACTTGTTTTAATTTGATTTTAATATTAAAGGTAACTGAAATTTAGCGCTTACAGGAATGCCAAAATTAGTTTTGGTAGCTGGGTATAAAGAAGGAATATTATTTAATGAATTTTTAATTATTAGTTCTATATTAGGTATTTCATTTATAATATTTTTTTTGTTGTGAATACTTAATAACGAAAGTTTACCTTGCTCGTCAACTAACAAAGAAAGAAATACAGTATCGTTAAGTTTTTTTGAAACTAAAATATCTCCTAAATTAATATTCGAATAAATCAAGTTAATAAGTTTAGAATTAAAACAGTTTATTCTATCAATTTCATTTTCATATTCATCACAATTTTCAATTGAAGGATGTTCATCTTTTGTTGTCCACTTGACCTCAGGAGCTTTGTAAGTTGAATTATTAGGATTATAATTACAACCCACAATTAAAAACAATAAAAATAAAACTTGCTTTAATTTCACGTTTAATTTATTTATTCTAAAATTAAGTATAATTTTAAATAAATAATCTATTTAAAAAATTTATGGATATTTTTCTTTTAATATTGGGCTTAATTCTATGCTTAACTGGACTAATAGGAAGCTTTTCACCTGTAATTCCTGGTCCATTATCAAGCTGGCTAGGTATTCTAATAATTCATTTTACGTCATATATACCTTTTAGTAATAGGTTATTAATAACTACTTTTCTAATAGCTTTTATTGTTTTTTTATTAGATGTTTTTATTCCAATAATTGGATTAAAAAAACTTGGAGGTTCTAAAAACGGATTAATAGGAGCTACAATTGGATTAATTATAGGTCTTTTTACCGGTGGGCCGTTCGGATTAATTCTTGGAGCATTTCTAGGCGCATTAAGTGGTGAACTAATAGATAAAACTAACTTTAGAATGGCTTTAAAACCTGCATTAGGAACATTTATTGGATTGGCTATAGGAACAGCTTTAAAATTTATTATTTCAACTGTTTTTTTGGGTATATACTTTTATAAAGTATATTCGATAATCTTAACTTAATAATAAACTGATCTATTATCTATGACCTCTGCATTTTCTTTTAGAGATTCGTAAACTCTTGCAAAAGATGAAGTCCTATTTAAATTTAATAACTGATTTTTATAAGAAATAATGAAATTTGAATCAATTGGATCAGTATTTGTGTTAGAGTCTTTTCTTTTAATAACTTTTAATTTATAAATCCCATTTTCTCCAATAATAAAATCTGAGGTTTCATTTAAGTTTGTACCAAAAGAAGCTCCTATAACTAAAGGTTCTAAACCTGAACCAGTAATAGTAGCATTTTTTTGATTTAATGCTAGTGCCTTTTTAACTTCAATTCCGTTAATCTCAGCAATTTCCTCAATACTAAGAGAATTGTCATTTTTACTGATTATGATATCAGCTTTTTTAGATTTTAAAACCATAGGAAGTACTTTATAAGACACATCCTGAACATTAGAAAGGCCTTCATCAACCATTTTTGTGACTTGTGCTATTAAATAACCACCTTTTGGCAAATCAAACCTTTTAAAATCTGACACATTAGTTGATTCTGTAAACAACCATTGAACAATTCTTCTTTGGTCTTTTAATCCCGGGAAATCATTATCTAATATTTGAATTCCATTTACTGTTTTAACAGTATAATTTTCTTTGCTAGATAAAGCGTTTAAATCTCCATCTTTTGATAAGCTCATTTCTAATTTTGTTGCTGAATTAAAAACTTTGTCGCTTGTCGCATCAGAGGGAACATTTTTTTCAGTAATTGAAGCAAGTAAAACTAGATCATCTTTAGCTACTACTTTTATAACATGAAAACCAAAATCAGTTTCCACAACACCAGTAGAACCAACTCTTTTTGAAAAAATAAAATCGTTGAAAGGTTTTACCATATTACCATCTTGAACAAATCCTAAATCTCCACCCCTAGACTTTGATGGTCCATCAGAAAATTCAAAAGCTAGTTCAGTAAAACTTTTTGGAGATTTTCTAATTTTTCTTAAAATATTATTAGCTTCCTTTCTAGCTTCATTTTTAGATCTTGAAACATTAGGATTGGCGTTTTTAGATCCTTTATATGCCACAAGAATATGACTAGATCTTACAGATCCTCCTATTTTTTTATCCAACATTCTAGAAACTTTAAAATACTCTCCATCTAGGTAGGGTCCATACGTTTGATCATTATTTAGATTAAAGAGTAAGTTTGCATGATCAGCTGGAAGAGAGCCTTTTGGTAAATAAATAGAATCAAAACTAGTCTCGGAATATTCATTTATAAACTCTTTAATGTTTTTTGCAGTTGTTATGCTAGGTGTAATCTCTTCTAATTTTGAAACTTCATTAAATTCTTTTGACTCTTTCAAAAATTTACTTAAACGATTTCTTATAGCTTTTTCATCTTCTAAAGAAGGTTTTTCTTCAAAAATAACATACTCAATATCGCGAGAAGCATTTACTTTAAATTCATCTTCGTTATTAGCAATATATTTTTTTAAGTCAGATTTTGAATAAGAGATTAATGAATCTTCAACAGACGAATAAGGAATTTGAACGTATTCAATATCTACATTGTCATTTTGCAAAGCATATTCAAATTTACCATCTGCTTGAGTATAATTAACACCAGCATTAACTAAGTTTAAATAAATCTGTTCATTAGATTGAGATTCAAAAATCTTTTCTTGACTTTTCCATTGCTCATATGCCTCTGGATTTGTTGTCTTTAGTTCAATAATTAAAGTTTTAAATTTATCTATATCAAACATTCCTGCTTCATTCAAAAATTGCTGATCTGAATTAAAAGTAGGGTTGTTTTTTAAAATATTTTGTAAATGATCTTTTCCAGATTGAATACCCGAAATTTCAAATTGTTGTCTTAAAATTTCAGATCTTAATCTTTGATTCCAAACATTATTTACAGCAACCATTCCCTTTTGATTATAATTTCTTTCTAAAAAGTCAACTTGACCTCTAAAATCTTCAATTAATACCTCTTCACCATTAATAACACCGACAGGTTGTTGAGCTTGATAACCTTTACCGTCAAAAACACCAGAAATCACAAATGCAAATAGTGCTAAACCTATCACAATAATTAAAAAAATAGATTTAGATCGAATTTGTCCAAGAATAGCCATAATTTTTTTTTTGTAGCAAACGAAAATACAATATCCTTAGGAATAAAAAAAAGTTAAACTCTTAAAATTAATCTTCAATAATTAATTCTACAATCTCAATTTTTGAGCTAGATACATCAATGATTTTAAACATTAAGTTATTATAAAATATTTTATCTTCATTTTCAGGGATTTTCTCATTTAAACTAATAATAAATCCACCCAAAGTTTCATAATGCTCACTTACAGGAATATTTAATTTAAACTTATGATTTAAATAATCAATTTCTATCCTTGCAGATAATCTAAAATGACTATCACCTAATTTTTTTTCTATATGTTTTGGAGAATCATGTTCGTCCTCAATTTCACCTACTAGTTCTTCAATTATATCTTCAACAGTTATAATTCCAGATGTTCCACCATATTCATCAATAACAACCGCGATACTCTTTCGTTTTTTAGTTAAAAGATTTAATAAGTCATTAATAAACATTGATTCAGGCACAAATTCAATCGAAGTTATTACTGATTTAAATTTCTTAAAATCATTGAACATATGTTGAATGCTTATGTAACCAACGATATTATCAATATTCTCTTGATGTACTAATATTTTAGAAAGACCTGTTTTAATAAAAATTTCTTTCAATTTTGAAGGAGTTACGTAACGATCAACCGAAACTATTTCAGCTCTAGGAATCATAATTTCTCTAGCTCTGACTTTCGAAAATTCTAAAGCTTTTTGAAAAATTTGAATTTCTGAATCTAATTCTTTTTCATTATCATTGCCAATCTCTTGATTAATATAATCTCCCAACTCATCTTTACTAAATACCATTTTTAATTCATCTTTTTTAGTTTTAAAATATTTATTTAAAACACTATCAGAAATCCTATTAAACACAAAAGTTAATGGTGAGAATAAATAATAAAAAATAAAAGCTGGAAAAGAAAATAATTTAAAAAGTCTATTAGCATAAATTTGAAAAAAAACTTTAGGCAAAAATTCAGCAGTTATTAAAATAATAAGAGTAGAAATCAATGTTTGATAAAAGACATATTTAAAATCAATTGAAGTTTCATTAATAAGTTCAGGAAAAAAAACATTAATAATTAACCTGCCTGAGTATATACCGTAAATAACTAAAGCAATATTGTTACCAAGCAACATGGTTGCAATAAATTTTGAGGGATTTACAGTAATTTTTTTAATAAAAAAAGAAACTAAACCCTTTTGTTTTTTTTCTATTTCTAAAAAAATTTTGTTAGTTGAAACAAATGCAATCTCCATACCGGAGAAAAAACCTGAAAAAATAATAGATATAAGAATAACTAAAATTTGATTATCCATTAAATCTATTTTCTTCTGTTTTTAAATTTAATTCTATAGTGTCTTCGAAATAAAAACATACCAAATGAAAATATAGCCAATATTAAAAAAATATTGCTTTTTTGAGAGGAGTTGTCCCCAAAAAAATATTCAAAAATTGAAATAAAGGAAATGACTAAATATATATATTCTGAAATTCTTCTGTAATTATTCATAAATTCATTAATTATCTTCAACTAGTACTTTACCATCGAGTTTACCTGTGTTAAATATAGTAAATGATCTATTAGCATCTAATCTTGTAGCTGCTATATCATAATCAATATTTTTAAATGTAAATTTTTTCTCAGTAAACAACCATTCTTGTTCAGGATCCCAAAACAATTGACTTGTTTTGAGTTCAGAACCATCATAATTATTAATAATTACATTTCCTTTCATATCAACAATATTAGTTTTATTATACATTATTGCATAATCAGAAGTAACATTTGTTTCATTATTATCTTTATCAAAAAATGTTATTTTAATTCCATTGGGAAATTCTGAATAAGGAAAAATTTTATTCGTAAAATCTTTGTTTAAGCTAGAGTAAAGAATAGCTTTAACTTTTGCAGAATCAGTATATATTAATTTTAAATTTTCAGTAACACCTACGGGTAATGTGTTTTTGCTATTTATGTTTTGTATTTCTTGAAAATTATCTTCACAAGAAAAAAGAAGAATAAATACTAAAAATCTTAAAAAATTCATCAGTTTAATGAAGGTACGGTAACTGATTTACCTATCCAACATTTAAAAGAAATTGTTTTTCCACTCATTGCTTCACTAAAAATATCAGTTTTAGATGGTGCTCTTCCTTCATAACTTAGAGCTGTTTTTTTAGCAAGTTTTCTTACAGAGGCATCGACAGAAGCTGCTTTTTTTGCTTCTTTTAAAGCAAGCCAATAGATAGATCTTTTTTCGAACTGAGTTTTACCACAATTATTTGCACTACTAGCATACAAATTAGCAATAAGCAAATATGCTCTTCCCATAGAAGGTTGGAAACCTAAAGCTTTATTAGCATATGTTCTAGATTTTGAAAATTGTCCAGATTTCTTAAACTTAATCGCAATTTTATAAAGTGTTTTAGCTTTTTTCAAATTGTCAGTTTCTAAATCAATAGATTCATTGTAATATTGAATTGCTAA
>CBFHJJ010000015.1:0-30910 GCA_965655865.1 Flavobacteriaceae bacterium | reverse complement strand
CCTTTATCCTGAAGAAGAATTAAATAATGAAATAATAGATCTGCTGATTCGTTTAAAAACAAATCATCATTATCATCTTTGGCTTCAATAACAAGCTCTACAGCTTCTTCCCCAACCTTTTGAGCAATTTTATTTGTTCCTTTCTTAAACAAACTAGATACATAGCTAGAATCAGAGGGATTGATCTTTCTGTCTTGTATAATATTCTCAAGTGTACTTATAAAATCATCCGAAAAATTTGAATCTTCAAAACAAGTGTCGTCACCTTTATGACATACAGGTCCAACAGGATTCACTTTAATTAGAACAGTATCTTTATCACAATCTTCCTTTAGCGAAACAACCTTTAATTCGTTACCACTTTCCTCTCCTTTTTTCCAAATTCTTTGTTTAGTTCTACTGTAAAAATGAACTACATCAGTACTTAAAGTTAAACTTAAGGATTCTTGGTTTAAATAACCTAACATCAATACTTTATGAGTTATATTATCTTGAATAATTGCAGGCACTAAACCGTCTTTGTTTTTACTAAAATCTAAATTCATAATCGTATCGGTATATTATTATTTTTTAATTCTGTTTTAAGGTCTTTTAATCTTATTTCATTAAAATGAAATACACTAGCAGCAAGTGCAGCGTCAATATTACCAGATTTAAAGACTTCATTAAAATGTTCAATTTTTCCCGCTCCACCTGATGCTATTATCGGAATATTTACTATTTGTGATAACTTTTCAAGTGCCTGACAAGCAAATCCATTTTTAGTTCCATCATGATCCATTGAAGTAAAAAGAATTTCTCCTGCTCCCCTATCCTCTACTTCTTTAGCCCAGTCAAATAACCTAATTTCTGTTTTAACTCTTCCTCCAACCAAATACACAAACCAATCATTATCGACATACTTAGCATCAATTGCCACTACAATGCACTGGGTTCCAAAATTTGTTGCTAATTCATTAATAAAATCAGGGTTTTTTACAGCATAGCTATTTATAGAAACCTTATCTGCTCCGCTTTTAAGAAGAATATCAACATCTTCTACTGTTTTAATTCCACCGCCAACAGTGAAGGGGATATTAATATTCTTTGAAATCTGGTCAGCAAGCTTAGCAAATGTTTTTCTATCTTCTTTTGTAGCAGTTATATCTAAAAAAACAAGTTCATCTGCTCCATTTTCAGAGTAATACCTAGCAAGCTCAACCGGATCCCCCGCATCTACAAGATCAACAAAATTAACTCCCTTTACGGTTCTTGAGTCTTTAATATCAAGACACGGAATTATTCTTTTTGCTAGCATTATTTTTCTATAAAATTCATTAAACTTTTCAATTCTATCTTGTTTTCATAAATAGCTTTCCCTAAAATAGCACCCTCACAACCAATTTCATTCAATTTTTCTAAATCTCCAATACTTGATATTCCACCTGAAGCAATTAAAGAAATACCTTTAAATGACTTCAATATATCTTTATATATTTCTGTAGACGGTCCTTTTAACATTCCGTCTTTGGATATATCTGTTGGAATGACATATTTTATTCCTTTAGAAATGTGATATTCTAAAAAATCCATAAGATCATTTCCTGAATCATTAAGCCATCCATTGGTTTTAATCTTATTGTCTAAAAAATCAGCTCCCAAAATTATTTTATCATTTCCATATTTTTCAAACAAATCATTAAAGGTTTCAGGATCTGAAACAGCTATACTTCCTAGTGTTACTTGAGATGCGCCTGACTCAAACGCGACTTTAACATCTTCAATTGATTTTAATCCACCTCCAAAATCTACTTTTAAAGCTGTTTTTAAGGCAATTTGCTCAAGAATCTTATAATTTATAATCTTACTTGACTTAGCTCCATCTAAATCAACCAAATGAAGAAAACCTATACCATGATCTTCAAATCGCTGAGCCATCTCAAATGGATTAGAACTATAAATAGTTTTTTTATTATAATCACCCTGTGATAATCTTACGCATTTTCCTTCAATAATATCTATGGCTGGAATTATTCTCATTACTAATTATTTATAAAATTTTTAAGCACCACTTCCCCTTTACTTCCGCTTTTTTCAGGATGAAACTGAACACCAGTGAAGTTATTTTTTTTAATAGCAGTACTGTAATTGATTCCATAGTTAGATGTAGCTACAGTATCTGTTAAAAGCGGAACATAATAACTATGAACTAAATACATGTATTCATTTTCATCAACTGAATCAAATAATCTAGTTTTTAAATCAAAAATAGTGTTCCACCCTATTTGAGGAACTTTAAGTAAATTGTTAAACCTTTTTACATTTGAATCAAATATTTTCAAACAATCTACATCTCCTTCCTCAGAAAAATTACACATTAACTGCATACCTAAACATATGCCCAGTACTGGTTGTTTAAGATTAGGTATAAACACATCCAAACTTTTAGATTTAAGTTTTTTCATTGCACTACTCGCCTGCCCTACACCAGGAAAAATAACCTTGTCAGAATTAGATATAACTTCTTTATCTGACGTTAACACACCTTCGCAGCCAAGTCTTTTCAAAGCATACTTAACACTTTGAGTGTTTCCAGCACCATAATCAATTATTGCTACTCTCATTATAAAACTCCCTTTGTTGAGGGCAATATTAGTTTGTCCTTATTTTTTGAAACTGCTGTTTTTATACACTTAGCAAAAGCTTTAAAGATCGATTCAATTTTATGATGCTCATTTGTTCCTTCTACTTTTATGTTAGCATTTAACTTAGCTCCATCACAAAACGATTTAAAAAAATGATAAAACATTTCGGTTGGAACATCCCCTATTTTCTCTCTTTTAAACTCAGCATCCCAAACTAGCCAACTTCTTCCTCCAAAATCTATAGCAACCTGAGCTAAGCAATCGTCCATCGGTAAAGAAAAAGCATATCTTTCTATACCTATCTTCTTTCCCAAAACAGATGAAAAAGATTCTCCAAGAGCAATAGCAGTATCCTCAACAGTGTGATGCTCATCAACATTTAAATCACCATCAACTTTGATGTTTAAATCTACAAGTGAATGTTTAGACAACTGATCTAGCATGTGGTCAAAGAAGGAAAGACCAGTATCAATATTGCTTTTGCCTGTACCATCTAAATCAAGTTCAATCTTAATTTTAGTTTCATTTGTATTTCTTTTAAAGGTAGAATACCTGTTTAATCCGCTCAAATATTCGTAAACTGATTTCCAAGAATCTGTTTTAAGTTTAACAACTTCATTTAATGAGTCATTAAGTTCTATGCCGTTGTAAAGAATCCCTGAACAGTTCAAGTTCTTTGCCAGTTGCATATCAGATTCCCTATCTCCTATAACAAATGAATTCTTTATATCAACATTAGCATCTTCAATATACTCTGTTAACATTCCTGTTCTTGGTTTTCTATAATTTGAGTTTTCATTTTCAAAACTTTTATCAATGTGAGTTTTAAAAAAACTAACCTCTTCGTTTTTAAATGAATTAATAATAAAATTTTGAACAGGCCAAAACGTTTCCTCTGGAAAAGAATCTGTTCCTAACCCGTCTTGATTTGTAACCATCACTAGTTTAAAGTCTAACTCTTCACTTATCTTATTTAAATACTTAAATACACCAGGGAAAAAAGACAATTTATCAAAACTATCTAATTGTTTATCAATCTTAGGTTCCTCAACTAAAGTTCCGTCTCTATCTATAAATAGAATTTTTTTCATAACTGATTAAGTATTTTAATTAAACTTTTATTTTCATTTTCTGTTCCAATCGTAATTCTTAAACAATTTTGACACAATGGTTGATTAGACCTATTTCTAACAATAATACCATTCTTTAATAACTGATTATACCTTAAATCAGCATTATCAACTTTAACTAAAAGAAAATTTGAATCAGATTTATATATTTTCTCAATAAAATCAAGTTTTTCTAAACAGGATACTAATAGCTTTCTTTGATTTAATACAAGATCAATATTCTTTTTAATCTCATCGATCTTATTCAGCTCCTCTAAAGCTTTTATCTCTGTAAGTACATTTATATTGTATGGTGGTTTAATTTTATTTAAATAATTAATAATTTTTTGATTTGAAAACCCCATGCCAAGTCTAATTCCAGCCATTCCATAAGCTTTAGACATAGTTTGAGTAATTATCAAGTTATTATTATCATTTATTAAGCTAATTAAAGACTGTTTAGACGAAAAATCTATGTAAGCTTCATCTACTACAACAATCCCGTTAAAACCTTTAATCAAGTCAGTTAAATCATTTGTATCAAATGAATTTCCGGTAGGGTTGTTAGGTGAACACAAAAACAAAATCTTAGTCGTTTTTGAACTTAATTTTAGGATTTCATTTTTATCAATTGAAAAATCACTTTTTAATGGAATTTCAATATTCTCAACTCCATTGGTTTTAGCAATGACATCATACATTCCATAAGTTGGCGGAAGAGTAATGATTTTATCCTCAGATGGATTGCAAAAGACTCTTACAATTAAATCTAAAATTTCATCTGTTCCATTTCCAAATACAATTTGATTTACATTAACATTTTTAATATTAGAAACTACCTTTTTTAGTTCAGTATGTTTATTATCTGGATACCTATTAATTCCATTATCAAAAGGAGATTCATTTGCATCCAAATAGATCAATTTCTTATCGTTTACCTTCTTAAAATCATCTCTTGCAGATAAATAAGAGGACATGTTTTTTACATTATTTCTTACCAGAGTATCTATATTCATTTTAATTATTTAAATCTTTTACTCTAATTGATATTGCATTTTTGTGGGCTTGCAGGCCTTCAGCCTCAGCCATAGTTTCAACTGTTTTAGAAATATTCAATAAACCTTCTTTTGATATTTTTTGAAACGTTATGGTCTTTAAAAAACTATCTAAATTAACTCCACTGTATTGTTTAGCATTTCCATTTGTAGGAAGTGTGTGATTTGTTCCAGAGGCATAATCACCAGCACTTTCAGGTGTATAGTTCCCTATAAAAACAGAGCCAGCACTTACTATTTTGTCAATAAAAAAAGATTCATTTTCTACATTAACTATATAATGTTCTGGCGCATATTGATTAATAAATTCAACTGCCTCTAATTTATTTTCAAAAAATATAAGTTTTGAATTTGAAATTGATTTATTTATAAAATCCTTTCTGTCTAAATTTTCAATTTGATCATTTATACATTTTTCAACATCATTAATTAAAGACTTTGAAAGACTCACAAAAATCACTTGACTATCAGGTCCGTGCTCTGCTTGAGATAATAAATCTGAGGCTATATACTCAGGATTAGCGTTCTGATCTGCTAAAACTAATAATTCACTCGGACCAGCGGGCATATCTATTGCAGTATTGAAATTTATAGATTTTAATTTTGCATAGGTAACGTACTGATTTCCTGGGCCAAATATCTTGTTAACTTTTGGAACTGACTCAGTACCAATACTCATAGCTGCTATTGATTGTGCTCCACCAACACATATAACTTTATTTACTTTACATAGTTTAGCACAGTATAATATTGCAGGATGAACTTCGCCATCATTATTTGGAGGAGAGCAAAGAACTATGTTTTTACAATTTGCTATCATAGCTGGAATTGCTAACATTAATACTGAAGAGAATAAAGGAGCTGTTCCACCAGGAATATATAAACCAACATTTTCAATAGCTCTTTTTTCTTGCCAGCAAAACACACCAGGTGTTGTTTCAGTTTTTTTAGAGTTAAAAGCCTGATTTTTATGAAATTTGTAAATATTATTAAAAGCTATATTGATGGATTCTTTTAAATCTTTATCAATATCATTTTCAGAATTATTTATTTTTTTGTCACTAACTATCAGATCACTTAGATCAACCTTGTCAAATTTATTTGTATAATCAATTAAAGCTCTATCTCCATATAATTTGACATTTGTAAAGATTTCATCTACAATGCCTTTTACAGAGTCAAGATTGTATAAAGGTCTTTTTGCAAGTGATGACCATGTGTTTTTTTCAGGATTAAATACTTTATTCATTATAAAACCATTTTTTCAATTGGACATACTAAAATATCTTCAGCTCCAGCTTCTTTAATTTTGTCGATTACCTCCCAAAAAGTATTCTCATTTATAACTGAATGTAATGAGCTCCAACCCTTTTTATTTAAAGGAAGAACTGTAGGACTTTTTAAAACTGGAAGTATTTCTGAAATAGCGTTTATTTTATCATTTGGAGCGTTTAAAAGTATATACTTCGACTCTTTAGCTTTTAAAACTGCTCTTACTCTAAACAAAAACTTGTCTAACAAGTACTTATTAGATTCTAAAACTTTTTTATTTCCAGCTAACACAGCTTGTGATTCGTGAATCACAAACACTTCCTTTAAGTTATTTTTATAAAGTGTACTTCCACTTGAAACTATATCACATATCGCATCTGAAAGACCAATATTTGGAGCTATTTCAACTGAACCGTTAATTACGTGAATATCCGCAGTAATATTGTTTTTCTTTAAAAACTTTTTTAGAGTATTTGGGTAAGATGTTGCAATTTTTAAATCATTTAAATAAGAAACCGAATCAAACTCTACTGATTTTGGAACAGCTATTGAAACCTTACATTTTGAAAACCCAAGCTTTTCAATAATATCGATATCAAAATCCTTTTCTATAAGTAAATTTTCTCCGATTATAGCCAGATCAACCACTCCATCATTGATGTATTTTGGAATATCACTATTTCTTAAAAAATAAACTTCAACAGGGAAGTTTCTAGCAGATGCCTTTAACTGATCTTTATAATTATCTATTTTAATTCCACATTTGTTTAGAAGAGTTAAAGAGTCCGTGTTTAGTCTTCCTGATTTTTGAATTGCGATTTTTAGTTTTTTCATTTATTAAATTTTTATAAAAAAAAAACCCGTTTGAATTAACAAACGGGCTTGTATAATAATATAACAATATCATCACATCACTCGTTTGAGGATATTTAAATGATGATGATTGTTACGATTAAATTTCATTGTTTTAATTGAAATGCAAATATTATAAAAAATTTATTGATTTCCTAGAATTATTGGCAAACCATCTTTTCCACTTCCAATTACAATTACTTTTGAATTTGGAGACTCAGCTAATTTAGTAGTAGCTTCAATACCTTTATCTCTTAAAATATTTGTTGTTAAAGAAGAATTTAAAATTCTATTTGCATCTGCTTTACCTTTAGCATCAATTCTAACTTTTTCAGCTTCTTTTCTAGCAGATTCAAGTTTAAATTCATACTCTAAAGACATTTGCTCTTGACTAAGTTTTCTTTCAATTGCTTGTTTAATTGTATTAGGTAAAGTAACATCTCTTACTAAAACATCATTAATTTGAACATATTGTTCTTCAACTCCTTTTTTTAATTCGTCATAAATTTCACTTTCAATAGCATCTCTTTTTGTTGAATATAGTTGTTCAGGTGTGTATCTACCAACAACACTTCTAGCTACTGCTCTAATATTAGGAACTATTACAATATCTAAATAATTTGATCCTTTAGTTTGATGTAACAATCCTAACTGATCAGCTTTAGGTTGATATAAAACTGAAACATCTAAAGATATTTCAAGACCATTTGAAGAAAGCACTTGCATTTGACTTTCAAAAACTTCTTGTTGTTTAACGTTATACAAGTAAACCTTGTTCCAAGGTAATATTAGATGAAACCCTTCACCAAGTGCAGGTTCATCTACTACGGTACCCTCTCCAAAAGTTTTAAACAAAACTCCTGCTTCTCCGTATCCAATGTTAACAGCTGATTTCATTAATCCTATAATTGAAAACATTACTATAAGTACAACTGGTAATCCGATTTTATTAATTCTATCCATTTTTATTTATTTAATTGATTATTTATTTTTTAAGTTAACATGCCTCCGTCGACATTTATTACCTGACCAGTTATAAATGTTGAAAGGTCAGATGACAAAAATAAGCAAAGATTTGCAACATCTTCAGGTGTTCCTCCTCTTTTTAAAGGAATTCCGCTAATCCACTGATTAACAACGTCTTGATTTAATTTGTCTGTCATCTCAGTTTGTATAAATCCAGGTGCAATAACATTAGATCTAATATTTCTAGAACCAAGCTCCAATGCAATTGACTTAGAAAAACCTATAATACCTGCTTTAGAAGCTGCATAATTAGATTGTCCAGCATTTCCTTTTACTCCAACTATTGAACTTATGTTTATTATACTTCCTGATCTATTTTTAAGAAATGTTCTTTGCGTAGCCTTTACCATATTAAAAACAGATTTTAAATTTACTTCGATAACTTTATCAAAATCGTCTTCATTCATTCTCATCAGTAAGTTATCTTTAGTAATTCCAGCATTATTAATTAAAACATCAATAGTTCCAAAATCTTTTATCACTTGATCGACAAGGTTTTGTGAATCCTCAAAACTTGCTGCATCACTTTGATAGGCTTTACAGTTAGTATTAAATTCTGACATCTCTTCGATCAATTTATTAGCTGAATCAACAGATTTAGAATAAGTAAAAGCAATGTTTGCTCCGTGAGAAGCTAAAACTAATGCTATTCCTCTTCCAATACCTCTACTGGCACCTGTAATAACAACTGTTTTATTTTCTAATAATTTCATTTTGTAAATTTATATTATAAAATTTCTGCTACTTTTTTTCCGATTTCAGCAGGAGAATCTACCACATAGATACCACATTCTTTCATTACTTTTTTCTTAGCTTCAGCAGTATCTTCCGCTCCTCCAACAATTGCACCAGCATGCCCCATTGTTCTTCCTTTTGGAGCAGTTTCTCCGGCTATAAAACCAACAATAGGTTTTTTATTTCCATTTTTAGCAACCCATTTGGCTGCATCAGTTTCTAATTGACCTCCTATTTCACCAATCATAACTATACAATCAGTATCGTCATCATTCATAAATAACTCAATTGCGTCTTTAGTTGTGGTTCCAATTATTGGATCTCCACCAATTCCAACAGCTGTTGAAATACCTAGACCCTGTTTAACTATTTGATCAGCAGCTTCATAAGTTAAAGTACCTGACTTTGAAATGAGCCCTACTCTACCCTTCTTAAACACAAAGCCTGGCATGATACCCACTTTAGCCTCATCAGGTGTGATTATACCTGGACAATTAGGGCCAATTAAAGTACAAGATTTACTTTTTAAATACTGACTAACTCTTGTCATATCAGAAACAGGAATTCCTTCTGTAATAGCTATTATTGTTTGAACACCAGCCTCTGCTGCTTCCATAATTGCATCAGCTGCAAAACCAGCTGGTACAAAAATTATTGAAGTGTTTGCATCTGCATTTTTTACAGCTTCCGACACGGTGTTAAACACAGGTTTATCTAAATGTGTTTGACCACCTTTTCCTGGCGTTACACCAGCGACTACATTTGTTCCGTAACTTATCATTTGTTCAGCATGAAACGTACCTTCACTTCCTGTGAATCCTTGAACAACAATTTTAGAATTCTTGTTTACTATTATACTCATAAATTATTTTAATTTTTGACTCTTTCAATGTAAGAGCCTTTTTCTGGATCTATTTTTATTTTATCTCCTTCGTTTATAAACAAAGGAACATTAATTTTTGCACCTGTTTCTAAAATTGCAGGTTTAGTAGCATTTGTAGCTGTATTACCTTTAACACCAGGCTCAGTTGAAGAAATTTCTAAAATTACATTTTGAGGCATTTCAACAGACAAAGTTGTACCATCCTCTGTATTAATCAATACGGTTACTATCTCTCCTTCTTTTAAAAATTGAGAAGAATCTAAAATAACTTCTTGAACAGTTATTTGATTATAATCATCAACATTCATAAAATGATATGTTTCAGCATCTTTATATAAATATTGATATTTTTTCGTCTCAACTCTTACATCATCGATTTTATGGCCTGCAGAAAATGTATTATCTATTACTTTTCCATTAGTAACACTTTTTAATTTAGTTCTAACAAAGGCAGGACCTTTTCCCGGTTTAACATGTAAGAATTCAATAATTTTATAAATATCATTATTGTATTTTATACAAAGTCCTTTTCTAATATCAGATGATGATGCCATAATTAATTTTTAAAATAACCTTTCATTATTCCTCTTTGAGAATTTTTGATGAATTGAAGAATTTCATCCCTTTCCTTTGTAGCTTCCATTTCACCCTCCATTATAGCTACAGCTTGTGTATTATTGTATCTTTTTTGATAAAGAGTTCTATACATAGACTGAATTTCCATTATTACCTTACTATCAAAACCTCTTCTTCTTAAACCAACTGAATTTATTCCAACATATGAAAGAGGTTCTCTTGCCGCTTTTACAAAAGGAGGTACATCTTTTCTTACTAGAGAACCACCTGCAACAAAAGCATGATTTCCAATTGAACAAAACTGATGAACAGCAACCATGCCAGCAAGGATAACGTGTGATCCAACAGTAACATGTCCAGCTAAAGTTGAATTGTTTGAAAAAATACAATTATCCCCAATAAAGCAATCGTGTGCAACATGAGAATAAGCCATTATTAGACAATTTTTACCAATTTTAGTTTTATTTCTATCAGATGTTCCTCTGTTTATTGTAACACACTCTCTAAGAGTTGTATTATCTCCAATTTCAGCTGTAGTATCTTCACCTTTAAACTTTAAATCTTGAGGAACTGCAGAAATTACAGATCCTGGAAATATTGAAACATTCTTTCCAATTCGAGCTCCACTCATAATAGTAACATTGGATCCGATCCAAGACCCTTCTCCGATTACTACATTTTTATCAATCGATGTAAAAGGCTCAATCACAACATTTTTTGCAATTTTTGCTCCAGGGTGTATGTATGATAACGGTTGATACATTATGTTTCGGTTTTTCTTATAATTCTAGCTAACAGTTCCGCCTCACTTGTTAATTTACCCTCAACAAATGCTTGACCTTTCATATGCATTATACCTCTTCTTATTGGAGTTAGTAATTCTAATTTAAAAATTAAAGTATCTCCAGGAACAACAGGATATTTAAATTTTGCATTGTCAATTTTAGCAAAAAAAGTTAAATAATTTTCTGGATCTGGAACATTGTTTAAAAACAAAACTCCTCCAGCTTGTGCCATTGCTTCAATTTGAAGAACTCCTGGCATAATCGGTTTTCCTGGAAAATGACCTTTAAAAAAATCCTCATTCATTGTCACATTTTTTTGCGCAATAATATGATTTTCTGAAATTTCTAAAATATTATCAACTAATAAAAAAGGAGGTCTGTGAGGTAATACTTTCATTATTTGATTTACATCCATTACTGGAGGTTTACTCATGTCTACCTTTGGAACTATATTTCTTTTCTCATTTTTGATAATAGCTGAAAGTTTTTTTCCAAACATGGTATTTACATAATGACCAGGTTTATTAGCAATTACTTTTCCTTTTATTCTTGTCCCTACCAAGGCTAAATCACCAATAACATCAAGTAATTTGTGTCTGGCTGCCTCATTTGGATAATGTAATGTCAAATTATCCAGTATTCCATTAGACTTTACAGATATTTTATCCTTGTTAAATGCTTTTTTTAATTTTTCCATCGTCTTATCTGATAATTCTTTATCAACATAGACTATAGCATTATTTAAATCTCCTCCCTTAATAAGACCATTTTCAAGAAGCATTTCTATTTCATGTAAAAAACTAAATGTTCTTGCTTCAGCAAAATTGTCTTTAAATTCAGATAATCTTTTCATTGTCGCATTTTGTGTGCCTAAAATTTTAGTACCAAAATCAACCATAGTAGTAACCTCGTAATACTTTGAAGGGATAATTGTTATATCACTTCCAGTTTCCTCATCGTAATAAGAAATAACATCTTTAACTATATATTCACTTCTTTCTTTGCTTTGTTCTTTTATTCCAGCTTTATTTATCGCCTCAACGAAATACTTTGAAGACCCGTCCATTATAGGAGGCTCAGATGCATCAATTTCTATTAAAACATTGTCTACTTCCATTCCAACTAAAGCAGCTAAGACATGTTCAGAAGTTTGAATATTTATACCGTTTTTTTCTAAAGTAGTTCCTCTTTTTGTACTTACAACATAATTTACGTCAGCTTCAATAATTGGATTACCCGGAAGATCAGTTCTACAAAATGCATAACCAAAATCTTCATCTGCAGGCTTAAAAGTTAAGTTAACTTCATTACCAGAATGAATACCAACACCCTTAAGTGAAATAGACTTTGAGATTGTACGTTGTTTACCCATTATATATTTTTTTTAAAAAGATCATTTAGTTTACTCATTATTTTTGGTAAATTTTTAAAATGAACATATGATTTGTTGTAATCTAAATATTTAAATGCTGGCATACCCATTACAGTTGTATCAGATGCAATATTTTTCATGACACCTGACTGAGCCTGAACCATTACTCTATCTCCGATCTTTAAATGCCCAGAAATACCTGCTTGACCACCAATCATACAATTTTTACCGATTGTTGTTGATCCAGCAATTCCTACACAAGCAGCAATAACAGTACTTTCACCAATTTCTACATTGTGAGCTACTTGAACTAAATTATCTAATTTGACTCCTTTTTTAATTACAGTTGACCCTAATGTAGCTTTATCAACAGTACAATTAGCTCCAATTTCAACATTGTCTTCAATTATTACATTACCATTATGATTGATCTTAAGTTGATTACCATTTTTATCTAGGTTGAATCCAAATCCATCTGATCCTATGACAGTACCTGAATGAATTATACAGTTGCTTCCAATAATAGAATCACTATATATTTTAACACCAGGATAAACAATAGTATTGCTACCAATGCTAACATTTTCTCCAACATAGACTTGTGGATAAATCTTAGAATTTTCTCCAATTATTGAATCTTTTTCACAAACAGAAAAAGCTCCTACGTAAACATCTTTTCTTATTGAAACACTCTTATCAATGGAGCTTAATTTGTCAACACCTATTCTATTTGAGGATTGATTTCCAAATAAGTCTAATAATTTAGAAAATGCTTCATTAGGATCTTTTACTCTGATAAAAGTTTTAGTTAAATTTTGATCGTAAACAAAATTATCAGCAACTAAAACAACTGAAGATTTTGATGAATCTAAAAACTTGTAATACTTAGGATTACCTAAAAAAGACAATGAGCCTTCTTTTCCATTTTCAATTTTAGCTAAACTGTCAATCGAAACCTGATCATTCCCCTCTACATCACCACCAACAATTTCAGCTACCTGATATGCTTTTAACTTCATCGTCGCAAAAGTATGAAAAATCAATTAAATTTGGTTTAATATGATTAAAACAATAAATAAGTGTCTTATTTTTGAATTTTAAAATTTAAACTATTTTGGAATTAAACTATGGTATCGAAGAAATAAAGGAAGCGAGCGATTTTATTTTAAAAAATATTAATGGAAAAATTTTACTTGTTTGCGGTGAAGTTGGTTCAGGAAAAACAACATTAGTAAAAGAGATTTGTAATCAACTTAATGTAGAAGATCAAGTAAATAGTCCTACTTACACTATTATAAATGAATACAGTTCTGGAGGCGAATCAGTTATTCATATGGATCTGTATAGAGTTGAAAAAAAAGAAGAAATTAATGATTTAGGACTTTTTGAATATTTAGATAATAAATTCATAATAATCGAATGGCCTGAGATTATCATGAATGATCTAGATATCAATCACTCCATTTTAAAAATTGATTTCATTGATACTGATAAGCGTAAAATTAATTTAACAAATATATTGTCATGAGTTTTTTAAAAAGATTGTATTTCTTTTTGTTTGGTCTAAGTATTGGAATCATTATTTTAATATTCGTTACTAACAAAAAAGACACCAGGTTCAATTACATGCCCAATAAAAGAGTTTTAAATGATATTTATAAAAAAAACTGGGTATTCAATAATGAAACAAATTCTTTTTCTAAAGATATTTTTTTTAGTGAATATGATGTAAACTTTTCTAAAAGTAATACAAAAGTTGACACTTGTAAAGTTTATTACTTAGAGAGTAAAAAGAAATCGTTTATTGTGAAAAATTGTGCTAAAAACGCATACTTTTCTGAGAATAAATAAACTACAACGAGGCTCTTCTGTTTTTTTCCTTTAAAATTAACTGTAATTCTCTTCCAGTTTGACCTTGTACAGAAGTGTTTTCTTCAGCTCTTCTAATCAAGTAAGGCATGAGGTTTCTAACAGGTCCAAAAGGTAATATTTTAAAAGTATTAAAGTTCTTAGAAGCTAAATTAAAAGAAATATTATCACTCATTCCGTAAAGCTGACCAAACCATACGTTGCTATCATTGCTTTTTAAATTTTTTGATTCCATCATAGCCAAAACTTTTAATATCGAATCTTCATTATGGGATGCACAAACGAATGAAATTCTTTCAAAATTATTAAAAACAAAATCTAATCCTGAGTTAAAATTTTTATCTGTGTCGTTTTTAGTATCACAGATTGGAGATTCAATATTCATTGAAACAGCTAAATTTCTTTCTTGTTCCATGTAAGCACCTCTAACTAACTTTAAACCAAATATTACACCATCATTCAATTGATTAGAAATCATTTCGTTAAGATATATTAATCTATCTTTCCTGTACATCTGCACAGTATTATATACAATTGGAGAATTAAGATTGTACTTGCGCATCATTTTAATTGCTAAATCATCAATTGCATTTTGAACTTCGACTTCTTCAGCATCAATTAAAATTTTTATATTTTCTTTATGAGCCTTTGAGCAAACTTGATCAAATCTCTGAACAACTCTATTCCAAGAATCATTTTCTAAATCATTTAAATTTTCAAATTTTGACACTTTTTTAAACAAATCCGTACTACCTAAACAAGTAGGTTTAAAAACAGCAAAAGGAATTTCTTTTTTGTTTTTTGCAAATTCTATAATTGATATTTTTTTTCTTAAACAATCGTCAAATTCTTTTTCAGTATCAAAGCCTTCAGTGGAAAAATCTAATACAGAATGAACATTTTTGTCAAACATTTTATTTATTACTGGGACACAGTCTTCTTCACTTACACCACCACAAAAATGATCAAATGCAGTTACTTTAATGATTGGGGTTACAGGAAGGTGAAATTTTAAAGCAAAATTTGTTAAGGCAGTACTTAATTTAACAAAAGTACTATTACCAATAATTTTAAAGAGAATATATGCTCTGTTTAGTTCAAAATTACTTTTTAAAGAAAAAGCTTCTTTAGTATCAGAAAATAGATTATTCAAATCATTAAAATTTTAAACTAATGTACATAGTTTTTTTAAAAAAAAAATATGTTATTTTGTATCGTATAAAATAATATGAATAAAGAAATTATATCAGACAGTTACTCTGTTTTGTTTAAACAAAATGGTTTTGATAATTTATCAATTCATTTAAAGAATGAAAATTATTCTAAAATTTTTATTCATGTTGATAATAATACCAAGCAATATTGTTTAGATCCATTTTTAAAAAAAATTCACTTAGATAATTATGAATTAATTGAATCGTGTGACGGTGAAGAAAATAAAAATATTGACTCATGTTTAAAACTATGGAAAATAATATCGGACAAACAAGGAGATAGAAACAGTTTAATTATTAATCTTGGAGGTGGTGTTGTTTCAGATATGGGCGGTTTTATTGCAAGCACTTTTAAAAGAGGAATAGATTACATAAACGTACCCACCACTCTATTGTCTATGGTTGATGCTTCGGTTGGTGGAAAAACTGGAATTGATTTTGGAACTCTTAAAAATCAAATAGGCACTTTTTATGATCCCAAAATGGTGGTGATTGATAATGAATTTTTAAACACTTTAGAAAAAAATGAAATTTCAAGTGGGTACGCTGAAATATTTAAACATTCATTAATTTACGATTTATCAACTTATAACCAGTTGATAAATAATGATATACCATTTTATGATTTAAAAACAATACACAATTCAATTATAACAAAGAATAAAATTGTTTTAATTGATAGAAAAGAGCAAAAAGAAAGAAAATCGCTAAATTATGGTCACACTCTTGGTCATGCAATCGAATCTTATTTCTTAAACACTGAAAACAAATTACTTCATGGTGAAGCAGTTTCTATTGGAATAGTTTTGGCAAGTTTTTTATCCTATAAATTATTCAACTTTTCTATTGATCATGTTAATTCAATAAAAAAACACATTAATTATATTTATAAAAAAATTGAAATAAGTGAAAGTCAAATTAATTTTATAATAGATTTATTAATACATGACAAAAAAAACAGTCATGGAAAAATAAATTTTATTTTACTCAAGAAAATAGCTGAACCTGTTTATGATGTTCAAGTTAAAACAGAATTAATAAAAGAATCTTTCAAATATTATTTAAGCTGAGTTTCTACTAGCATTAATATTTCCAAACAAAGATCTAGTAACCATTTTCTCATAAAGAGATAAATCTTTATTTGGATGATTTCCGTTTTCAATATCTTTAATTTTTCTTAAAGCATATTGTTGAATTGTAATTAATGGTAGTACAATCTTTTCTCTTGTCTGTATTGAAGCTTTATTAGCTGGTTCATTTTGCATTAAATGATCAAATCCAGACAGTCTTAAAATTAATTTTTTAGTAAGCTTATACTCATTGTAAATCAACAACCAAAACTCTCCATATTGTGGGTCATTTTTCATATAGGCAGTTAATTTAAAAAAAGACTTTGTTAAGCTCATCATACTGTTAGAAATTAATGTTCTGAAAAAAGGAGAACTTTTGTAAAGATTTTTAACCTTGGAAAATTCTTTTCTGTCACTGTAATATTTTAATGCAGTTCCAACACCATAAAAACCAGGAACGTTCTGTTTTAATTGACTCCAACTTCCCACAAATGGAATTGCTCTTAAAGATGAAAAATCAAATTTAGAATCCGCACTACCACGTTTTGAGGGCCTACTTCCAATATTTGTTTTAGCATAATATTTTATAGTGCTAACGTGTTCTAAATAAGGGACAAACATAGGATGATCTTTAAAGTCTGTGTATGCTTTATAGCTAATGTTAGCCAGCTTATCTAGTATTAATTTATCTTCTCTACTAGAACTGTTGTTAACATCGCTTAAAACCCTGTTCTGAATTCCAGAACTCAATAGTTGCTCTAGATTGTATTGGCAAGATTGAACTGTTCCAAAATTTGAACTTATTGTTTGGCCTTGAACGGTAAGTTGAATTTCATCAGACTCAACAAATTCACCCATCGAAGAGTAGAATTGATGAGTATTACCTCCTCCTCTAGCTGGCGGACCTCCTCTTCCGTCAAAAAATATTGCTTTAATTCCATATTTTCTAGAAATTGATGTAAGAGCTTCCTTAGCTTTTAAAATACTCCAGTTGGCCATTAAATAGCCTCCATCTTTAGTTCCATCTGAAAAACCCAACATAATAGTTTGTTGATTATTTCTCTGTTTTAAATGATTTTTATAAACTGGGGTGGTATAAACAGACTCCATAACTTTCGAAGCAACTTTTAAATCCGAAACTGTTTCAAATAAAGGAACAATATCTACTGTTGGATTCTCCCAATCACTAAGTCTAAACATAGTAAAGACTTCTAATATATTCAACGCAGACTGGTTATTACTAATAATGTATCTATTACAAGCCTTTTCTCCATTGTTTGACTGAATTTCTTTCATAGCTCGTATTGAACTCAACGTAGAAACCGATAATTCATCATTAAAAAGATCAGGTGAAATATCTCCTTTAATTTTAGATAAAATTTTAATCTTTTTTTCTTCGTTTAGCTCCAAATAATTTTCTGGAAATAATTTGTTTAGATTTTTCTGAGCGATTTTAAAGACAGAATTAAAAACATTGCTATGTATTCTAGAATCTTGCCTAATATCAAGACTAGCAAAATGATAACCAAATATTTTTACTTTATCAATAATCTCATCTAATTCTTCTAAGAATAGAGAGTTGTGTTGAGAAATAAGAATACTTTTTATATTGTTTAATTCAGTTTTAAGCTCAAATAAACTAATTTTTGGAGTTTTACTTTCGTTAAAAATACTTTTGTATAATCTATTTTCTATATCAACTACTTTAGGTTCAATATTTTTGAAAGTCAATCTTCTTCTTAAGTTCCTTATATCTCTGTAATAATTTTTAATAATATCGCTTCTTAACTTATTTGCAGTTTTCAAAGTAATTTTAGTTGTCACAAAAGGGTTTCCATCTCTGTCTCCACCAGGCCAAAAACCTAAATTAACTATGTCATTGTCAAAATCCTTGCCATCAAAAATATTTGTTTTAATGTACTTGTAAATATTGCTTATAGAATTGTAAAAAACATTTTCTAAATACCATGTTAAACTAACCGCTTCGTCGTAAGGTGTTGGTTTTTTGTTTTTGAAAAAAGGAGTCTTTCCTAGCTGAGATAGTAAAACTTTAATTTCAGCTAAATTATTTTTTTTAACAGCACTTGTTAAATCAGTAATAATACCTAAAACTGAACCTGGATAAAACTGAGTTGGATGAGCGGTTAAAACTGGCCTTATTTTAAATTTAGACAAATACTTTTTAAGTTCAGATTTTTTGTTTTTAGATTCAACTTCTTCTTTTAAACTACGCAAAGTTCCCCTACCATCTAAATTATTAATTAAAGAAAAAGAGGCATCTTCAACTGCATCAAAAAGAACAACCTGTCTTTCAATATATTGAATAAAACGAAATAAAAGAGCAACTTTTTCCGTATCATCAGATCCAGTCAGGTAAGTATCAAAAAAATCATTTACAATTTCTGTTGGATTATTACTTTTCTTATAACCATCGATACAAATTCTTTCGAACAAAGGAAGCATTACACCAGTTTTGGCTATACTTTCGTAAGGTAGAGTTGAAAAAATGCTATTGTATAAGTTGAATCTAGAAAGAACTTTATCGTTAAATCTTTCTTTTTTTGTTAGTTCTCTCACTAATTTTATTGTAATTCATTAAAAATTCTGTGCATAAGTCTTTTCTTGTCATTAATGCTTTCTTCAAGTGATATCATAGTTTCTGTTCTAGAAACTCCTTCTACATCATCAATCAAAAATATAATCTCTTTAGCATGGTCAGTACTTTTAGCACGAACTTTACAGAAAATATTGAATTTTCCAGTGGTAATATGGGCTACTGTTACAAATGGAATAGCTTCAAGTCTTTGAAGAACAAACTTAGTCTGATGAGTTTTTTCAAGAAAAATGCCGATGTACGCTATAAAAGTATATCCTAATTTTTTATAATCTAGAGTAAGAGAAGATCCTTTAATAATACCTGCATCTTCCATTTTTTTTACTCTAACATGAACCGTTCCAGCTGAGATTAATAATTTTTTAGCTATATCAGTAAATGCAGTTCTTGTATTGTCGATTAGAAGGTCTAGAATCTGGTGATCAATTTCATCAAGTTTAATTTTAGCCATTTTATTGTATTTTAATTTAAAGAATTGCGAATATATTGAATTATTTTTATTTAAATCAAATATTTAATGAATATTTCGTAATTCCTTAGCTATAACAATAATTTTATCTAAATCATTCTCAACAGAGATATCAAATACATTATTGATTAAAATAAAATCTGCTACCAGATGGCCTGAAACTTTTTCTAGTTTTCCGAATTCACTAATTTCTGGAATAAATTCAACTTCTTTAGAAACTAAATTTAGTTTTTCTTTGTACAAGATCGATAAATCGACATGCTGACTTGAAGATTGCATTATTTTAATGTTTTTAATAAAAACATCACACAAATTTGTAGAATTTTCAGGTATCTTATAATAATCTTTATGATTTTGTAGATTAAAATCTTTTGAATGTATTGATTTAACAGCATATGTAATTGCCAAAGATGTGTAATATCTTGATATTTCTCTGGTATAATCGTTAGAGTAATGACCTGATTCAAATAAAATTGTAGGTGTATTTAAAGACTGAAATGTATCCCCAACGCAATTGATATTGAATTCATCATTATATCTTCCAATATTATTAGGAATCAATGTTTTGAGATTATCAAATATATCTAATATGATTTTCATTGATTGTACTCTTGAATCAGTTTCATTTCTGTCAAAATCAGAGGATGGAGATAAAAAAGACAATATAGAAGAATTAAAGTTAACAGTTGAATATATTGATCTTTGACCATGAAGATTAAAACAAAAATCTGGCTTAAAATCATTGTAAATATTTTTTAAGACAAGACTTTCTGGTTGAGATAAATTAACTGCATCTCTGTTAAGATCTATATTATTGTAATTTTCTCTAGTATATTTTAAAGCGCCATCTGGATTTAATATTGGTATAATCAACAAGGTTAGATCATCAAATATTTTCTGTTCATAATTACAAAAAAATGAAATTGAATCAAAAAGTGCTTTTGTTGAGGTAGACTCATTACCGTGCATCTGAGACCAAATTAGCAATCTAGTTTTTCCTGAACCTATTTTAAAAGAATAAATTGGTAAATTATTTACACTGTATCCGCAAATTTTTGAAGAATATTTAAAATTTAAGTTTGCTATTGATTCGTTATTGATATATCTACCAAATATTTCTTTTTCTTTATAATCAGTATAATTTTCAATAATAATATTCATTAATTTTTTTTACAAATTTAATAATACTAATGATTACAATTGTAAACTAATAATTTTAAATAATTGCTAATAAACTGTTCTGTATATTACAATTGTATACAAAAAAAAGAAAACCTTATGTAAATATATGTTTTTAAGATGTTTATATAGTTTTGTTAAAGTTTAACTTTAATAAAATTTAATATATAATGTATAATATTTATAGTATTTATGTTGTTTATTTTTCATAAATTTACAATTGTATACATGATAGATTTTACAGAAAAGCTAAAAAAAATAATAGAAAACGAAGGTTTGACCGCGTCAAAATTTGCTGAAAAAATTGGCGTTCAAAGATCTAGCGTTTCACACGTACTAAGCGGAAGAAATAAACCAAGCCTTGATTTCATATTAAAAATCAACAATTCCATTGACAATGTAAGTTTAGATTGGTTGTTTGGTGGTTCAAGTCACTTAAATGAACCCCCTGCTCCTACTGAAAAAATTAAAACATCTAAAAATGACGATATTGAATCTGATGTGGAAAAAATTGTAATATTTTATAAAGATGGTTCCTGTAAAATATATAAAAATTAATAATTTTATATAAATGTATATTAGACTTATTTTATTATTGTTTGTTATGAATTCTTGTAGTTTCCCAGAGAGAGATTGTGTAAAATTTCAAACAGGAACATTTGAATTTAAATCAATTTCAGAAGATGGTGATACGCTTATTACCAAGTTTACAAGAACGAAAGATCTTGAAATTGGTTTTTTTAACGAAAAAATTGATTCAAATTCTGTTAAATGGGTTTCAGATTGTGAGTGTATATATAAAAAAGTAAATCCTAAATCTTTGAGTGAAAAGAAATCTGTACAAATGAAGATTCTATCTACTAATGAAAATTCATACACTTTTGAATATTCCTTTGTGGGTGATGTAAAAAACAAACAAAGAGGATTTGTAAAAAAAATTAAAGACTAAAACTCAAGTTCTGTTTGCCCTTGGTCATCAGTAAGATCCTTAGTATCAGTCTTTATTTCTTCTGATTCAACATCTAGATCGTTAATCTCTTTTTTTTCAGGTGGTAAATACTCAAGAGGTTCTAATTGATTAATATTTTTAATCTTAAATGAACTTAATTTATTTCCAATAGCCTTAATTCCTTTTATTGAAATCAATTCGTCAATGTTTTTAGTTTCACTATCTCTCACACCTTTTGAGGTTTTAGGATAAGTAAGTTCAATGACTGGTCTCCAATCAGTAGAAACTAGTTCAAGTTGTATTTTTGAACCTTCAGGTATAAATTTCTGATCATTATTTTGATTTCCTGCTAAAAATCTTTTAACAAAATAGCAATCTTTTTGTCTATTGAAATACAAAACAGAAATTGGTTTTTCAGGAATCCACTTTTCTAAAGCAATCATATCGTCTGGAAAATGCATATTCATGTCAGGTTTTACTGTTTTAAGTGAACCGTTTTGCTGGATTATAATTAAACAATCATCGCTCTTGAACTCTCCTAATAACTCACCTCTTTCATCAACGTTCAGTCTTTGAATAGTCTCATCAAACCAAATTTTTCTAGGCTTTAAAGTGGACAATCCTTTTTCTTTGAATTCAATTTTGTTAATTGTATACTTAGAAACAATATTTCCTTTGGAGGATCTTCCTTTAATATCTAAATCTGCAAAATCTAACTCCCACTTTAATTTTTTAATCGAGCCAGTTTGCCTTAAAATTATATTTACTATTTCAGCTTCACCATTTGGATTAGCAGAAAAATATAACATTTTTGAATCTTCATTTCCATTAGTTAAATCATACACTTTATCTCTTGTAACTCCTGTTACACTAAATCTTTTTATGTAGGAAGTACCCTTCTTGCCATCTCTATATATCATATTATATACTGTTCTTTTGTCTTTCTTTTTAAAAACAGCTACATGTTTAATGTTTTTGGAAATAAATTTTTTAGATTCTACTTTTGTTACCATCATTTTACCATCCTCAGTAAAAGTTATAACGTCATCAATATCAGAACATTCTTCAACAAATTCGTCTCTTTTTATTGAGGTTCCAATAAACCCTTCCTCTCTGTTAACATATAGTTTACAGTTTTTTACAACTACTTTCTTTGCATCTACATCTGCAAAAATCCTAATCTCTGTTTTCCTCCTTTTTTCTTTACCGTAAACAGACTTAAGGTTTTTAAAATAAGTAATAGCAAAATCAGTAAGATTACCTAAATTAAATGCGATTTTATCTAATTCATCTTCAATGGCTTCAATTTTGATTTGTGCTTTGTCGATGTCAAACTTTGAAATTCTTTTAATTTTAATTTCAGTTAATCTAACTATATCATCCTCAACTACCTCTCTTTTTAAATGTGCTGTAAAAGGCTTTAAACCATTTGAAATTGCAGAAATTACACCTTTCCAAGTATCGACATTTTCTATGTCTCTATATATTCTGTTCTCGATAAAAATTCTTTCAAGCGAAGCGTAATGCCATTGATTTTCGTAATCACTTTTTTTATACTCTAACTCAAGTCTCAATAAATCTTTTGTGTTTTCGGTAGATCTTTTTAAAATTTCTGAAACACCAATAAACAAAGGCTTATTGTTTTCAATAACACACCCCAGTGGAGAAACAGATGTTTCGCATGATGTAAAAGCAAATAAACCATCAATAGTTTTATCGGGAGAAACATTTGAAGGTAAATGAACTAAAACTTCTACATTATTGGCAGTGTTATCCTCAATCTTTTTGATTTTAATTTTACCATTGTCATTTGCCTTTAATATTGAGTCAATCAAGGAAGAAGTTGTTGTTGTAAATGGTATCTCACTAATAACTAGTGTATTTTTATTTAATTGATTTATTCTAGCTCTAACTTTAATCCTTCCTCCTCTTAAACCATCATTATAATTACTAACATCCATAATACCAGAAGTTGGAAAGTCAGGATATATTATAAATTTTTGACCTTTCAAACATTTAATGGAAGAATCAATTAGTTCAATGAAATTATGTGGTAAAATTTTTGTTGATAATCCAACTGCTATACCTTCACCCCCTTGAGCCAACAGCAATGGAAACTTAACAGGCAAATTAATAGGTTCCTTTCTCCTACCATCGTAAGATGATTGCCATTTAGTAATTTTTGGACTAAAAACTACTTCTAGAGCAAACTTTGACAACCTAGCCTCAATATATCTTGAAGCTGCAGATCTATCTCCAGTTAAAATATTTCCCCAGTTACCTTGCGTTTCGATTAAAAGATCCTTTTGTCCTATCTGAACCATTGCATCTGCAATACTTGCATCTCCATGAGGATGATACTGCATTGTGTGTCCGACTATATTAGCAACCTTGTTAAACCTTCCGTCATCTAAATCTTTCATCGAATGAAGAATTCTTCTTTGAACAGGTTTAAAACCATCTTCAATTGAAGGAACAGCTCTTTCTAATATTACATATGAAGCATAATCAAGGAACCAGTCTTTATACATTCCTGAAACTCTGATCAATGAATCTTCTAATTCATTTTCTGAACTTGGCTGGCTTTGCTCAATGTAATCTTCTTCCATATTAAGAATCTATTCTATCCAATTCAACTTTTAAATTATCTATTATAAATTTCTGTCTGTCAGGTGTGTTCTTACCCATATAAAATGATAGAAGTTCATCGATACTAAAATTTTCATCTAACATGACAGGATCTAGTTTTATACTTTCCCCAATAAAGTGTTTGAATTCATTAGGAGATATTTCACCAAGTCCTTTAAACCTCGTGATTTCAGGTTTTGAACCTAATTTATTAACGGCATCAACTCTTTCATTTTCAGAATAACAGTAAATCGTTTCTTTCTTATTTCTAACTCTAAAAAGTGGAGTTTGTAGTATGTATAAATGACCCTCTTTTATAAGCTCAGGGAAGAATTGTAAAAAAAATGTAATTAAAAGCAATCTAATATGCATACCATCAACGTCAGCATCTGTAGCTATTACTATATTATTATACCTAAGATATTCTATACTTTCTTCAATATTTAAAGCAGCTTGGAGTAAATTAAATTCTTCGTTTTCATAAACAATTTTCTTTGTCATTGAATAGCAATTAAGAGGTTTTCCTCTTAAACTAAAGACCGCTTGAGTATTTACATTTCTTGATTTAGTAATTGATCCACTAGCTGAATCTCCCTCTGTTATAAACAAAGTTGAATCTAGCCTGTTTTCTTTGTTCATATCACCAAGATGTACACGACAATCTCTTAACTTCTTATTATGTAAGTTTGATTTTTTAGCTCTTTCTCTAGCTAACTTTCTTATACCCGACAACTCTTTTCTTTCTTTTTCTGCTCGAATAATTTTTTTTTGAATTTCCTCAGCAGTTTTAGGATTTTTATGAAGGTAATTGTCTAAATATTTCCCTATAAAATCATTAATGTATGATCTAACAGTGGGAAGACCGCCACCCATTTCAGTTGAACCTAATTTAGTTTTAGTTTGAGACTCAAAAACAGGCTCCATTACCTTAATGCTTACGGCAGAAATAATAGATTTTCTAATATCACTAGCATCATATGGTTTTCCATAAAAATCCCTAACAACCCTAACTAAAGCTTCTCTAAAAGCTGACTGATGAGTACCTCCTTGTGTTGTATGCTGACCATTTACAAATGAATAATATTCTTCACTGTATTGAACTTTACTGTGTGTTAAGGCAATTTCAATATCGTCCCCTTTTAGATGTATTATTGGGTACAATAATTTATCAACATCATTATTATCTTCTAAAAGATCTTTAAGACCGTTTTTTGAAGTGTATTTTTCGCCATTAAAAACTATGGTTAAACCTGGGTTTAAGTAAACATAATACTTGAGCATTTTAGAAACATACTCACCTCTATATTTATATTTTTTAAATATTATATCATCTGGGACAAAAGTTACTTTAGTTCCTTTCCTTTTAGAAGATTCTTCAATATCGTTATCAAATGTTAAATTTCCTTTTTCAAAAAATACAGATTTAATTTTTCCATCTCTACAAGATTCAACTTTAAAACTTGAAGACAAAGCGTTCACAGCTTTAGTACCTACTCCATTTAAACCAACTGATTTTTTAAATGCTCTTGAATCGTACTTACCACCCGTATTCATTTTAGAAACTACATCTACAACTTTTCCAAGCGGAATTCCTCTTCCAAAATCTCTTACAGAAACACCAGATTCAGAAATAGAAATTTCAATAGTTTTTCCCGCACCCATAACAAATTCGTCAATCGAATTATCTAGAACTTCTTTTAATAAAATATAAATACCATCATCAGGTGAAGAACCATCCCCAAGCTTACCAATATACATCCCTGGACGCATTCTAATATGCTCTTTCCAATCTAATGAACGAATATTATCTTCAGTATAGTTTGATGAAACTGACATTGCTACGAAAATAGCTAATATAGGTGTGGATTAAAAAAAATTTTTTTGGTGTTTTAATAAATTAATTAACAATAGAATTAATCAGTTGTTGAAATCTTTTTTTAAACGTTAAATCTAAAGTGCATTATATCACCATCCTTAACTATATATTCTTTTCCTTCAATATTTAATTTACCGGCTTCTTTAACCTTGATTTCACTTTTATATTCAGAATAATCATTAAAAGAAATCACTTCTGCTCTAATAAATCCTTTTTCAAAATCTGTATGTATAACTCCAGCAGCTTGAGGAGCAGTCATACCTTTATTAATTGTCCATGCTCTGACTTCCTTGACGCCAGCTGTAAAATAAGTTTGAAGATTTAGTAAGTCGTATGATTTTTTAATAAGCTTTGATGAACCTGCTTCGCTTAATCCTATATCGTCTAAAAAAGCTTTTCTGTCTTCAAAATTATCTAATTCATTTATATCTGCCTCAGTTGCAACAGCTAATATTAGCAAATCAGAATTTTCATTTTTAATAGCTTCTTTGACCTTGTTGACATAACCATTGCCGTTTATCGCTGAAGATTCATCAACATTACAAACATATAAAACTGGTTTATTGGTAATAAGATCTAACGTATTAGAAAATTCCTTTTCTTTTTCAGTAAACTCAATGCTTCGCACAGGGTTAAATGATTGTAAATGATGAATTATTTTAATCAATACATCATTTTGAAATGCAGCTTCCTTATTTCCCGTTTTTATTAAACGTGATATTTTATCTTTTCTTTTTTCTAAAGTTTCTAAATCTTTAAGCTGTAACTCTAAATCAATTATTTCTTTGTCTCTTACTGGATCAATAGTGTTTTCAACATGAACAATGTTATTATCATCAAAACATCTTAAAACATGAATAATAGCATCAGTTTCTCTAATATTAGCTAAAAATTGATTTCCTAAGCCCTCTCCCTTGCTAGCACCTTTTACCAGTCCAGCAATATCAACGATTTCGACAGTAGCAGGAATAACCTTTTCTGGATTAACATAAGATTCAAGTTCAGTTAATCTTTGATCAGGTACATTAATAATCCCTATGTTTGGCTCAATAGTACAAAATGGAAAATTTGCGCTCTGTGCTTTGGTGTTAGATAAACAATTGAATAATGTTGATTTTCCAACATTGGGTAGTCCTACAATTCCAGCTTTCATAAATTAATTATCAGGGTGCATGAATTTTTGTTTTGACAATAATTGTTCTTCAGTTTCTACATTTTGATCATCAGGCACACAACAATCAACAGGACAAACAGCTGCACATTGTGGTTCTTCATGAAAACCTTTGCATTCAGTACATTTATCCGGAGATATAAAATAAAATTCATCAGAAATAGGTTCTTGTTCTAACTCAGCATTTACACTTTTTCCGTTGGGAAGTATTAAATCACCTTCTAAACTTGTACCATCAGCGTACTTCCATTCATATGCAGCTTCATAAATTGCTGTATTTGGACATTCTGGTTCACATGCACCACAATTAATGCATTCTTCAGTTATTATTATTGCCATTGTAAAATATTCAATCTTTACTTAGATTTGCGCAAAAATAATACCAATAAAAATCACAGACAAGTTTGACACCAGATTTTAAAGAAAGAATAAAAGCTTTTTCTGAACTAGGCACTCTTTTTAAAGAAAATAGCTATAAAGATGAAAATAAAAATTTTCCAAAATGGGATTTGCTATTGGAAGAAACTCTAATTGAAGCAAAGAGTTACAACTCCTGGTTTACTATTGATAATTTAAAACTATCCCTTAAAAACTGGTCAAACTCACTGGATGAAAATATTATATCCGATTGGTTATCTAGATATAATATTAAGGACAAATCATCTAAAAGAATTGCAATAATAATGGCTGGTAATATCCCTGCTGTTGGTTTTCATGATTTATTGTGTTCTTTGCTATTAAACTTTGATTGTTTGGTAAAGTTATCCTCTGATGATAAGTTATTAATTCCATTTATAGTTAGGTTTTTAGTGTCAAGAAATGAAAAATTTAAAAACAAAGTTGTATTTGAAAGCGAAAAACTTAAAAATTTTGATGGTGTAATTGCAACTGGAAATAATAATTCTCACAGATATTTTGATTATTATTTTAGTAAGTACCCCAACCTACTAAGAAAAACAAGACACTCTATTGCTGTATTAGATGGCAATGAATCTGATAATGATCTTGCAGGTTTATCCAATGATATATTTAACTATTTTGGTTTAGGTTGCAGAAGCGTATCTAAAGTATTTTTGCCAAGAGGTTATGATTTAGATGTACTATTTAATGCGTTTTTTAGTTATAAAGAAATTATAAATCATAATAAATACGTTAATAATTTTGATTATAATAAAGCAGTTTATTTAATGAGTAAAGAAAAGTTCATTGAAAATGGATTTTTAATACTCAAAGAAGAAACAAAGCTTGGATCTCCAATAGGTTGTTTGTTTTATGAATTTTATGATGACAAAAAAGATATAATAAAACTAATTCAAAATAACTCAAACAGCATTCAATGTGTGGTAAGTAATTTGGACCTAAAAACTAATATCAAATTTGGTCAAACACAGTGTCCCACTATTAGTGATTATGCAGATAATAATGATACTATTAAATTTTTGTTGAAAATATGATGATATCTTAATTTAGGTACCATATTTGATATCAAGTAAATGATTAATTTCGATACTTTTAAAAAACATGAAAAAACATAATTTTAGCGCCGGACCAAGTATTCTTCCAAGATCTGTTATAGAACAAGCTTCAAACGGAATTTTGAATATTAACAATTCTAATTTGTCTTTAATTGAAATTTCACACAGAAGTAAAGATTTTGTTGAAATTATGGATAGAGCCACTACTCTAGCTTTAGACTTATTAAATCTAAATAACAAAGGTTATAAAGCTTTATTTTTACAAGGAGGAGCTAGTATGCAGTTCTTAATGACTGCTTACAATTTGCTTGAAAATAAAGCGGGTTACATAAACACAGGAGCTTGGTCTACAAAAGCATTAAAAGAAGCGAAAAATTTTGGAGACGCAATAGAGATTGCCTCTTCAAAGGATGCCAATTTTAATTATATTCCCAAAGGTTACTCAGTTGATTCTGATCTAGATTATCTCCACATTACTACTAACAATACAATTTTTGGTACTCAATTTCATGATATTCCAGAATCTGATACAAATTTGATATGTGATATGTCTTCAGATATTTTTTCAAGAGATATTGATTTTTCTAAATTTTCATTAATATATGCTGGAGCTCAAAAAAATATGGGGCCTGCAGGAACCACTTTAGTTGTAGTAAAAGAAGAAATACTTGGAAAGGTTTCAAGAACTATTCCTTCAATGTTGGATTATAAAGTACATATTGATAAAGATAGCATGTTTAATACACCTCCAGTGTTTGCTGTTTATACTTCAATGTTAACTTTAGAGTGGTTGACCAAAAACGGAGGGATTAAAGCAATAGAAGATAAAAACATTGAGAAAGCAAATTTACTTTACAACGAAATTGACTCAAATGATCTTTTTAATGGGTTTGCAAAAAAAGAAGATAGAAGTTTAATGAATGTAACCTTTAATCTTAATGATCAAAACCATAAGGAACATTTCGATCGTTTATGTTTGGAAGCTAATATAAGCGGGGTCAACGGACATAGATCTGTAGGCGGATACAGAGCTTCAATTTATAATGCATTAGATATTAGCTCAGTTAAAGTTTTAATTGAAGTAATGAATCAACTTAACAAACTAGTTTAAAATTAAAAAATAATGATAAATGTTTTAGCAAACGATGGTATTTCTAATTCCGGAGTTGAAGAATTAAAAAAATCAGGTTTCAATATTATTACTACAAATGTTGCTCAAGAGCAATTAGAGAATTACATTAACAAAGAAGATATTAGCGTAATACTCGTTAGAAGTGCAACAACTGTAAGAAAAGAATTGATTGATAAATGCCCAGGTTTGAAAATTATTGGACGTGGTGGTGTTGGAATGGATAATATAGATGTTGAGTATGCTAGAAGTAAAAACATCAATGTAATAAATACTCCAGCTGCATCCTCCTCCTCTGTTGCAGAGCTAGTATTTGCGCACTTATATAGTGGAGTTAGGTTTCTACATGAATCTAATCGTTCAATGCCATTAGATGGTGATTCAAACTTTAAAAAGTTAAAAAAAGCCTATGCAAAAGGAGTTGAATTGAGAGGGAAAACATTAGGAATTATTGGTTTTGGAAGAATTGGTAGAGAAACTGCAAAAATCGCTATCGGAGCCGGAATGAATGTTCTGGCTTATGATAAATTTTTAGAAGAAGCTACTGTGAAACTTGAATTCATGGATAATCATTCCGTTGACATTAATATTAAAATTTCTAAAATAGATGAACTTTTATGTAAATCAGATTTTATTAGTTTACACGTTCCAGCTCAGAAAAATTATATTATAGATAAAGAACAGTTTGAATTAATGAAAGATGGTGTAGGTTTAATAAATGCAGCTAGAGGTGGTGTTGTAAACGAAGTTGAATTAGTTAACGCCTTAGATTCAGGAAAAGTTTCTTTTGCTGGTTTAGACACGTTTGAAAACGAACCAAAACCTGAAATTAAACTATTAATGCACCCAAGGATTTCTTTAACTCCTCATATTGGAGCTGCTACTAATGAAGCACAAGACAGAATTGGTATTGAATTGGCGCAGCAAATTGCTGATATTTTAGGGTAAATGTTACAAAAATTAAAAAATAAATGGGGC
>CBFHJJ010000014.1:3070-32841 GCA_965655865.1 Flavobacteriaceae bacterium | reverse complement strand
GCTATAATGTCTGGCTTAGTTTCAAGGGCTTCTTCAGTCCTTTTTATATTAATTTCTTTATCTCCTTTTTCGGCATCCTTAAACATTTGTGCTCCGCCTGCACCACAACAAAGTCCTTTTTGTTTACAACTCTTCATTTCAGAAAGTTCTATATCAAGTTTTTCTAAAACATTTCTTGGTGCTTCATAAACATTATTAGCACGTCCTAAATAGCAGGGATCATGAAATGTTATTCTTTTCCCTTTAAAAGTTCCTCCTTTGACAGAAATCCTACCATCATTTAATAGTGATTTAATAAACTGAGTATGATGCATAACATCATAATTTCCGCCAAGTTCTGGATATTCATTTTTAAGAGTGTTAAAACAATGGGGACATGTAGTTACTATTTTTTTTATGTTGTAACCATTTAGAACTTCAATGTTTGTTAGTGCCTGCATTTGGAATAAAAATTCATTTCCTGCTCGTTTAGCAGGGTCTCCAGTACATCCTTCTTCACTTCCAAGTACAGCAAAAGAAACATTTGCTTGATTTAAAATATTCGCAAATGCTTTTGTAATCTTTTTTGCTCTTTCATCAAAACTACCAGCACAACCTACCCAAAATAAAATTTCAGGTGTTTTCCCTTGCGCAATTAGTTCTGAAAATGTATGAATTTCTATTTTTTTCATAATTATTCATGTTGACCGTCGTCAAACACTTCAATAGTTACTTTTTTATCAACTAAGTCAGTAAATTTACCATTGTATCTAGTGGCTTTTACTAAATGATTATCTATCCAATGATAATTACCTCCTCTTGGTTTCCCCATTACCATACCGTGAAACTTAAATCCGTGTTTATTCAGCCAGTTTTCTGTAACATCTCTATGTTCTTCAACTCTTGACGTAAAAAAACAAATAATATGACCTTCATCATACCATTTATTTAAAGTAATTAAAGCATCAGGATAAACATTAGCTGTTGCCATCCTTTCAGGTTCCTCGTTTGGAATATCGTCACATATAGTGCCATCTATATCAATTAAATAATTTTTAATTCCCTCAGGAAGAATTGGACTGATATGCTCACCATCTTCAATTTTTTCACTAAGTAATTTGTCAACGTCTTCTTGTTTCATTTATATATATTAAAATTAAATTTCATTTTTCCAATTAAGTTTATCCATTTGGTTAAATGGCCACGGTGCTCCATTATTTTCAATATTGGACATCATATTATTAAGTTCAGGTGGAGCATCTGATTTTTCCATGACTAAATACCTTCTCATATCCATTATTATGGATAAAGGATCTATTCCAATTGGACATGCCTCAACACAAGCATTACATGAGGTACAAGCCCATAATTCTTCCTTTAAAATATAATCACTAAGCAGTTCTTTACCATCACTTTTAAACTCGCCATTATTATTATCTATATTTCTTCCGACTTCTTCCACCCTATCTCTAGTGTCCATCATAATTTTTCGTGGTGAAAGTTTTTTGCCAGTTTGATTTGCAGGACATTCGCTTGTACATCTTCCGCATTCTGTACACGTATAAGCATTTAATAATTGAACTTTTGATAAATCAAAAACATCAGAAGCGCCAAATTTAGAAACTTCAACAGATGAAGTGGAAGCGTATGGATCTATACTTGGATCCAGCATCATTTTAACTTCATTAGTGACTGATTTTAAATTTGAAAATTTTCCTTTTACATTTAAATTAGCAAAGTAGGTGTTTGGAAATGCTAGTAGAATGTGAAGGTGTTTTGAATAATATAAATAATTTAAAAAACATAAAATTCCAATAATATGTAACCACCAAGCAGATCTTTCAATAACAAAAACAACATTTGAAGACAAACCGTCAAAAAGAGGTAATAAGTATTGACTAACTGGAAAGGAACCAGCAGAGGCATAATTAAATTCAGGAGCATTTTGTTGAATCCAAAAATCTGCGCCATTCATTGTTAAAAACAAGCCCATTAAAACAATTTCTACATAAAGAATAATATTAGCATCATTTTTTGGCCATCCTTTCATTTCAAGACTAAGAAACCTTTTAATACTCAACATGTTTCTTCTAATCCAAAAAATAACTACTGAAACAATAACTAACAATGCAAATATTTCAAAAAATGCTATTAGAAAATTATAAAAAGAACCTAAGAATGGAGCAAATACTCTGTGCGTACCAAGAACACCATCAACAATAATTTCAAGTAATTCAATATTAATAACTAAAAATCCAACGTAAACTACTATATGTAATAAACCAACAATTGGCTTATCAATCATTTTAGACTGTCCAAAAGCAATTCTAAGCATTTGAAATAATCTAGTTTTTTTATTATCAGTTCTATCAATTGAAATTCCGAGATTTATATTTCTGTATATTTTTTTAACATTTTTGCTAAACAAAAATATGGCATAACAAAAAACAGCTATAAAAATTATATTAGGAATTACTGAAATCAAAGATTAATTTTTATTTGATTGAAATGGTTTGTTTTTTTTTCCAAAAACAGAGAAATGAATATATCTTTTAGGGTTTAGCCTAATATCTTCAAGTAAAAGATCAATAGATTTAGAAGCATTATTCAAATTATTGAATAAAGTATCACTGGAAATTAATTTTGATATAGATCCATTTCCATTATTTATATTATTTAATACAGATGCTAAATTGTCAGAGGATGATTTTAAATTATTTAAAGTCAATTCTAAATCACTAGATTTTATTGTACTAGAAATTGAAGAAAGGTCACTTGAAATATCATTAATATTTTCAATAGAGTTGTTTATACTGCTCTTGTTTGACTTTACAATAGATTTAATCAAAGCACTAGTTTCTTTTAAATCTGTTATTGTTTCTGAAAAATCAGAAACACTTGTTCTTAGATTAGCTCTTGTAGGATCATCAAAAACTAAATTAATTTTTTCCAAAACATCATTTGCACTGAGTATCATTGTTTCAATATTTTCTTGCAAAGGAGTAAGTTTATCATTCACAAGTTCTGTTAAACCAGGTGCAACTGATGACTTTAAAGTATCTAAAGAAACTGCCACTCTACTGTTATCCATAGCTGGAATGATAGCTAAAGCCTTTCCTCCTATTAGACCTGTTTCATAAATTTGTGCTATACTATTAACTGAAAATTTTATATCATTCTCTACTCTAAATTTAACAAGTAAACTATTATTTTTAAAAAAGGATATATCAGTAATACTTCCAACAGGGAATCCATTAACTGTAACAGTCGTTCCATTAACAACTCCTTCAACATCATCATAAATGGAATAAAACGTTCTATCGCTAACAAAGATATCATTAGACTTTAAATAGCTAAAGCCAAAAATAAATAAGCCAATTCCAATGATGACTAATAATCCAGTTTTTATTTCGTTTTTATTTTTCAAGTTGTAAAATTGATTTATTCAAAGTTATGAATTATTTTATCAAAATTTATTTTTTATAAGAAGATAAATATTCTTCTATTGTAATACTTTTATCATTTTTAAAAGCAACGATTAACGCGTCTTTATAGCCGCTTTTAACAGCCCTTTTTAACATTAACTTAGCTAAAGTATAGTCCTGAGTCCTTTCAAAATAGTATCGATATGTATTATTATTTTTTAAGTAACTAAGATTTCCTAGGCCTTTAAAATTATATGATTTTAAAGGAACTTTTTTTGAACTTGAAGCTATTTGGATTTTTAAAAAATATTTATCAATATAATTTTTGTCTAAATCACTAAATAATTCACTGTCATTTTTAATTACATCCGAGCTAATTGACTTTCTATATCTCAAAATTCCTTTTGCAATTGATTTAGACATTTCTGTTTGACCTTTTTTAGAATTTAAATACGCTCCCTCCTTTTTGTTTGTTAAAAATCCAGTCTCGACTAAAACACTAGGCATGTAAGTATATTTTAAGACAATAAATCCAGCTTGTTTCACAGTCCTGTTTTTTCTTTTTAAATCAGAAACAAATGCTTTTTGAATTAAATCTGCTATAACTATACTTTGATCCAAATAGTCTTCCTGCATAAGAACTAAACTTATTACAGATTCTGGTGAATTAGGATCAAATCCATCATATTTTTGTTCATAGTTTTCTTCTTTAAAAATTACTGAATTTTCTTTTTTTGCAATTTCAAAATTTCTTTGATTTGCATGTAAACCTAAAACAAATGTTCCTGCTCCGTAAGCATTTGAGGTGTGAGAATCACAGTGAATAGAAATAAACAAATCAGCTTTTGCTTTATTAGCAATTTCAGCTCTTTTAAACAGATTTACAAAAACATCTTTTTTTCTAGTGTATATAACTTTAATATCTCTTTGTTTTTCTAACTCTGATCCAACTTTTAAAGCTATTGACAAAGCAATGTTTTTTTCATAATATCCATTTCCTCTGTTTCCAGGGTCTTTACCGCCGTGTCCAGGATCCAAAACAACTGTAAAACTATTATTATTCTCCTGAGAGAATAAAAAACTTGCGTTTAAAAAAAATAAAGCTAAAACAGTTAAATTAACGACAAGCTTAATTAAATTTTTCATAATAAATTATCACTTGAAAAATATATGTAATTTTACTGCTTAAACGATTTAATCTGTCAACAATAAAAACACATAATTATAACATCATCAAATTAATTTTTATTTTGATAGTATTACTTACTTTTCAAATTAATTATTCACAAGATATTAAGGAAGTTGATAGTATCACTTCAAATGATTCGTTGAAGAAAAAACCTTTGTTATTAGGTAAAATTACTAGGAACGCGAAAGGATATATTAAAATTGACAAAAAAAAAGGAAAACTATATTTATATGACAAGGCTGAACTTTATTATCAAGACACTGAGCTGAAAGCTGGAATTATAGTTTTAGATTATAATAAAAATGAGGTCTCTGCTGGAAGAATTAGAGATTCTTCTGGCGCTCTTATCCAACCACCTTATTTTAAACAGGCAGGTAACGAAGTAAATCCAGATTCAATAAGATTTAATTTTGATACAAAAAAAGCATTAATATGGAATTCTAGAAGTGAACAAAGCGGGATGAATGTTGCAGCTTTAGCAACCAAAAAAGAAAACGATTCAGTTTATTTTATAAAAGAAGCAAAAGTAACCACCTCTAAAAAAGAAAATCCTGATTATTATATTAGAGTAAGAAAAGGAAAATTCATTCCTAAAAATAAAATTATTGCAGGACTCAGTAATATTTATGTTGCGGATGTACCAACACCAATTTTTTTACCATTTGCATATTTTCCTCTTACGCAAAATAGAGCCACAGGTTTTATTTTTCCAAGTATTGGACAAAACAACGAAAGAGGATATTTTATTCAAAATGGAGGATATTATTTTGCTCCAAGTGATCTTTTTGACGTAACTCTTTTGGCTGATTATTATACAAACGGAAGTTATGGGTTCAGAGCTGAATCAAAATATAAGGTAAGATATAATTATACGGGATCACTAAGTTTAAGATTTGAAAATTTAATAAACGGAGAGAGAGGACTGCCAGGGTATTCAAAAAATAATATTTACAATATTAGATGGTCTCACAGTCAGGATTCAAAATCAAATCCTAATAGTAGATTTTCAGCTTCTGTTAATTTAGGAAGTAGCAATTATTTTAGAGAATCAGTAAATCAACTTAATACTCCTAATTTTTTGAATAATACTTTGAATTCATCTGTTTCTTATTCAAAAACTTTTAGAGGGTATCCCTCAGTTAATTTATCCTTAACAGCTTCACATTCACAAAATACTAGAACTCAAACAGTAAACATGAGTTTACCTACTCTTCAGGCCAATGTTGAAAGAGTTTATCCTTTTGTTAAAAGAAATGGTCAAAAGAAAGGGATTTTGAAAAATATAAATCTACAATACACCGTCAGAGGAGAAAATAGAATTCAAACATCAGATTCATTATTCTTAAAAAAAGAAATGTTTGACGATGCCAAATATGGTATGAAACATTCCATTCCTATTGGAACTAACTTCAAATTTTTAAAGCATCTAAGTGTTAGTTTGAGTGGAAAGTTCGATGAAGTATGGACTGGACAAACAATAAAAAGAAATGACTTTGATATAATTAATCAAACAATAGGAAAAAAAGATACAATAAAAGGATTTGACAGGTTTAATAAGTACAGTTTTAGCGCCAGCCTAGGAACAACTGTATATGGTGTGTTTAACTTCAAAGAAGGTAAAAAAATTCAATCTATAAGACACGTTATGAGACCCTCAGTAACTTATGGAATAAATCCAAGTTTTGAAAAATATTATGATGAATATATTATAGATGCTAACGGAAATACCAGCGAATACACACGCTTTGAAGGTGGATTTTTTGGAACACCAGGGAAAACCTTTTCAAGTTCAATAGGTTTTGGTTTAAGCAATGTTCTTGAAGCCAAAATAAAAGATAAGGACAGTATGAAGCTAGAGCCTAAAAAAATTAAACTTTTAAATAATTTAAATTTTTCCACAAGTTATAATATAGCGGCAGATTCATTGAAATGGAGTCCAGTAAGAATGACAACATCTACATCACTATTTGAAGATAAATTAGATTTAAATCTAGGTGCAACATTTGATCCATACACAGTTAACGAAAATGGTAGAAGGATAAACACTCTTAATATTAATGATGGAGGTGGATTATTTAGAATGACTAGCGCTAATATAAATTTAGGTTTTTCGTATTCAAGTAAAAATTCAAAAAACGATAAATCTAAAGAATCAGATAATTCAAGAAGTGGCGGTAGAAGTGACGATTTGTTCGGTAGAGCAAACGATTTTGCAGACAGTTCTTTTGATAATAATGAGGAGGATGAAGATGAAAATAAAGAAGAAGATGAAAAAGGTTTGAAGCTTTATCAGAACCAAATTCCCTGGGATGTAAGAATTGCACACTCGTTAACATATTCAAACAATAAAAAACAAAGAGATATTACAAATAATTCATTAATGCTTTCTGCAAATGTTGATCTATCGAAAAAATGGAGAATTGGAGGGTCATCTGGTTACGACTTTAAAAACAAAGGAGTAACTTATACGCAGCTTAGATTTGAAAGAGACTTAGATAGTTGGAAAATGAATTTTAATTGGGTACCGTTCAGTACTAGAGCCTCGTGGTATTTCTTTATTGGGATAAAGTCTGATTTACTAAGCGATCTAAAATATGATAAAAGAAGATTACCAGACAAAAGACTATAAATTAAATTTTCTAATAATTTTAATTTGTTTAATTAGTTTTAATAATTATTCACAACCAAATATGAAAAAAATAATAAATTCAAATGAAGCTCCAGAGCCCGTAGGGCCTTATAATCAAGCAGTTCTCATTGACGGCACTCTTTACCTTTCAGGACAAATAGCACTAGATCCAACAACCATGGAGATGGATAATTTTTCAATCGAAAATGAAACAATTAGAGTTTTAAACAATATAGATTCAGTTTTAAGAGAAGCTGGTTATGACTTTAATGATATTATAAAAACTACTATATTTTTAACTAATATGGAAGATTTTACTGTTGTAAATGAGATTTATGGAAAAAGGTTTAGTAAACAATTAGCACCTGCAAGAGAAACGGTTGAAGTGTCAGGATTACCTAAAAATGCAAAAATTGAAATTTCAGTTATAGCAAAAAAATAGAATTATAAACTTTGATGATAAGCAACCAAACCTTCAATTGGTCTTCTTAGCACCTTGCCTAACTTCAAATTTTTCTTAATAATTCTTTTTTCTAATTCATCTTTAAGATAAAATCCAATAGAACCTACAAAATGTAACTTAACATCTTTACAGTTATCAAATTGTCTTATCTGGTTTGAAATAAATAAGTTAAAACCTTTTTTAATTAATTTTTTTGAATATTTAAGATCTTTATTTTGAACTAAAAATTTGGCAAATTTTGCTAAATATGTATTAGGATTAGGTTTTTTGTATAAGTAATCTTTGATAACTTCTGCTTCTAAATTAAATTCTTCTTTAAATTTTGTTTCAAGTTCTTTAGAAAGTTTATTAAAATAATAATCTCTTAAAAGTTGTCTACCAAAATAATTCCCACTTGCATCATCCATTAAAACATAACCCAAAGAAGTTACTTTTTGATGAATTTCTTTTCCATCGTAGTAGCTACAATTAGAACCAGTTCCTAAAATGGATACTATTGCTTTTTCACCAGGCTTACAACAAGCATAAACTGCAGCGTAAGTATCTTCTTTAATGTCAAACTCTGAGTTTACAAAAATAGTTGATAAAACTTTTTTTAGAAGATCTTTTGGAGGCTTAGTACCACAACCTGCTCCGTAAAAATGGATTTTTTTAATCTTTTTTCTATTTTGGTATAAATCGTAGTTATTAATAATACGTTCCTCTATAATGTATTCAGTTAAAACCTGTGGATTTAGACCTAAAGTAAATGTTTCGAAAAGAATATTTCCATTATCATCAATAGCAATCCAATCAGTTTTGGTAGATCCGCTATCAACAATTAATCTCATTTAGCTTAAAATTAAAAAATTATAATGAATTTATGTGTGTAGCTAAGTCTATAAGCTTATTTGAATAACCTGCCTCATTATCATACCATGTAACAATTTTAAAGAATGTTGAATTTAATTCAATTCCTGCATTATAATCAACAATAGAAGTTCTTGCATCGCCAATAAAATCTTGAGAAACTACTAAATCTTTAGTGAAACCTAAAACACCATTTAATTCATTTTCTGATGCAGATTTTAAAGCTTCCATAACCTTATCATAAGAAGTTTCAGTATTCAACTTTACAGTTAAATCTACAACAGAAACATTAGCAGTAGGAACTCTAAACGCCATTCCAGTAATTTTTCCAGCTAAGCTTGGGATAACTTTAGTTACAGCCTTCGCAGCTCCTGTCGAAGCAGGCATAATATTAACCAAAGAACTCCTTCCTCCTCTAAAGTCTTTTTTCGAGGGTCCGTCGACAGTAAATTGAGTAGCAGTTGTAGCATGTACTGTAGTCATTAATGCATCAGAAATTCCAAACTCATCATGTAAAACTTTTGCAACTGGAGCAAGACAGTTAGTTGTACAAGAAGCGTTAGAAACTATTAAATCACTTGCTTTAACATCATTGTGATTAACTCCCATGACAAACATTGGAGCATCAGGAGATGGAGCGGAAATAACTACTTTTTTTGCACCACCATCAATATGTGATTGAGCTTTTTCTAAAGATGTAAAAATTCCAGTACATTCTGCTACTATGTCAGTACCAATACTATCCCAACTAATCTGTTTCGGATCTCTTTCGGCTGTAATTCTAATTACGTTATTGTCAACAATTAAATCTCCTTCTTTAACTTCAATTGAAGCATCACATGTTCCGTGAACAGAATCATATTTTAAAAGGTACGCCAAATGCTCTACATCTAATAGATCATTTATTCCTACAACTTGAACATCATTTCTTTTTAAGGAGGCACGAAAAACCATTCTACCTATTCTTCCAAAACCGTTAATTCCTAATTTAATTTTTGACATAATTTTATAATTTTATTTCGATGGCAAACCTAAAAAAAAAACCACAATACTGTTATTAAAAAAAAATAAATCTTATCTATTATATGAAATTGATAATATAATTATAAAATAATGAGATATTGATAATGTTTTTTAAATATTCATGATTTTAGAGACTCTAATTAGCTCAGGATCAATTTTAGTTTCACCTTTAATTGCTTTTTTCAAAGATGTTAATATTATTTCACCGTTATCTATTCCGATCATTTTACCCTTAAGACCCTCAATTAATGATTCAACTGCTATAACTCCCATTTTTGTTCCAAGTACCCTGTCAAAACAAGACGGAGACCCTCCTCTTTGCATATGACCTAGCACGGATACTCTAATCTCATATTTAGGAAATTCTTTTTCAACATTTTTTGCTAACTCAAATACATTCTCACCGGTTCTATCTCCTTCAGCTACAACAACTATACTTGATGTTTTACCATTTTTTTTACTTTCTTTTAAAGAATTAATTAAATGCTCTAATCCATTATCTTGCTCAGGAATTAAAATTTCTTGTGCTCCAATGGCTACACCTGAATTTAAGGCAATGTGTCCAGCATCTCTTCCCATGACTTCAACAAAAAATAATCTATCATGAGATATTGCGGTATCCCTAATTTTATCGATAGCTTCCATAACAGTATTAAGTGCTGTATCGTATCCTAATGTGTGTGTAGTGCCAAACAAATCATTATCAATAGTTCCAGGAATTCCAATGACAGGAATATCAAATTCTTTTTGAAAAATAAGTCCACCAGTAAATGATCCATCTCCTCCAATAACAACTAAACCGTCAATATTATGTTTTTTAACATTTTCAAAAGCTTTTTTTCTACCCTCTTTGGTTCTGAACTCATCGGATCTTGCAGAATACAGCATTGTACCTCCTCTGTTAATAATTCCTCTAACACTTCTAGTTTTTAAGGTTTTGATTTCATCGTTAATTAATCCTTGAAATCCTCTCGAAACACCAACACAATCAATTTTATTATATGCACATGTCCTAACTACAGCTCTTAAAGCAGTATTCATTCCTGGTGAGTCACCTCCCGAAGTTAGTACAGCAATTTTTTTAATATTCATTTTCTTAATTTATGATACAAAATTACAAACTAATTATTTAAAAATATTAATTTGATTTTTTTCTTGATTTAGATTTATTATTTTTTTTAAAAATATTTTTAATATTATTAAAATCAATTTCATAGGAAATTCCCATTCCCTGAGTATAACCTATGTCATTTCCAAAATATTGGTATTCATTTTCCTTATTAAAAAACCTCGCTTTTAAATTACCTTCGTCATTTAATAAAAATTCTATTTGCACATCACCAATTATAACATTTTCTTCAATACCACCAACTGGAACTCCAATTTTACCGTTAACCAGTATTTTGTCACTTATTTCTGTTTTTAAAGTAAGACCTAGTCTGTCTCTGTTTAATAAAGAGGATGAAGCATTTTTATCGCCTTTTAAATAATTAATTCCAATATTCATCTTATCATCAGAGTTGGCAAATATATTATCAATTAAACCTGAAGCACTTTGAAATAAATTATTTGTAATTGCTTGAGAAGAAACTGCAGACAAGGATACTTCATCTATAAAAGTGTTTTGATATAGTAATGACAAAGCTTGTTTTTGTTTTTTCTCATTATCAACTAAATAATAATCTAGTTCAGACTTAATTGGTCCACTTGTGTTTGGAAATTCAATTTCAAAATCAGGTGTCTCCATTTGATTAAAATTACCAGCTAAAATTACATTTACATTGGTTGGAATTTTTCTATTAAAACTTGTATTTTGAATTAATATTGCAGGATTAGCACCACCTGGAACCTCATATTTTGCATTAATATTTAAATCTCCCAAATAAGGATCACCATTCCATACTATTCTAGAACCTTTTAAAATATTAAACTCACGGTTTACTATACCTAAGGACTTGTAAAAATAGGATCCACTTTCTACCTCAAAATCTCCAAACATATTGAAGTTTCCCAAAGTATTTATTTTGAAATTTAACCTTCCATTTCCAAATCCATTTATTCTAGATTGAGATTCTGAATCTAAAATAACTTCGAGATTAGCATTTGAGTTAAAATCAATATCCAAATCAACTATCAATGATTTATCGATTTTATCAGTTTCCGTCAACTCATTGTTAGGGTTAACATAATTCAAAAATTTAAAATCTCCCACATTATCTGAATCTTTAATTGGAATAACTAAAGATGTATTTTTATTAGTTGATCCTCTAAGATTAATTAAAAGGTTTTCCTCAGGACCATATATAATAGCGTTTCCATTGAACATTCCTATTCCATAGTAAAGTGAATTATCCTTGAACTTAGTATTTAGAATCATTAAATCATTAGAGTTAATATCTAATTCCAAAAACCAATTTTTAAATAAATTATGAGAAATCTTTCCAGAAATCTTTCCAGAAGTATTAGTTAATTTATTTTTAATATTAAAATCATCGATATAAAACGATTGATCATTAAGAAAAAACGTTGAATTATCTTCAATTTCATATCTCACATTCAAATAAGGAACTTTAAAAGCAACATTAGAAGTTTCAATGTTACCATAAAAAACAGGTTCTGATGTATTTCCTGAGATTTTAATTTCTGAATTAAATACACCTTCAAAATCAGAAATAGAATTTTTTATCAGTTTAGAAAAAGGACTTATTTTGAAGTTATTTGATTTTAATGTTAGATTCAGTGGGTAATAATCTTCTTCAATCAAAAAATCTCCGGATATATTTAATTTTTCTTCATTATTTTCAGTAATTATAAAATCTAGATCAATTTTTTTAAGATCATTTGATGGAGTTAGATTTAATTTAGCATCTCCAATTAATTGATTATTAGATTTTAAATTTGAAATAATCAAACTTGATTCTCCATCAAATTTTTCATTTTGTTGATTCAAAAACAAATTACCGTTAATTTTTCCATCAAAAAGAATAGCTTTTTCTTTATTAGTAAAACTACTTAGTTCAACATCTTTGAATAAAATGTCATACTTAGATTGGTTTTTAAAATTTGATATATTTAAATTTATAGATTGAATCTCATTTTTAAAGGAAAGATTATTGATGTAAAATTCATTTGAATCCCTGTTTAAAGTTAAGTTAGGCTTATCTAAAGTTTTATTTAATAACCATTCTTTTTCGTTAATTATTAAATCTAAATCAGTAAATCCAAATACTGAATTATTGTCAATATTTATGGTGTGATAAAAATTTAACTTATTTAAATTATTAGAACTGGATGTGTAATTAGAATTAACAAAAAGAGTATCACTCGAAAAGTTTGACTCTAAAACAAATTCTTTTCCTTGAATTATATTTGAACTAACTTTCTTTATGTCAATTTTTCCGTTGTAATTGTTAATGTTAGCATCTATATATTCTGCTGTAAAATCATCGTATTTAACAAAATTTGATTTAAGATTTACTGAATAATCTCCGTTAGATTTAAAATTACCCGAAAGAAAAGTGTTTTCATCAATATCAATCATATTATTGAATAATGACAAGAACTTAGGCTTAAAATTAATATTGAACGAAATATTTTGAAAATTTAATTTATCGTTAATTACATAATTACTGTAGTGAGAGCCAAAACTATTTAGAAAAGTATTTCTTAGGTTAAAAAAATCATACTCTCCAATAAAAATTCCACTGAAGGCATCAGTTGAGTTTATATTAACTATTCTTATATCCTTATTATATCGAAGCTGAGCATTAAAGTTTTCAAAAGTTGTGGTTTGATCTTTAGAGATAAAAACCAAGTCATTTAATGTTAAATCCCCAATTATGTTTTCAATTTTGGAACCTCTTAGTTTTACGTTTGCGATTCCACTTATTTCAGAATTAATACCAAAATTTAATTCATTTAAATCAGCTTTTTCTAAAAGCAAATCAAAATCGAAATCTACTAAATCTTCTGAAAAATCAATAAGTCCATTAAAATTTAACGATAAATTGGTGTCATTTACAATCATATTTCCATCAAAAATTTGGTCTACAATATTTCCTGAAATTTTTGTATTTAAAATTTTATAATTGTTGAAATCTAAATCATAAATATCACCACTAACTGAGGAATTTAAAAATTCTTTTGTAAAACCTTTACCCTTAATTTGAAATTTAAAATTTGAATTATTAATATATTTTAAATTGACAAAACTTGATAAATCTAGGTTAACTCCTCCAATTGTTCCATTGTAAGAGGCGTCATCAATATTTGAGAAATTATATATATTAAGATCTGACTTTATTAAACCTTGTTTAGTTATTAAATTAAACCTTGAACTTATATTGTCGGATTTAAAATCTATGAAACCATCCATTTTGAATTTTCCAAAAGTTTTCAAAGACGAAGGAAGTATTGTTCCAAAAAAGTCAGGAAAAATTTTGTCAATTTCTCTTGAATCAATATCAAAATTTAAAACATTAATAGCATACAGATAATTATCTTGAAATAGATTCTTTATTTCAGATTTTAATTTAATGGTATTTCTATTGTTATTTAATGAGAAATTATTTACGAATAAGTCATTAACATAACCTTCAACAGTTGTATTAATCATCCAAGACTCATCATAGGTTGTTTTAAAATTTGTAAATACCTTACCAATATCTTTTGATGATATATTGGAATCTTTAATTTCAAGATTCATATAAATAGAGTTAATAAACTCTGAAGAATATATATCAGACCCAGTTATGTTAGAATAATCTAATTTTAAATTTCCATTTAAATTAGAATTTCCAAAAAACATCTTTGAATTTTCAAAAGAAATAATCGAGTCTTTTTTTTCAACTATTCCACTTAAACTGCTAAATTCTAATCTATTTTCAAAATCAAAATTAATGTCGTTAATAGTAAAATTAAAATCTTGATTAATTAATTCAATATCACTTAATGAAAAATCAATATTTGATAATCTAATATCATTTGAATTATTATTGTAGTTAATAATTTTAAATGAAGAGTTTTTTGCCAAAATACTAGTAACAAAACCAGTGTTTTTAAATTTTTTTATGGACTCGTCATTTTCTTTATTTAATTTTTTAAGAAAGATTTCTAAACTATTTTGACTTTCATTTAAATAGGTGGAAATTTTTAAATCCAAACCATCAACAGATATTGAATTAAAATTTAAATCACTAGAAACTAACTTGCCAATACTAGAGGGAGATAGATATAGATTTTTAAAGAAAATAAGCGTGTCATTTCTATGATCTCTTATTAAAAAATCTCTTAAATCTACTTTTCCAGTATAACTTAGAGTAGCTTTATTTATAACGATTTCAGTTCCAAACTCATTGTTTATTTCCTTTGCTAAAATATTTGCTAGAGACGTTTGAAAATTTGAGTTAGTAATTAATATTATAAAAGATGTAATCGACAAAAGGAAGACTACAAGAATAGATGTTTTATATTTTATTAAAAACTTTTTGATACTTTTTATATTATATCTTTGTAATAAACAATTATAGTGCCTACGTATATACTTGGAATTGAATCTTCATGTGATGACACTTCTGCATCAGTACTTTGTGATGGTAAAGTACTTTCAAATCTTATAGCTAATCAAGAAATACACAAATCATTTGGAGGCGTAGTTCCTGAGCTAGCTTCAAGAGCTCATCAACAAAACATTATTCCTGTAGTAAATCAGGCAATCATTAATGCAAATATCGACAAAAATCAATTAAATGCTATTGCTTACACTAGAGGACCTGGATTATTAGGATCTCTTCTTGTTGGATCATCATTTGCAAAATCATTATCAATGGGTCTAAACGTCCCATTAATTGAGGTTAATCATATGCAAGCTCACCTGTTAGCTCACTTTATTGAAGATTGCGGAGATGAAAAACCCACATTCCCATTTATAGGAGTCACAATATCTGGTGGTCATACCCAAATAGTTTTAGTTAAAAATTATTTTGATATGGAAATCATTGGTGAAACATTAGATGATGCCATAGGAGAAACTTTTGACAAATGTGGAAAAATGTTGGGACTACCCTATCCTGCTGGACCACATATTGACAAGCATTCAAAAAATGGTGATTCTAAAAAATATAAATTCACTAAACCAAAAGTTGGTGGATTAAACTACAGCTTTAGTGGACTCAAAACTGGATTTATGCGCTATGTCCAAAAAGAAAAAAAGAATAATGATAATTTTGTTTCTGATGAATTAGAAAATCTTTGCGCCTCCCTTCAAAATACTATTGTTGAAATATTATTTGAAAAGATAGTTTTAGCAATCAAACAAACAGGAATCAATAAAGTAGTTTTTGGTGGTGGTGTGTCTTGTAATAGTGGAATAATTAAAAAATTTAAACAGAATGAAAATATTGAAAATTACATGTCATATTTTCCAAAGTTTGAATACACCACAGATAACGCAGCCATGATTGCTATGGTTGGATTTTTAAAATACAATAACAACGATTTTTCAACTCTAGAGAAAAGTGCACAAGCTCGTTTTAAATTATAATTATGCAATTGTTTTATTTACCAAATCTTAACAAAGAATCAATAAGTGCTGAATTTTCAAAAGAAGAAAGTAAACATATTTTTAAAGTTTTAAGAAAAGATGTCGGAGATAATATAAATATTACTAATGGTAAAAATTTGTTTTTTGAAGCTAAAATCACATCCATATCTAAAAATAATTGTGAGGTAAAAATTCAAAACTTAAATACCAAAGACAAGTTAAATTACAAATTACATATAGCCATATCGCTTTTGAAATCAAATGACAGATTTGAATGGTTTTTAGAAAAAGCTAGTGAAATTGGAATTTCAGAAATTACTCCAATAATATGTGAAAGAAGCGAAAGAAAATTTCTAAATGAAAATAGATTACAAAAAGTATTGGTTTCTGCTATGAAACAATCTTTAAAATCTCATTTACCCATTCTAAATCCAGTTACAACGTTGAAAGAATTCTTTCAAAAAGATTTTAAGGACGAATTATTCATCGCTCATTGCGAAAAGGAGCCAAACAAAAATTTACTTCTAAAGTCCATAAAACCTAAATCAAGTTCAATTATACTTATAGGACCTGAGGGAGATTTTACTAAAAGAGAAATAAATAAGGCAATTGAACTTAAATTTAAACCTGTATCGCTTGGTGAATCAAGATTTAGAGCCGAAACTGCAGCAATAATTGCAACTCATACAGTTTCAATTGTCAATATGTAATATATTAGCAATATGAATTACAAGGAAATTTCCAAAGGAATCATAAGAGCAGTTTTAATATTGTTAGCATTTGGTATTGGTTTACTTTTATTAAACGAAATCCAAATATTAATATCTTACATTATTATAGCGGCTGTTGTATCTCTTATAGGAAGACCTTTTGTAAGATTTTTTACAGAAAAATTAAAATTAAAAAATACAACCTCATCTATTTTATCAATGATGATTTTACTTGGAATAGTTGTGGGAATAATTTCATTATTTGTTCCACTTGTAATTGAGCAGGGTAAAAACCTCTCATTATTAGATGTAGATTCTTTTAAAGAAAATATTCTATTTCTTTACTCAGAGTTATCTAGCTACTTAGCCAGTTATGGACTTAGTTTAGATAATTCTATTTTTAATATAAATTGGTTAAATAATATTGATTTTACATTTTTACCTGAAATTTTAAATTCAATTGGAAAGACTCTTGGAAACTTAACAATCGGAATATTATCAGTAATGTTTATTTCTTTCTTCTTTTTAAAAGATTCTAAACTAATACTTAATAGCTTGCTTGTACTCATTCCAAAAAAATCAAATAAGAAATTTAAAAAATCCTTTGACTCAATTTCAGTTCTTTTGTCGAGATATTTTGCGGGGCTAATACTACAAATCTTCATTCTCTTTGTAATTTATACTATTCTACTTTTAATAATTGGGACTCCAAATGCAATCGTAATAGCTTTTTTATGCTCTCTATTAAACTTGATTCCTTTCATTGGACCATTTATTGGTGGAATATTAATGATTCTTCTAACAATGTCCAGTCATATAACTCAAGATTTTAGTACTGTAATTTTAGCCAAAGCAATCTATGTTGCTATAGGATTTGCAATCGGTCAATTAATTGACAACTTTTTCAGTCAACCGTTTATATTCTCCAACAGTGTGAGATCTCATCCGCTAGAGATATTTATTGTCATAATTAGTGGAGGTTTATTATTTGGAGCTGTTGGAATGATAGCTGCTGTACCAACCTACACTGCATTAAAGGTTATTGGAAAAGAATTTCTTTCAGAAAACAGAATTATAAAAGAATTAACAAAGAATTTATAATTTTCATTTTAAACCTTGTTGAATTGAATTGTAAAAGTTAAATTTGCTCGCTCTTTTAAACTAAAAGACCTATTGGAGAGGTGCCAGAGTGGTAATGGAGCAGATTGCTAATCTGTCGACGGGTAACTGTCGCCGGGGTTCGAGTCCCCGTCTCTCCGCAAAAACCCTTGTAAGTCATTGATTTACAGGGGTTTTTAATTTTGGTTGCCTGAATCGTTGCCTTTACTGCTTTTAACTATCACTAAGTTATAACAAAAAGTCAAAAAATCTCAATAGTAATTTAAATCTTGATCCGCTAATACATGAATACAATATTGTGTGGTGTTATTATATTAATGCAATTTACCTTCCAACTTGTTCTTTAACTGCTTAACTAATTCTGGATGTTCTTTAGCTATATTTTTAGTTTCTTTTTCTATTGTTGTATGGTCATATAGCTCTACAAATCCATCCTTATGTAAAATCATCCTATGAGTTGAAGTTCTAATGGTTGAAGCATTATTATTGTAGGCTATGGCATTGTGACCATCAGCACTAGGGACTACTAATAATTCTTTTAGAGAGGTGCCCTGAGTATATTCAGGAGTTTCAATTTCTACTAAATCACATAAAGTCGGAAAAATATCAACTGTTTCTATAATAGCATCTGTATTCACACCTTCGTGTTTCATACCTGGATAATGGATTATTAAAGGTGCATGCAACGATTCCTCAAACAAACTATGTTTACCCCAAATAGCATGTTCTCCTAGGTGCCAACCATGGTCTCCCCAAAGTACAACAATAGTGTTTTTATCAGCTCCGGTACTTTTCAATGCTGCAAGAATTTTACCTACTTGGGCATCTGCATAACTCACACATGCAGCATAATGACGACGTACATCATTAGCAAAATCAGTATCTGTATTTGGGTTTTTACTCCAACGATTGTAATTCATGAATTCAACCGACCCATGCCATGTGGTTTTCCCTTTTGGTTTTTGAGGATGTTCTATTTCTGGAAGTTCAACATCATTGTATTTATCAAAATAAGATTTTGGCGCACCAAAAGGTAGGTGTGGTTTAATAATTCCAAAAGCAAGAAAAAATGGATTTTCTTTGTTATTAGCAAGCATTCTTATTTGTTTCACAGCTTCATCTGTAATAGCTCCGTCTGGATAAATATTATCATTCCCTTCAACTGTCTCGAAAACGTCCATATCACTAGGTTTTACTCTAATCTGTCCGTTAGCCAATCCGTGCATCATTCCTCGGGGATGTTTCCATTCTGCAACTGGCATAAGATGTTTGTCCCATGCATTAGGTATTTCAATTTTTGTACTGTCATTCCAATTATTACCTCCTCTACCCCCAGGATAATGAGAAACTTTTCCAACTGAGACTGTTGTGTAGCCATGTTTTTTAAACCACTCTGGCATACTTTTATTTACTTTTTTCGTCCCTTGATTTATTTTATTTGCTCTGGTAAAAAATGCATTGTTTCCTGCTGGTCCATACTGCCCTGTTAATAAAGTATATCGAGATGGACCACAACTTGGTGCGTTTACAAAATGTTTCTGAAACTTAATACTCTTTTCGGAAAAAGCATCAATATTTGGCGAGCTAATATATTCTGCTCCGAAGCTTTTTAGTTCTGGACGGAGGTCATCCACACAAATGAGCAGTACATTAGGTTTTTTAGAAACTTGTACCCTTTGACAGTTTGTTATAGCAAAAAGAGATAGTATTAAATAAAAAAAAAGTATTCTTTGTTTAACCCTCATCTTTGTATATGATATTTATAGGCTATTAATTTTATTTAGTTCTGAGTTAATCTCATTAAGACTAAGTTATAACAAAAAGTCAAAAAATCTCAATAGTAATTATTAATTGCAACTACCCTACTCAAATAATATCAGTTTTCTTTAGACGGGAGGTGTTTGTATAAGTATGTATAATAGTGAGGTTCTGGGTGTTTTACAATAAAAAATCTAACGTTAATTAGTTTCTTTGTAAATTTTAATATCTATCTCGCCTTTTGAATTTATATGAGCTCTATACATTCCAGAAGTATTCATTTCCATGGCTATATTTCCCTTATTATCAATAGCTATAACACCACCATCACCTCCCATTTTAGAAATTTTTTTTATCACAGTTTTTGCTGCTTTCTTAACAGAGTATTTTTTATATTCCATTAATGCAGCTATATCGTAAGCTACTACTCCTCTAATAAAATATTCTCCCCAACCTGTTGAAGAAACCGCACAACTATTATTATTTGCATAGGTTCCTGCTCCTATAATCGGAGCATCCCCTATCCTATTCCATTTTTTATTTGTCATTCCTCCAGTTGAAGTTCCAGAAGATAAATTACCAAACTGATCTAGAGCTACACATCCAACAGTACCAAATTTTTGTCTTTTATAATCTTTGTCAAATAAGTTTGAAACTTTATTACTTTCAATGTTTTTAATTCTTTTTAAACTGTTAATTCTTCTTTCAGTTTTAAAATAACTCTGCTCAACTATTTCCATATTCTGTTCAATTGCAAAATCATCTGCTCCTTTTCCAGAAAGCATAACATGAGAAGAAGAATTCATTACTTTAATTGCAGTTGATATTGGATTTTTAATTTTTTTAGATCCTGAAATAGCACCAGCATTTAAATTTTCACCTTCCATAAATGATGCATCCAGCTCAACTTCACCATCAAAATTTAAAACAGCACCTTTTCCTGCATTAAATAATGGAGAATCTTCTAAATAATTAATAGTTTTTTCAACAGCTTTCTGACTAGTTCCTCCGTTATTTAATATTTCATAACCAATTACAACTGCTTCCTTTAAAGCATTTTTATATTTCTCTTCCAACTCTAAAGTCATATTTTCTTTTGAGATAGTGCCTGCGCCTCCATGAATAACTATTCCGAAATTATCATCTAAATTTTCATTTGATGAACATCCAATCACAAAAAAGATCAATAAGTATATATATTTCATTTATTTAAATTTAGCTAAAACATTAATTACAGCGATATTATTAATAAAGAAATAATTCAGCTTCTAAAGGAATTATAAATTTTTATAAACTCTAGAACCATACCAAGCAACATAAAAAAAGCATAATAAAGGAAGAATAAATGAAAAATTAATTTCAGATATTCCTAAAATTTGAATATCGTTTACACCTCTTCCCCCAGCATCAATAACAATTCCTTGAACTTTTGGTAATAAAGCACTACCAACAATAGCCATAACTAATCCAGCGGAACCAATTTTAGATTGTTCCTCTGTAAGATTACCAAGAGCAATACCATAAATTGTTGGAAACATCAAAGAAAGAAAAAATGAAACTGCTACTAAACAATACAAACCAATAACACCATTAATAAGAATAGTTCCTGAGACAAACAACATAGCTAATAAAGCAAAAGACATTAATAGTTTTCCTGAATTTATAAATCTTAGTAAATATGTGCCTACAGCGCGGCCAATTGCAAAAAGAACAAAAGCTACCATTTGGTAGTATCCAGTTGTTACACTATCCATTCCAAAACCTTCTGCATATTGATAGATATAAGTCCAACACATTACCATACCACCTACATTTAAAAATTGAGCCAATACACCCAATACATAATTACTGTCTTTTGCTAAAGTTGAAAATGTATTACTAATACTTGGCATCCCATTTTCATCTTTAAAATGTGGCATTTTGATAGTTGCAAATAATATAAAAACTACTATAATTACTAAACCTAAAACAACATAAGGATCTCTAATGACTAATAAATCAGATGTTTTTATTAGAACTTTAGAAGCTTCATCTAAAGTGCTAAAATCTGAAATATCATCTGATTGCAAATTTTTAAGAACAAATTGTTGAGCTACAAGTAGTCCTGCAATAAGTCCTAAAGGATTGAAGGCCTGTGCTAAATTTAAGCGTTGAGTCGCAGTTTCTTTATCTCCTAAGGATAGTATATATGGATTTGCTGCTGTTTCCAAAAACGCTAGTCCAAATGTCAATATATAAAGTGCCAAACAAAAAAACCAAAACTTTTCATTTAATGCAGCTGGATAAAATAATAACGCCCCGGTAGCATATAAACCTAATCCTATCAAAATACAAGTTTTGTAAGAATATTTTCTCATTAACATAGCTGCAGGTAGTGCCATACAAAAATAACCTCCGTAAAATGCCATTTGTACCCAAGCTGCTTGAGAATTTGTTAACTCTAACACCTTTTTAAATGCTTGAACCATTGGATCTGTTACCGCATTAGCAAACCCCCACAATACAAAAAGAGATGTTACCAAAACAAATGGAATTAATAATTTTTTTGAAACTACTTTTGGTTTACTGAGTTTATTCATTTAATTAAAGATTTAAAACGGTTATTAGTTATTTGCCATCATATGATAATGAAAATGGTCTAGATGAATTATCGACTCCAAAATTTTTGTTTGGAGTTTTAGTCATATTAAAATTTAAAGTTCCTCCGTTTATAATGTCATTGTAGTCAATCCATGTTTTATTATAATTATAACCATTTAATTTTAATGATTCTATATAATGACTGTCATAGTTATTATCTTCAGAATTTATTGTAAATGTATTCCCGTTTTCCAAGTTCATTGTAACCTTCTCAAAAAGTGGACTTCCAAAAACATATTGAGGGACACCCGGTGTAACAGGGTAAAATCCTAATGCGCTAAAAACATACCAAGCAGATGTTTGACCATTGTCTTCATCTCCGCAATATCCATCAGGAGTTGCTGAATAAAGCTTCTTCATCACATCTCTTACTTTATTTTGTGCTTTCCAGGGTTGTTTAGCATAATTATAAAGATAGATCATGTGTTGTATCGGTTGATTTCCATGTGCATAATTTCCCATATTTACAATTTGCATTTCTCTAATTTCATGAATAGTAAATCCGTAATAAGAATCATCAAATTTTGGAGGCATTGTAAATACTGAATCTAATTTATCAGTGAATTCTAAATCTCCGCCCATTAAATCAATAAGACCTTGGATATCATGAAATACTGACCATGAATAATGTAAACTATTTCCTTCGGTAAAAGCATCTCCCCATTTTAGCGGATTAAATGGGGATTGAAATGTTCCGTCTTCGTTCTTTCCTCTCATCCATTTAGTTTCTGGATCAAAAAGATTTGTATAGTTCATGGATTGCCTTAAAAATCGTTTTGAAATTTCTGGTTTATTCATCTTTTTAGCCATTTGTGCAATTGTAAAATCTGCATAAGCATATTCAAGCGATCTAGCTGCATTTTCATTAATTCCAACGTCATAAGGTACATATCCTAACATATTGTAATAATCTACACCCTCTCTTCCTACTGATTTTGCTGGGCGACCTTCGTTTATATCAGCATTTTTTAGTACTGCTTCTAAAAGAATTTTTTCATCTTTTTCGTTCATATTTCCTTTTAAATAAGCATCAGCAATAATTGGTGCAGAGTTAGAACCAATCATAATATCTCTATGACCTGGACTTGCCCACTCAGGTAACCAACCTGATTCTTTATAAGTATTAGCTAAGCCTTCCATGATTTGTTTATTTAGTTCAGGGTACATTAAGTTAAAAAACGGAAAGACAGCTCTAAAAGTGTCCCAAAAACCATTATCTGTAAACATATATCCAGGCAAAACTTCCCCATTGTATGGGCTATAATGCACAACTTGACCTGATTTATTTATTTCATAAAATTTTCTGGGAAATAATAATAGTCTGTAAAGGCAAGAATAAAATGTACGAATATTATCAAGATTTTCGTCTTCAACTAATAATCTTTGAAATTCATTTTCCCAGGAAGATTTAGCTTCTGATTTAACTTCATTAAATGATTTTTTTCCAATTTCCTGTTGAAGATTTAATTCCGCTTGTTCTAAGCTTATAAATGAAGAAGCCACCTTTACATTAATTTCCTCACCTAATTTAGTTTCAAACCCTATAATTGCTCCTACATGGAATCCCTCACTAACTGTATTATCTTTTATTAGTTTCCAATTATCATCCCAGGTATGATTCAATTTAAAATCTTTATCAAATACCGCTACAAAATAATTATGAAAATTATCAGGAACTCCTCCATTATTATTTTTACAATAACCAATAATTTTTCTTTCTTCTGGGATTATTTTTACCATTGAACCCTTATCAAAAGCATCTAAAACAATATAAGAATTATCATTTTCAGGAAAAGTAAATCTAAACATTGCTGCCCTCTCTGTTGGTGCAACTTCTGCTGTAACATCGTAGTCTGCTAAATAAGTTTTATAAAAATATGGTCTAGCCTCTTCAGCTTTGTGTGAAAACCATGAAGCTCTTTCATCTTCATGAAATTTTAATTCGCCTGTTACAGCCATTAAAGAAAAAGAAGCATAGTCATTAAGCCAAGGACTTGGCTGATGCGTTTGTTTTATTCCTCTAATAGTTTCATCATCATATTTATAAGCCCATCCATCTCCCATTTTAGCAGTCTGAGGTGTCCAAAAATTCATTGCCCACGGAGTTGCGATAGCTGGATATGTATTCCCATTTGATAGACTAAATTTAGAGTCCGTGCCCATCAAAGGATTGACTAAATCAACCAAACTAGAATATTGCTCGTTGTTAAATGAGTTGTTAATTTTTTCTTTTTTATCGGAACAAGAATATATTGATAGAATTAAAATTGATGTTAATACAATTTGAATATGCTTTGTCATAATAATTTATTTTTTTAAAACGTTTGGAGTAAGTTTTAAAGTAAAAGTGATTTCTATTTTTGTTAATTAGATAAAAAAATTACTCTCCAATATTATTGAAGAGTAATTTTATCCAAAATATTAACTCAAACAAAAACTTTATTAATCTTCAACCTTTTTAATAACCTGGGTTTTGTACTAAATTTGGATTGATATCTAAATCTCTTTGAGGAATTGGTAAATACAATTGATCTACACTAGTAGGATTTTTACCTAAGTTATTTCCACCTGTATCAGTAAGTCCTTTTAAGTAAGTTACAAGACCTTCTTCCCCATAGTAACGTTTTAAGTCCCAGAATCTTTGACCTTCCATTGCTAACTCTAATCTTCGTTCTTTTAAAATAGCCAATGCAACTTCAGATTGAGATGCTGCTGTAGTTGGGGCAAGTTTAACTCTCGCACGAACTTGGTTAAGATAAGTTATTGCTTGTGCAGTTTGACCTATTTGATTAAGAGCTTCTGCTCTAAGCAATATGATATCTGAATAACGCATTAATAATATATTCCAACGACCTGAAAACCCATCCCAATGTCTTCCATTTTTATAAGTATGTGAAACTGGTTCAGTTGGGTCAGCAAATCCAAGAGGAGGATCTGACATTAAAGATCTATCAGTTACTGTAAGAGTTGATGACCATTTTCTTATAGAATCTCCCATTTCATCAAAAGCTTCAATAAGCTCATGATTGAGTACATTAAATCTAGGAAAAGCCCAGCCAACTCCCTCTCCTGGTTTGTCAGCTTCATGAATTGTTAAATCTCCCGGTGGAAGCATTTGTGCTGGATGATATGTACCAGTCATTGTGCTAGCAACATGTTGAAGTTCAAAAATTGATTCAGTTGTATTTTGATGATTACCGTCCCATAAGTGATCGTATGTATCCACTAAAGAATAAACACCACTGTCCATAACCTTACCTGCATATTCTGCTGCTTTTGCATAATCTCCAGTTTCTACATATACTTTTGCTAAAAGTGATTGAGCAGATCCTTTTGTTCCCCTAGAACTTGTTAAAAATCGATTTGCATGTTCTGTAGGTAAATAACTTTCAGCCAGTTCTAAATCTTTTACAATTTGAGCATAGACCTCAACTTCAGGACTTTTCGCTGGAAGTAAGTCACCATCTTGTGATAAAATTAATGGAACATCTCTGTACTGTCTAGCTAAGTGATAGTAATGAAAAGCTCTTAAAAAATAAGCTTGTCCTAAAATATTTTTTCTTTCAGAATCGGAAAAATTAGGATCTTCAATATTTGGAACATTATCAAGAATGATATTAGCTGCTGCTGAATATTTATAGGCTTCATACCAGTTCCATATTCCTGGTTCAAGATCACCAGCTAATGATTCCAATAATTCACAATTGGTAATAGTTCCTGGAGGTCCTCCATGTGAATTATCTGCTCTCATATCTCCAACAATAGTATAGAACCATCTGTATGTGTGTGGATCATTAGTTACCATAGTTCCGTATGCTCCATTTAAAGCTAACTCAGCATCTGCTTTATCATTAAATGCACCATCAACAGTTAATTCGTCTAAGGGTGCCTTATCTAAAAAGTCTTCAGAACATGAGTTAAAAAGTATTAGCATCATTGCTAATATTAAATTTATATTAAATACATTTTTCATTGTTTTATTGTTTTTTTTAATTGTTATATAATTTTTCATTTAGATGTTTTTTAAAATTCGATATTCATTCCAACATTAAATGTTTTGGGCTGTGGGTATGTTCCATAGTCAACACCTTGAATTGTTGCTGACGAACCACCTCTGTTTATTTCTGGAGTATATCCAGTATAATCAGTAATAGTAAACCAGTTTTTTAAATTAGCATATAATCTAAGGCCACTAATATTTAAACCTTTAATTACATTTTCTTCAAAATCGTAGGATAAACTAATATCTCTTACTCTAAGGTATGAACCGTCTTCAACGAAACGACTACTAATTTTTGAATTACCATTCTGATCTAAAATTGTTGCTCTAGGAATATTAGTTATATCCCCCGGTTTTCTCCAACGATTTACAATATCAGCAGATTGATTATGAAGCAATCTCATTTCTTCAAGTTCTTGTCTTCCTGTGTTATAAACTTCATTTCCAGAAACACCATCAATAACAATATTTAAATCCCAATTTTTATAGTTAATTTCATTTACAAACCCATACGTAAAATCAGGTAGAGGACTTCCCATAAATTGAAACTTTCCATTATCAGCAAATATTAAATCTCCTGTTTGAGGGTCAACTCCTTCACTTATCTTACCCCAAAAACTACCTATTGGCAAATCATTTTTAGTTATAGTTACATTTCCTCCAAGGTTTTGCAACCAACCGTCAGTTATAATTGCTGTATCAGGAATATTTGTAACTACATTATCATTGAAAGACATGTTAAAAGCTGTACTCCAACTAAAATCATCTTTTTCAACTAAATTGGCATTAATAGCAAATTCAAATCCTGTATTTTCAATTTGTCCATCTAAATTTACTATTTGGTCAAAGAAACCAGTATGCCATGGTAATGAAAGTGGATAAATCATATTATTAGTCTTCTTAGAGTAATAATCAGCAGAAAAATATAATCTATTATCAAAGGCAGAAAAATCAATACCAACGTTAAATTGATCAGAAGTTTCCCATTGAAGATTATTATTTCCAGAGGAAAGACCTAGCCATACACCAGGACCAGTAGTGAATGTATCAATAGCATATTCATTAAATAATAATCTATAAGCATAAGAATTTGTGCCTGCAGGTAAATTTCCTGTTTCACCATATCCAACTCTTAGCTTTAAATCACTAATAAAATCAACATCACTCATAAAATCTTCTTTAAAAATCTTCCATCCCGCAGAAATTGTTTTGAAAGATTCCCATCTATTATCTTCAGGAAGTCTAGATGAGCCATCTGTTCTAAAAGACGCAGTTATTAAGTATTTGTCATCAAAGCTATAATTTGCTCTAGCAAAATATGATAGTAATGACCAAGCATTTTTTGAAGCAGAATTGACTATGGTTTCTGAAGCTGAATTAAGCGTTCTAATATTTGCATTAGCAAAATTTCTTTTAGTTTGTAGGCTTGTGTGTATTTTTTCTTCAGAAATACTACTTCCAACAATAACTCCAAGTTGATGTTTATCAAAGGTTTTATCATAATTAAAAGTATTATCGAATATAAAACGAATTGCCTCACCAGTGTTCAGTGAGCCTTCACCTTTAATCCCTTTAGCTTCAGATGTTAGCCTAGGATCTTTAAAAGAAGAATAATGGTTATTTAAAAGAACAACACCCATTTGTGTTTTAAATGATAAGTCACTATTAATTTTTGCAGTAAAATTAACATCTGTAACAATATTATTGATCACATTCAAATTATCATTTCCATAGATATATCCTAAAGGATTATTTAATCCTCCCTGAGTCCTTGCTTGAGTTGAGTATGTCCCATCATCATTAAAAATAGGCTGAAATCTAGGAGTTACTAAGGCAGCTTGAATAGCTCCTCCAAATCTAGCAGCCATGTTATCAGGTATTGTTTTAACATTAGATCTTGTGTAATTGAAATGAGATCCAAAAGATAGCCATTCATTAATAGTTTGATCTAAATTTATAGACAATGAGTATCTTTTATTTCCAGATGAAACTACAATTCCATCTTGATCAAGATATCCTAAACCAACGAAAAAAGATCCGTTTTCTCCCCCACCTGATATTGCAGCATTAACACCTGTTACCGGAGCAGCTTCTCTGTAAATTAAATCTTGCCAATTATTATCGGTTGCTAATTCTGATGCAGGGATAGAAGAACCGCTACCATTCAAATCATTAAAGTAGTCAACTGTTCCAGCATTATCTAAAACAGGAATTGTTTTTATTACACTAGAAAACCCAGCATAACTATTAACACTTACTTTATATTCTCCTTTTCTTCCTTTTTTCGTAGTTACTAAAACTACTCCATTACTAGCACCAGCAGCTCCGTAAATACCAGCTGCAGAAGCATCTTTTAATACAGTTATATCCTCAATATTATTAGGATCTAGTGCACCAAGTGAATAACTTACTACACCATCAATTACATAAAGTGGCTGTGTATTTCCAGAAAGTGATGATAAACCACGAATAAATATTGTAGGTGCAGCTCCAGGTTGTCCTGAACCTTGAACTACTCTTACTCCAGCTGATCTTCCAGCTAACATTTGTCCAACATCTGTAATTGCCTTTTCGCCAACTCCGTCTAAATCTAAAACAGAGATTGAAGATGTTATGTCCCCTTTTTTTGTAGTTCCATATCCTGTTACAATAATTTCATCAAGAGAAGATTCATCAAGGCTTAATTGAATATTAATACTATTAGAATTTCCAACAACAACTGTTTGACTTACAAATCCAATAAAAGAAATTTGTAATGATGCTTCATCATTTTCTAAAGCAATTGAAAAATTACCGTCGAAATCAGATGTTGTTCCGTTGTTAGTTCCAACTTCAATAACAGTAGCTCCAGGAAGGGGACTACCAAAATTGTCTGTGATTAATCCCGAAATAATTCTTTGCTCAATCTCATCTTGTTCAGTATCAAGTACAATGTTTTTTTCTAATAATTCTGCTTTCTCTAGAATAACAACATTTTGTTTTAATCTAAAATCAATATTATTTTCAAAAATTAAGCTAATAGCTTTTGCTATTGTAACTTCTTTAACAGATAAAGTTATTTTTTTCTTAAAATCATAAATATCATTATCATAAAAAAATCTTAAATCAGTTGTTGACTCTATGTTATCCAGAATATTTATAATTTCAGTATTTTCAACATTTACTGAAATTTTCTCTTGCGAGTAAATTCTCGTGTGTGCAAAGGATGAAAGAGTCATCATTACAGAAAGTAAAAAAGAAATCTTCACAATATTTGCTAGCTTTTTTAAATTATACTGCCAATTACTTGACAATAAGTGGTTAAGTTTCATAAATTTGTTTTTTTTAATTAGTGATTATTTTAATGGTTCTCGTTTTAATGGTTACTATTTTAATAGGGCTATTGTTACAGCAATAGCCTTTTTAAATTTTTATTTATTTCATTCAATTAATATTTTGTTATCTAT
>CBFHJJ010000014.1:0-2973 GCA_965655865.1 Flavobacteriaceae bacterium | reverse complement strand
TATTTTAATAGGGCTATTGTTACAGCAATAGCCTTTTTAAATTTTTATTTATTTCATTCAATTAATATTTTGTTATCTATTATTTGGTATTCTAACCCATATACTTCACCTAAATAAGAAAGAACATCATTAATCGATTCTTCTTTATATAGTATGGTTGCGGTAAAATATTTTTCTACTATGTCTTTATTGTTATTAATAATTATGACATTATAAATTCTTTCTAGTTTTCGGATCATTCCAGGAAGACTTTCATTTCTAAATGCTACTCTACCATCTATCCATGATGTATACAGAGAAGTGTTGACTCTAGAGCGATCTATTTCACCACTAGAATAATTAACTTTAGCTCTTTCTCCAGGTTTGATCATTAAAATCTCATTATTTTTAAGATTATCCGAAATCTCACTTACACCTAAACTTCCTTCTGTTAAAATAACTTCCGAAAAGTTATCTTCAGGATAATCTTTAAAGTTAAATTTAGTTCCATAAACATACGCTGAGGCATTATTAGAAGATACTATGAATTGAGATTTATTAGTATTAACTTCAAAGAAAGCTTCTCCATCAATAAAAACTTCTCTATCAAGATTCTTAATGAAATTAACAGGATATTTTAAGGATGTTCCAGAATTTAAATAAACCATAGTTCCATCGGAAAGTTCAAGATTAAATACTTTTCCATAAGGAACATTAATGGTATTATATGTCAAAGATTCAACTATTGGATCATTTTTATAATAAAGTGTACCACTATTCTGATTCACCAAAATATTATTATTAATCTTAGTTTGATTTTCTTTTAAATTTTCTAAATCAATTACATTACCATTTTCTGTTGTTAAAGTGATCATGTTTGGATCTATAGATTTTAAATCATCATTTAAATTTTCCGCTGAAAACAAATAAATAATTACTACTAAAGAACAAAGCACATAAGCTACGTTTGTAAAAACAAGGGCTCTTTTTTTAATTGAAGGTTTTTTGTTAGAATTAATTCTTGAATTAATTTCTTCTATAATTTGTTCTTGATCTAATTTATTCAAAGCTAAGTTTGTTAAGTGATTTATTGAAATATACTCGACATAGTGAGCATAGTTCTTTTCATTATTAATCCAATTCAAAAGAGTATTTAACTCCGTTAATGAAGCCCCATTATCAAAAAATTTTAATATAATTTTTTCTATTTTGCTTTCCATCATATATCATTATTACAAACTCCAAAATTAAAACCCTAAATAATTAAAGAATTCGTAAATAAAAAGTAAAATTTTTAACAGTTATAAAAAATATTTATAGATTTAATACATATTAAATGATTTTAAATGGATCAAAACTGTATTGAGAAAAATAAAATTCTTATTACTAAACTTCAAGAAGGAAGCGAAAAAGCATGGAGAGAAGTTGTTCAAAAATATAGCGATAAACTCTTTGGCTATGCTCTTAGTTTATCATTTGACCATTCTATTGCATCAGATATTGTTCAACAGGTTTTTATTAATTTCTATGAATATCGATACAAATTAAAGCCTCAATATTCAATGGAATCTTTTCTATACAAGTCGGTTTACAACAAATTTATTACTCATTATCACCAAAACAAATCATTAACAAGATTGCACGAACAATACTATTCTATTTTAGAACAACAATTAAGTAATAATTCTGACGAAGATCTATCAAAAAATATAGATAGAATGAATTCATTAATTAATGAACTTCCAGAAAAAACTAAAATGATATTTACTCTAAAAAAGAAACATGGACTTACTAATCAGGAGATTGCTGATTATAATAAAATTTCAATTAAAGCTGTTGAAGCTCATATAACAAAAGCGTTCAAATTTCTAAGAAACAAGGTTGAAAATACTAAAGAATAGCTATTTTATAAAAAAACAAACCTCGTCTCTCTGTAAAAACCCTTGTAAGTCATTGATTTACATGGGGTTTTTTTATTATATTTTTTAAAAAAATAAAACATACTTTAATGAATGTTAATTGTTTTTTTCATATATTTATTTTATAAAAATTAATAATTATGAAAAAAATATTACTGACCTCTATTTTGACATTTACGTTTTTAGTAAATGCAAATGCACAACAATGGATTGAAGATACTTCTTGTAACAAAAAAGCTTCTGAAATCGTAAATGAAGCTATAACTTCACTTTCTAATCTTGAGCATTTAACTGCAATTGGAATGGCAAAAGCTGCATTAGTTGTTGATAAAGATTGTGAGTGTGCTAATTTAGTATTAGCTGCTGCTGCTGGAAATAATAATGGAACTAGAACTGAAAAATTAAAAACAATCAATGTAAAACAACTTTCAGATGTTGAAAAAGCATGGTATTCGCTTTTATCAACACCTAATGATAAGTTTAATGAAGCAGCTCAAAAGGCTTTAAATAACCACCCTAATAACGCATTAATTAATTGGTTAAATTCTGGACAAGATACTGATGCAAATAAAGCTTTTGCAGAAAAATTTCCTGCACTTGCAGCTGGAGCATATAATACAATAGCATATGCATTTGCAAGAGAAGGTGATTATGACTCTGCTTATAAATCACTTGATTATTCACTTAGATTACACGATGGACTTAACGCTTTAGATTCAAGAGCTGAAATTGCTGAAATGGAAGGTGATTATCAAAAGGCTTTTAACAATCAGTTAAAAGCATATGATAATGCTCCGTTTGCTTCACCATATCAACCAAAATTAGTTACATACTGGAGAAATTTAAATAAAGAAAAATTAACAGAAGATTTAAAAGAAGCTCAAACGACTGTACAACAAGCAATAGAAGATCAAAATCTTGAAGAATGGAAAAAATATGTTACTGAGGATATGATGGTGACATCTGGAGATTCAAGTTTAGCAGAATTTTATGTACAAACTGAGGAGCAATTTCTAGCTAAAAGAAATTTTAGTTGGGATAGTTTTGATTTAAGAGACATTGAAGTCGATTTTTC
>CBFHJJ010000013.1:33288-41527 GCA_965655865.1 Flavobacteriaceae bacterium | reverse complement strand
ATAACAACCAATATCCATTAACCTTTTAATATTGATTTGATTTTCAGACCTAAGCTCTCCCTCAATCTTGAAAGTACCTACAGCTTCTCTGACTTTAGCTGTATCATCGTCATTCCAATCAGAAACTTTTTTGTCTTCACTAACCTTAGCTGATTCTAGAATTTTTTTAGCTCTAGATTTTCCTATACCAAAAATATAGGTTAAAGCTATTACTCCTCGTTTTTGTTTGGGTATATCAACCCCTGAAATTCTTGCCATAATTTATCCTTGTCTTTGTTTGAATCTAGGATTCTTTTTATTAATTACATAAAGTCTTCCCTTTCTTCTAACGATTTTGCATTCGGGACTTCTTTTTTTTACTGATGCTCTAACTTTCATAATTTATTGTCTATATGTTATTCTAGCTTTAGTTAAATCGTAAGGACTCATTTCCAATTTGACCTTATCGCCAGGTAATAATTTTATATAATGCATTCTCATTTTTCCAGATATATGTGCAGTAACGACGTGACCGTTTTGTAACTCAACTCTAAACATAGCGTTAGAGAGAGCTTCTATGATAGTACCATCTTGTTCTATTGCTGCTTGTTTTGCCATATTATCCTAATTTTCTTTTTTTACCAGTTTTCATTAAACCATCATAATGTCTGTTTAATAAATAGGCATTAATTTGTTGAATTGTATCAATAGCAACTCCTACCATAATCAAAAGTGAAGTACCACCATAAAATAAAGCCCAACCTTGTTGCATTCCCATGATCTGTACAATAATAGCAGGCAACACTGATACAGCTGCTAAAAACAATGAACCAGGGAAAGTTATTAAAGACATAATTTTATCTAGAAATTCAGAAGTTTCACCACCTGGTCTAATGCCAGGAACAAAACCACCACTTCTTTTTAAATCATCAGACATTTTATTTGTAGGTACTGTGATAGCAGTGTAAAAATATGTAAATACAATAATTAAAAATCCAAATAAAATATTATACCACAAACCGAACATATCTGAGAAAGAAGTTTGAAGCCACTGTCCAAAACTTGAATCACCAAATAATTGTCCGACATAGGCAGGTGCAAACATTATGGCTTGAGCAAAAATGATTGGCATAACTCCTGAAGCATTTAATCTTAGGGGAATATATTGTCTTGAACTTGCTTGATTTTTGTCAAATCCACCAGAAGCAGTTCTTCTTGCATATTGGACTGGTACTTGTCTAACTGCCTTGACTAAAAGCACACAAAGTGCAATTACAACTATCCAAATCACTAGTTCAATTAAAATTGTAATAGCTCCACCATTACTTTGAGTAACTCTAGAAGTGAATTCTTGAAAAAATGCTTGAGGAAGGGAAGCTATGATTCCAACAGTAATAAGTAGGGATATTCCATTACCAATACCTTTATCAGTAATTTTTTCACCTAGCCACATTGCAAAAACACAACCCGTAACTAGTATAACAACAGATGAAAAAACAAAAACAGGTGTTTTTCCAAGTATAAAGGCGCTTTCCGGAACTCCAAGAGCACCCAAACTGTATAAATATGCAGGAGCTTGAACAACACAAATTAAGATAGTAAGCCATCTAGTAATTTGGTTTATAGTTTTTCTACCACTCTCACCTTCCTTTTGAAGTTTTTGTAGATATGGAACTGCAATACCCATTAATTGTACAACAATGGATGCAGAAATATAAGGCATAATTCCAAGTGCAAAAACTGATGCGTTAGCAAAAGCTCCACCGGTAAAAGCATTTAAAATACCTAACAAACCTCCTCCTTGTGTTCTACTTGAAAGTTCAGCTAATTGGACAGAATCGATACCCGGAAGAACAACTTGAGCTCCTAGTCTATATATAGCTAGGAAAAATAGAGTTATAAATATTCTATTTTTTAACTCTTCAATTTTCCAGATATTCTTTAATGTTTCAAAAAAACTGTTCATAATAATTATAAAGTTATTGCTTCACCTCCACTCTTTTCTATTTGTGCTATAGCACTTTTAGAAAATTTATGGGCTGTTATTTTAATAGAAGAACTAATCTTTCCTGAACCTAAAACTTTCACTAGATCATTTTTATTAGCTAAACCGTTATCAATAAAACTTTGAATATCCATTGATCCTTTAACCTTTTTATTATCAATTAACAATTGAATAGTTTCAAGATTAACAGGCTGGTATTCAACTCTATTAATATTATTAAATCCAAACTTTGGTACTCTTCTTTGCAAAGGCATTTGACCTCCTTCAAAACCTAGTTTTCTAGAATAACCAGATCTTGACTTAGCACCTTTATGTCCTCTAGTAGCTGTACCTCCTTTTCCAGAACCTTGTCCTCTACCAACTCTCTTTTTGGAGGTGTGTATAGATCCTTGCTCTGGTTTTAAATTACTTAAATTCATAATTTTTTATTTAATGATAGAAACTAAATGTTTAACCTTGTTTACCATTCCAATGATATTAGGAGTATCCTCATGCTCAACTACTTGACCAATTTTCTTTAATCCTAACGCCAAAAGAGTCTTTTTTTGATCTCCAGGTCTTTTGATTTCACTTCTAACTTTTTTTATTTTAATTTTTGCCATAATTATCCGTTAAAAACTTTTTCTAATGAGACACCTCTTTCCTGTGCTACAGTATTTGCATTCCTAAGTCTAAGTAAAGCATCAAAAGTTGCCTTCACAACGTTGTGAGGGTTTGAAGATCCTTGAGATTTAGAAAGTACATCTTGAACTCCTAAAGATTCTAATACTGCTCTAACTGCTCCACCAGCTATAACTCCGGTACCCTGAGATGCAGGTTTTATAAACACCTTTGCTCCTCCATGTTTTCCTTTTTGCTCATGAGGAAGAGTAGAATTATGTAAAGCTATTCTTACTAAATTCTTTTTTGCATCTTCTACAGCTTTTGCTATTGAAGTTGCAACATCTTTTGATTTTCCTAAACCATGACCAACAACTCCATTTTCATCGCCTACAACAACTATAGCTGTAAAACCAAACGCTCTACCACCCTTAGTTACTTTAGTAACACGTTGTATGCTTACTAAACGATCTTTAAGATCTAATCCTCCAGGTTTAACAAATTCGTTTTTATTATTTTTCATAAATTAAAATTTAAGTCCAGCTTCTCTTGCACCTTCAGCTAATGATTTAACTCTCCCATGATATAAGTATCCGCTTCTATCAAAACCTATTTTTTCAATACCAGCTTTAACAGCTTTAGAACCTATTGAAATTCCAACCAATTTGGATAATTCAATCTTGGTTTTTGTACTATCTGCGATATCTTTATCTCTAGATGATGCTGCAGCTAAAGTTTTACCATTAACATCATCAACTATTTGAGCGTAGATTTCTTTATTACTTCTAAACACTGACAATCTTGGTCTACTTTCACTACCATAGACATGCTGTCTTATTCTTTTTTTTATTTTCTTTCTCTTTTCTACTTTTGACAAACTCATTTTCTATAAATTTATGCAGACTTACCTGCTTTTCTACGTATTTGTTCTCCAACATACTTAACTCCTTTTCCTTTGTATGGTTCAGGTTTTCTAAAACCTCTGATTTTTGAAGCTATAGAACCTACAAGTTGTTTATCTAAAGAAGTTAACTTAATAAGAGGGTTTTTACCCTTTTCTGACACAGTTTCAACTTTTACTTCAGATGGAATTTGAAATACAATATTGTGTGAAAACCCTAATGCTAACTCAAGCTTTTGACCTTGATTAGAAGCTCTATATCCAACACCAACTAATTCCAATTCTTTTATCCAACCTTTCGAAACTCCTTCAACCATATTAAAAAATAATGCTCTATATAAACCATGTTTTGCTTTAATTGGTTTAGAATCATTAATTCTTTTAATTATTAATTGATTTTCAACTTGTTCAATAGTTATAGAATCATAAGACTGAGAAAGTTCTCCCAATTTTCCTTTAACAGTAAAAGAATTTGGTTGAATCTCGACAGAGACACCTTCTGGAATTGATATTGGATTGTTTCCTACTCTTGACATTTTATTAATTTTTAATGTACGTAACAGAGAATTTCTCCACCTACGTTAGATTGTTTTGCTTTTTTTCCAGTCATTAGGCCTTTGGAAGTAGAAACAATTGCTATTCCTAAACCGTTGAGAACTCTTGGTAAACTAATTGAATCTGAATATTTTCTTAACCCAGGTTTACTAATTCTTTCTAACTTTTTTATGACTGGTTCTTTAGTATAAGAATTATATTTTAGAGCAATTTTGATACTACCTTGGGTAGAATCATCCTCAAATTTATAACTCAAAATATAGCCTTGATCAAACAATATTTTTGTGATTTCCTTTTTAACATTGGAAGCAGGAATAGAAACAACTTTGTGACCAGCACTATTAGCATTTCTGATTCTTGTTAAATAATCTGCAATTGGATCTGTATTCATTTTTATATTTATTTACCAGCTAGCTTTTCTAACTCCTGGGATTAAACCTTTATTTGCCATTTCTCTAAATAAAACTCTAGAAATACCGAATTGTCTCATATAACCTTTTGGTCTTCCTGTAAGTTTACATCGGTTGTGAGCTCTAACAGGAGATGAATTTTTTGGTAATTTTTGAAGTCCTTCATAATCACCAGCTTCTTTCAAAGCTTTTCTCTTATCAGCATACTTAGCACATAATTTTGCTCTTTTGACCTCTCGGGCCTTCATTGATTCTTTAGCCATAATTAATTCTTTTTAAAAGGTAAACCTAGTTCAGTTAATAATGATTTAGCTTCTTTGTCTGTTTTAGCACTGGTTACAAAAGTTATATCCATACCAGAAATTTTATTTACTTTATCGATGTCAATCTCAGGAAAAATAATTTGTTCAGTAACTCCTAAATTATAGTTTCCTCTTCCATCAAAACCAGAGGCTTTGATTCCTTGAAAGTCTCTAACTCTTGGAAGAGCAGAAGTTATCAATCTATCTAAAAACTCATACATTCTTTCAGCTCTTAAAGTAACCTTTGCTCCAATTGGCATTCCCTTTCTCAATTTGAAAGTAGCAACATCTTTTTTAGATAAAGTTGAAATAGCTTTTTGACCAGAAATAGTTGATAATTCATCTATAGCATGATCTATTAATTTTTTATCTGCAACGGCACCACCTACTCCTTTGCTAATAACAATTTTTTTAAGTTGTGGTACCATCATTACATTACTGTAAGAATATTCTTCTTTCAAAGAAGATATAATTCTTTCATTAAATTCTTTTTTTAATCTAGGTTGGTAATTCATAATTAAATTATTTCGTCAGATTTTAATGCAACTCTATTTTTTTGTCCATCAATAGTTTTATATCCAACTCTAGTCGTTTCACCTTTTTTTGTAAGAAGTGAAAGATTAGAAATATGGATTGGGGCTTCTTGCTCAGTAATACCACCTTTTGGATTCTGAGAACTAGGCTTATTATGTTTTTTAACCATATTAACCCCTTCAACAATTGCTAAGTTTTTAGATCTTAGTAATTTAACAATTTTACCCTCAGAACCTTTATGGTCTCCGGCCAAAACTCTTACTTGATCTCCAGTTTTTACTTTAATTTTAATCATAATTATAAAACTTCAGGTGCTAGTGAAACGATTTTCATAAATTTTTTATCTCTAAGCTCTCTTGCTACTGGACCGAAAACACGAGTTCCTCTCATTTCACCAGCGGCGTCTAATAACACACAAGCATTATCGTCAAACCTAATATATGAACCATCTTTTCTTCTAACTTCTTTTTTTGTTCTTACTACTACAGCAGTTGAAACTTGTCCTTTTTTAACTGTACCATTTGGAGTTGAGTGTTTAACTGTGATAACTATTTTGTCACCAACAGAAGCATACCTTCTTTTTGTTCCACCAAGCACTCTAATAGTAAGTACTTCCTTAGCACCAGTATTGTCAGCTACAGTTAATCTTGATTCTTGTTGTACCATTATTTAGCTCTTTCTAAAATTTGAACAAGTCTCCAGCATTTTGATTTACTTAAAGGTCTTGTTTCCATTATTTTTACAGTATCTCCAATATTACATTCGTTTTCTTGGTCGTGTGCAATATATTTTTTAGTCTTTAAAACGAATTTTCCATACATCGGATGTTTTACCTTGTTAACTTCAGCAACAACAATAGATTTTTCCATTTTGTTACTAGTAACAATTCCAATTCTTTCTTTTCTTAGGTTTCTTGTTTCCATTTATAAAAGTTTTATTCTTGAATTGACCTTGCAGTTAATTCTGTATTTATACGTGCAATAGTTCTTCTCAAATTCTTTATTTGCATAGGATTTTCAATAGGTGAAATGGCGTGAGTCATTTTTAAATCAGAAAGTTCTTTCTGAAATGAAATTAATTTTTCACTTAATTCATCTACCGATAATTCTTTAACTTCTTTTTGTTTCATTTTTTCAATTTATGCTTGATAATCTCTTGCAATTATAAATTTTGTTTTAACAGGAAGCTTTTGAGCAGCCAATCTTAATGCTTCTTTTGCAACATCAATTGGTACACCTGAAACTTCAAACATTATTCTACCCGGCTTAACAACAGCAACGAAATATTCAGGAGCACCCTTACCTTTACCCATTCTTACCTCTAATGGTTTTTTAGTAATTGGCTTATCTGGAAAAATTTTAATCCATAATTGACCTTCACGTTTCATATATCTTGTTGCTGCAACACGAGCAGCTTCAATTTGTCTTGATGTTAAAAAACTTGCATCTACGGACTTGATTCCAAACATACCATTTGAAAGCACATGACCTCTTTGTGAAAGACCTTTCATACGGCCTTTCTGCATTTTTCTAAATTTTGTTCTTTTTGGTGATAACATTTATACTATATATTTAATTATCTTCTTCTTTGTTTTCTTCCTTTATTTCCGCCTTTTGATTTTGATGAACTCAAACTTAAACCAACAAGGGGAGACAATTCTCTTTTACCATATACTTCACCTTTCATAATCCAAACCTTAATACCTAATTTACCATAAGTAGTTTGAGCTTCAACTAGAGCATAATCAATATCAGCTCTAAAAGTTGATAACGGAATTCTACCTTCTTTATAGGATTCAGAACGAGCCATTTCAGCTCCGTTTAAACGACCAGAAATTTGAACTTTTATACCCTCTGCATTCATTCTGATTGAAGCAGCAATGGCCATTTTAATAGCTCTTCGATATGAAATTCTACTTTCAATTTGTCTAGCAATACTTGATCCAACTAATTGAGCTTCAAGTTCAGGTCTTTTAATCTCAATAATATTTAATTGAACTTCTTTACCTGATAATTTTTTAAGCTCCTCTTTTAATTTATCAACTTCTTGTCCTGCTTTACCAATTATAATTCCAGGTCTTGCAGTAGTTATAGTTAATGTGATAAGCTTTAATGTTCTCTCAATAATAACTCTTGAGACACTAGCTTTAGATAATCTTGCAAATACATATTTTCTTAATTTATGATCTTCTGCGAGTTTATCACCATAGTCATCGCCACCATACCAATTAGATTCCCATCCTCTAATGATACCTAATCTGTTGCCTATTGGATTTGTTTTTTGTCCCATATTAACTTTCTATTGAATTTTGTGAACCTAAAATTATTGTAACGTGGTTTGAACGTTTTCTTATTCTGTGAGCTCTACCTTGAGGGGCAGGTCTTAATCTTTTTAACATACCAGCACTGTCAACTCTAATTTCTTTTATGAATAAATTAGCTTGCTCAACATCAGCATCTTCATTTTTAGATTGCCAGTTCGAAATAGCAGACATTAAAAGTTTTTCAAGTCTATTTGAAGCTTCTTTTTGGCTAAATTTTAAAATAGTTAAAGCCTTATCTACCTTTTTTCCTCTTACTGAATCAGCTACAATTCTCATTTTTCTTGGAGAAGTTGGGCAATTATTAAGTTTTGCAAAAGCAACTTGCTTTTTTGCTTCCTTAATTTTTTCAGCGCTTTGTCTTTTTCTTAATCCCATTGCAAATTAAATTATTTCTTTCCTTTATTTTTTGCTCCAGCATGTCCACGAAAAGAGCGAGTTGGAGAAAATTCTCCTAATTTGTGTCCAACCATGTTTTCCGTAATATATACAGGAACAAATTGACGACCATTGTGTACAGCAATTGTTTGACCAACAAAATCAGGAATAATCATTGAAGCTCTTGACCAAGTTTTAACAACAGCTTTTTTCTTTGAGTCCAAATTTCTTTGAACTTTTTTAATTAAACTATGG
>CBFHJJ010000013.1:31256-33190 GCA_965655865.1 Flavobacteriaceae bacterium | reverse complement strand
TGAAGCTCTTGACCAAGTTTTAACAACAGCTTTTTTCTTTGAGTCCAAATTTCTTTGAACTTTTTTAATTAAACTATGATGGACATAAGGTCCTTTCTTAAGTGAACGTGCCATTTATTTCTTTTTTCTTTCGATTATATATTTATTGCTAGCTTTTTTCTTATCTCGTGTTCTAAACCCTTTAGCTGGAATTCCATTCTTAGATCTAGGATGACCACCAGAAGCTCTACCTTCACCACCACCCATTGGATGATCAACTGGATTCATAGCTACAGGACGAGTTCTAGGTCTTCTACCCAACCAACGTTTTGAACCAGCTTTTCCGAATACTGTCAATTGATGATCTGAATTGGATACTGAACCAATAGTTGCGTAACAAGATGATAAAATTAATCTTGTTTCACCAGAGGGCATTTTAACAGTAACGAACTTACCATCTTTAGCCATAAGTTGTGCAAATGAACCTGCACTTCTAGCTATAGCAGCTCCTTTACCGGGTCTCATTTCAATACAAGAAATAATAGTACCTAATGGGATATCTAAAAGAGGCATACAATTACCTACATCAGGTGATTTTTTTGATCCAGAAACAATCTTATCTCCTACTTTTAAACCTTTTAGTGCAACAATGTATCTTTTTTCATTATCGCTAAATTTTGTTAACGCAATAAAAGCAGATCTGTTTGGATCATATTCAATTGACATAACTTCAGAAACATCATCAAATCTATTTCTTTTAAAATCAATGATTCTATATCTCTTTTTGTGACCACCACCAATGTATCTCATAGTCATTTTACCCTGACTATTTCTACCACCAGAACGTTTTTTTGGAGCAAGTAAGCTTTTCTCAGGCTTATCTGTTGTAATAGCATCGAATCCATTAACAACTCTTCCTCTTTGTCCAGGTGTGATCGGCTTTAGCGCTTTAACTGACATTATCTATTATTTTTAAAGTTTATTATAAAAATCTATTGTATCTCCTTCAGAAATTTGTACCACAGCTTTTTTTGTAGTAACAGATTTTCCTCGTTGTATACCTGTTTTGGTATATCTTGTTTTTCTTTCCGCACCATATCTCATGGTTCTAACTTTATCTACAGAAACACCATAAGTTTCTTCAACAGCTTTTTTAATTTGTACTTTGTTAGCATTAGTATCAACTAAAAAAGTAAATCTATTTTTAAGCTCACTATCAGCTGTAGCTTTTTCTGTAATAACTGGTTTAAGTAAAATATTCATACTAACTTAAATTTGATTCAATTTGTTCTAAAGAGCTTTCTAAAAAAACTAAATGTTGTGCATTCATTATACTGTAAGTACTAATTTCTGAATTAGTCACTACACTACTGCGTTCTAAATTTCTTGCAGACAAATAAACGTTCTTGTTAACTCCACCTAAAACAAACAATGATTTCTTGTCGTTTAAACCAAGTGCACTAACGACATCACTAAATGATTTAGTTTTAGGGGAATCAAAATCAAAATCTTCCACAACAGAAATAGCTTTAGCCTTTAATTTTAAACTTAAAGCAGATCTTCTAGCTAATCTCTTAACATTTTTATTAAGTTTTTGAGAATATGATCTTACTCGAGGTCCAAAAATTGTACCCCCACCTCGAAAAAGTGGATTTTTTATACTACCAGCTCTAGCAGTACCAGTACCTTTTTGTTTTTTAATTTTCCTTGTACTACCTGTAATCTCAGCTCTTTCTTTAGTTTTGTTAGTACCCTGACGATTATTAGCTAAAAACCTTTTAACATCAAGATAAACAGCGTGATCATTAGGCGTAACTTCAAAAATAGATTTTGAAAGCTCAACAGACCTCCCAGTATCTTTACCTTTTATATTTAATACAGATAGTTTCATTATTTTCTAATTATTACGTAAGAGTTTTTATGTCCAGGAACACATCCTTTTAAAACAAGTAGGT
>CBFHJJ010000013.1:0-31159 GCA_965655865.1 Flavobacteriaceae bacterium | reverse complement strand
ATTCTTGTCAGAAACCACCTTTAAAACCTTAAGATTTTGAACTGTAACTTTTTCATTTCCCATTCTACCGGCCATTCTCATTCCTTTAAAAACTCTTGCAGGATAAGATGCTGCACCAATTGAACCAGGTGCTCTTAATCTGTTGTGTTGACCGTGAGTTGCTTGGCCAACACCAGCAAAACCATGTCTTTTTACAACACCCTGAAAACCTTTTCCCTTTGAATTTCCAGAAACATCAACAAATTCACCTTCAGTAAAATGATCAACAGAAACTGAATCACCAAGATTTAAATCACTATCAAAATTTTGGAACTCAACTAATTTATATTTAGCAGAAGTTTTAGATTTCGAAAAATGACCAGCTTCAGATTTATTTGAATGCTTATCACTTTTATCATTAAAACCTAACTGAACTGCTGAATAACCATCAACCTCATTAGATTTAATTTGAGTAACAACACAAGGACCAGCTTGAATGACAGTACAAGGGATATTCTTCCCTTTATCATCAAATATGCTAGTCATTCCTATTTTTTTTCCTATCAACCCGGACATTTGTTATATATTTTTTAATTAAACTTTAATTTCAACTTCAACTCCACTTGGAAGTTCTAACTTCATTAAAGCGTCTATTGTTTTAGATGAAGAACTGTATATATCTAATAATCTTTTGTAAGAAGATAATTGAAACTGCTCTCTTGATTTCTTGTTCACGTGAGGTGATCTTAACACAGTAAATATTTTTTTGTGTGTTGGTAACGGAATCGGTCCAGTTACGATAGCCCCAGTAGTCTTGACAGTCTTTACTATTTTCTCAGCAGACTTATCAACCAAATTGAAGTCGTATGATTTTAATTTTATTCTAATTTTTTGACTCATTATATTGGTATTATTCGTTATCTCCTTTAATTGATTTTATAACCTCTGCAGAAACATTTGCAGGGGTTGCAGCGTAATGATCAAATTCCATTGTTGATGTAGCACGACCTGAACTAAGGGTTCTAAGTGCTGTTACATAACCAAACATTTCTGAAAGAGGAACATTGGCTTTTACAACTTTAGATCCAGCTCTATCATCCATATTATTAACTTGACCACGTCTTCTATTTAAATCTCCAACAACATCACCCATATTTTCTTCAGGTGTTAAAACTTCCAATTTCATAATTGGCTCCATTATCACAGATTTAGCAGACTTAGCAGCGCTCTTGTATCCAATTTTAGCAGCTAATTCAAATGACAATGAATCAGAATCAACAGCATGAAAAGACCCATCATTTAGAGTTACTTTCATTGCATCCATTTCAAAACCGGCTAAAGGACCATTCTTCATCGCCTCTTTAAAACCTTTCTCAACAGATGGAATAAATTCTCTAGGAATATTACCACCTTTAATTTTGTTAATGAATTCTAATCCTGTTTTACCTTCTTCTGCAGGTTCCATTGTAAATGAAATATCAGCAAACTTACCTCTACCACCAGATTGTTTTTTATAAATTTCTCTGTGATCAGCAAGAGCTGTAATTGCTTCTTTATATTCAACTTGAGGTTGACCTTGATTAACCTCTACTTTAAATTCTCTTCTTAATCTATCAACAAGAATGTCTAAGTGAAGCTCACCCATTCCTGAAATAATTGTTTGTCCAGAAGCTTCATCCGTTTTTACTTGAAAAGTAGGATCTTCTTCAGCTAATTTACCAAGTGCCATACCTAACTTATCAACGTCAGCTTTAGTTTTTGGCTCAACAGCAATACCAATAACTGGATCTGGAAAATCCATACTTTCTAAAATAATAGGATGTTTCTCTGATGTTAATGTATCACCTGTTTTTATATCTTTAAAACCAACGGCAGCACCGATATCTCCAGCCTCAATAAATGGAATAGAGTTTTGTTTATCAGCATGCATCTGGAAAATTCTTGAAATTCTTTCCTTATTTCCAGATCTGTTATTTAATATGTAAGAACCTGCATCTAATCTTCCAGAATAAACTCTAAAAAATGCAAGGCGTCCAACAAAAGGGTCGGTTGCAATCTTGAAAGCTAAAGCAGAAAAGGGTTCAGAAACTGATGGTTTTCTTTCGATCTCAATATCTTTATCTGGATCTGTACCAATAATTGCATCTTTATCTAAAGGAGAAGGCAAATATCTACAAACAGCATCTAAAAGAAATTGAACACCTTTGTTTTTAAAAGCAGAACCACAAATCATTGGAATAATACTCATATCTTGAGTAGCTTTTCTTAAAGCTTCATGTACTTCGTCTTCAGAAATAGATTCTGGGTCATCAAAAAACTTCTCTAATAAAGCATCATCATATTCAGCTACTGCTTCAATAAGATTCGCTCTATATTCATGAACTTCGTCTTTCATTTCTTCAGGAATATCAACAACATCAAATGTTGCTCCCATTTTATCTTCATGCCATACGATCGCTTGGTTCTTAACTAAATCAACAATCCCTTTGAAATTATCTTCTTCACCAATTGGAAGAACAATAGGAACTGCATTAGACTTTAACATAGTTTTGATCTGCTTACAAACATTTAAGAAATCAGAACCTTGTCTGTCCATTTTATTAACAAAGCCCATACGAGGAACTTTATAATTATCTGCTAATCTCCAGTTAGTTTCAGATTGAGGTTCAACACCATCAACTGCACTAAATAAAAATACTAAACCATCTAAAACTCTAAGTGATCTATTAACTTCAACAGTAAAATCAACGTGACCTGGTGTGTCAATAATATTGAAATGATATGGTTTAGATTCAGTAATTTTTTGTCCTTGATTTGTTGGGAAATTCCATGTACATGTTGTAGCTGCAGATGTAATTGTAATTCCTCTTTCTTGTTCTTGCTCCATCCAGTCCATAGTAGCTGCACCATCATGAACTTCACCAATCTTATGACTAACTCCAGTATAAAATAATATACGTTCAGTTGTAGTAGTTTTTCCTGCATCAATGTGAGCAGCAATACCTATATTACGAGTGAATTTTAAATCTCTTGCCATTTTATATTAAAATCTAAAGTGTGAAAATGCTTTATTAGCTTCTGCCATTTTATGAACATCAACTTTCTTTTTAACAGAGGCTCCTTCCTCTTTTTCAGCAGCTAAAATTTCTGAAGCTAATTTTAATGCCATAGATTTTTCATTTCTCTTTCTTGCATATGAAATCATCCATTTCATAGCCATAGAAATTTTTCTATCAGGACGTATCGGCATTGGAATTTGGAAAGTTGCACCACCTACTCTTCTACTTCTAACTTCAACGTGTGGCATTACATTTGACAAACCGTCCTTCCAAACTTGAAGGGCAGTTTTTTCGTCGTTTTGTTTTTTTTCTTCAATGATGTCAATTGCATCATAAAAAAGCTTGAATGCGGTGGACTTTTTACCACTCCACATTAAATTATTGACAAATCTAGTTACTAATTGATCGTTAAACCTTGAATCTGGTAGTAACGGTCTTTTCTTTGCCTTACTTTTTCTCATTTATTTTAGTTTTAGAGAGGTTCATATAATATGAACGTCATCAATTAATATATTATTTCTTTGGACGCTTAGCCCCGTATTTTGATCTTCTTTGTAATCTTCCCTCAACACCAGCAGTATCTAAAGCACCTCTTACAATATGGTATCTAACACCAGGAAGGTCTTTAACTCTACCTCCTCTTACAAGTACGATTGAATGTTCTTGTAAATTATGTCCTTCACCTGGGATGTAAGCATTAATTTCTGTTCCATTTGTTAATCTAACCCTAGCAACTTTTCTCATTGCTGAGTTAGGTTTTTTAGGTGTAGTTGTATAAACTCTAGTACAAACTCCTCTTTTTTGAGGACAAGAAACTAAAGCAGCAGATTTACTTTTTTTAGTAATCTTAGTTCTTCCTTTTCTAACTAACTGCGATATTGTAGGCATATTTTATCTTTATTTTCCCTTATTTGGGCGTGCAAATGTAATTTAATTTTACAATTAATCAAACCTTATGAATAAAAAATAATGGAAATGATAGAATTTTTAATTTTTAAATAATATATATAATAATAAAAATGGCGTTAAGGGGCTGTGTTTTAAAACATTAAAAATTGTAAAAATTTAACAAAAAAAATAAAAAAGTTAGATTTTTAACAACAGAGTAGAGTTATATTTTATAGACTTATAAATTAAACAAAAATCAATATTAGTGAAGATATTTTTTAATCATATTAATAAAAAATAGACATAAAAATTACGAATAATTTAAGATTTTGTCAAAATCAGTAAGAATACTTTAAGATTTAGACATTTTATGATTTATAGTTGTTTTATTAACTTTTTATTAACATTTTTGCAGATCAAATAATAATTAAACAAAATATGAAAACAAATTTAAAAAAGTTTTTAGCGTTATCATTTATGATAATGTTTCAATGGGGTTTAGCTCAGACGAGTGTAACCGGAACTGTTTCTGACAGCTCAGGTGTACCTCTTCCTGGTGCAACAGTCCTTGTTGCTGGAACATCTAACGGTGTTACAACAGACTTTGACGGTAATTACTCAATAAATGCCTCACAAGGAGATGTTCTTTCTGTGAGTTATGTTGGATATGTTACTCAAAATGTTACTGTTGGTGCTTCTGCAACTGTGAACGTAACACTTGCGGCTGACAATGCTTTGGAAGAAGTAGTTGTAACTGCATTAGGTATTACAAGAGACAAAAAGTCTTTAGGATTTGCTCAACAAACAGTAAGTGGTGAAACATTAGCTGAAAGCAAACAAGTTGACCTTAACGTAGCATTAACTGGTAAAATTGCTGGTGTGCAAATGATTGGAGGTTCAAGTTCTACTTTTGATAATGGTTTCTTAAGATTAAGAGGTGAATCTGATGTGCTTTATGTTGTAGACGGAATTAAAGTTTATGCAATGTCTGATATAAATACAGATAATATTGCCAGCATTTCAGTTCTAAAAGGAGCAGCTGCAACAGCATTATATGGTGCTGATGCTAAAAGTGGTGTAATTGTTATAACATCAAAAAAAGCAAAAGTAGGTGAAAGTTCATTTACTATTGATCATTCGACATCTGTTTCTTCAGTATCAATTCTACCAAATTACCAAAACGAGTATGGTGGTGGATATGACCAAGAATGGGATGTATTTACTTACAACCCTGCTACTGATCCTGCTTCTTTTGCAAGCTTCACAGGACACTACACTCCTTACTATGGTGCAGATGAGTCTTGGGGACCTAAATTAGATGGTACGTTAGTTAGACATTGGGATAGTTGGATTCCTAATCACCCAAATTTTGGTGAACAAAGAGCTTGGAACCCAAATCCTAACAATGTTAAAAATTTCTACGAAAGTGGTATTGAAAACAGTACTAGTTTAGCTTTTGCTTCAGGTACTGAAAAAACTCAAGTAAGAGGATCATTAAGATTAATCAATGAAACTTTACCTTTTCCAAACACAGCAAGAAATCAAATTGACGCTAGTGTAAATGGAAGCGTTCAAATAACTGATAATTTATCAGCTTATTCTTCTTTAAATTATCAAATTAGAAAGACTGAAAATTTCCCTGTTAATGGTTACGGTGGTTTAGGTGCAAACTTTAACCAATGGTTCCAAAGACAAATCGATATGGACCGTATGAGAGATAATTATTTCTTTGAAGGTAAGTATTACACTTGGAACAGAGTTTCTGCAAGAAATGCTACACCTAAATATTGGGATTCTCCTTATTTTGATTTTTATGGAGATAGAACAGAACAAAGAAAAAACACTATGTTTGGAAATTTCGGTTTAAATCTTGATATCAATGATAATTTATCAGCTCAAGTTGAGGCTAGAAATAGATTTAACACTTACGAAAGTAACGGAAGAACAGGATGGGGTGGTATAGATACTCCAAGCTACAGAGAAAGTAGTTCAAGATACTCTGAAAATGAACTTCAAGCTACTTTAGCTTATACAGAAGATTTTGGAGATTTTGATGTAGATGCTTTATTAGGATATCAAGCTACTCAAAGAAGAAATCATTCTACTAGTGCTTCTTCTGCTGGTGGACTTACAGTACCAGAATTTTACAGCATTGCAACTTCAAAAGATAGACCTAATTATAGTACAAGTTTAAATACTTCAAAACAATTAGCTACATTCTCTCAAGTTTCTGTTGGTTACAACAGTATGGCTTATTTAGAAGCTTCATACAGATTTGATTGGGGTTCAACAGCAAACGCTGAAGCTAACAGAATTGAAACATGGGGACTTTCTGGAAGTTTTATTTTAGATAAATTAATAAATAACAAAAATGTTTCATTTGCTAAATTAAGAGCAGGTTATTCTGAAGCTCCAGTTTTTCCTGGTGTTTACGCAACATCTTCTGTTTATAATGTTGGTACTGCTCACTCAGGAAATCCTATTTTTAGAGTTCCAAACACTCAATCTAATCCTTACTTATTAGGAGGAACAAGATCAGAACTAGAATTTGGTGCTGAGTTTAGCTTTTTCAATAATAAAGTAGGTTTAGATTTAACGGTTTATGAAAGAACTGATAAAGATTTACCTATTTCAATTCCTGTTACAGGAGCAACTGGTTACAGTGGTTTAGCTGTAAACTCAGGACAACAATCTGCAAAGGGTGTTGAAGTTACTTTAAATCTTGTTCCAGTTCAAACTGAAGATTTAAGATGGGATATTTCATTAAACTATGCTCAAAACAAAAAATATGTAGATGCATTAGCTGAAGGTATTGAAAGAAGAGTGTTAGACTCTTGGATGTCTTGGGGTGGTCTTCAAACACAAGAAGTTGTTGGTGAAGAATGGGGTCTTATTGTAGGTAGAAAAAAAGCTAGAGATGCTAACGGTACTCAAATCGTTACTGAATCTGGTAGAGCTACATTTGAAACAAATCAAGTGTTAGGTAACTTATTACCTGATTTTACTGGTGGTTTAACTTCATCTCTTGCTTACAAGAATTGGGATTTCAATTTTGGAATAGATTTCCAAAGTGGAGGTAGATTTTTCTCAACTTCAAATATGTTCTCTTACTACTCAGGTCTTCACGAAGATACTGTTGGTTTAAATGCAAAAGGTAATCCTAAAAGAGATTCTGTTGCAGACGGTGGAGGTGTAAACGTAGTTGGTGTAACTGCTGACGGAACACCAGTTGACACATACCAATCAGCTAGTTTCCATTACTACCAACACTATTTTGGTAACAATCACGAAAATTGGTTGTATGATGCTTCTTATGTAAAGTTAAGATCAATGAGAATTGGATATAACTTCCCAACGGATCTTATAGAAAATACTCCATTTGAAGCAATAAATGTTTCATTAATCGGAAACAATTTATTATTACTTTATTCAAATATTCCTGAAGGTGGATTAGATCCAAGTGAAATAGAAGGATCTGGATCAATTGCTTCCGGCTATAGAAATGTTGAAGGTGGACAGTTACCTCCATCTAGAACATTTGGTTTAAACGTAAGCTTAAAATTCTAATAATTTAATATATATATACAATGAAAAATTTATTAACAAAAATTGGAGGTTTTACACTTTGTATCTCTTTACTTTTCGCTTCATGTGAAACTGTAGATTTCGGAGACGAGAATGTGAATCCAAATTCTCCAACTAATAAGAAAACTGATGCGATGATAACTAGTGCAATTACTGCAATTCCTGGTATCGTTGGTGCAGTAGACCCAACATATTATGTTCAACAGATTTCTGATGTTACATATACAACTGGTTCTAGATATTCAGATGAACAATGGTCATTTGATGGCTTCTACACTGGTCCTTTAAAAGACTTACAAGAAGTAATCGATTTAAATACTAAATTTCCAACAGAAGTAACTGGTGGAGGAAGTAATGCAAATCAAATTGCAGTGGCTCATATTTTAATGGGTTATATGTATCACAACATTACAGATAGATGGGGAGCAATTCCTATGTCTGAAGCACTACAAGGTGTAGACAAAATTTATCCAAAATTTGATACGCAAGAAGAAGTATATTCTCAAGTAATGTCTAACTTAGATAAAGCCGTAGGTATGATGGACGGTGGTGGTCTTAACGGAGACATTATGTTTAATGGAGACATGAACAAATGGAAAATGTTTGCCAATACACTTAAAATGAGAATGGCCTTAAGAATGGCTGATGTTAACCCATCTGCTGCACAAACTGCTTTTGTAGCGGCGTGGAATGCAGGTGTAATTTCATCAAACGCTGATAGTGTTCACTATCCTTACTTAACAGAAGATGCTCATGATAATCCATGGCAAGATAGGTTTGAAACTAGATATGATTTTGTTCCAAGTGCACTTTTAATAGATCACTTAAAAGACAATTCAGATCCAAGACTTTCTGAGTTTGCTGATGGTTCATTAATTTCTAATGGAACAGAATACGTTGGATTAGAGTATGGTCTTGAAAACCCTGGAATATTAGAAACTAATCTTTCTGGAATTGACGCTAGAGTTATTAAAGATGGTACAAATGACGGTGGTTTCTTAATGACATACGCTGAAGTTTGTTTCGCTATGTCTGAAGCATTCTTAAGAGGATGGAATAGCCTTCCAGGAAGCGCTCAATTGTGGTATGAGTATGGTATCGCGGCTTCTCATGGTCAGTGGGGAGTGGCTTCTGCTGATGCTTCTGCTTATTTAGCTTCTGTAGCACCAGTTTCTATGGAGACAATGGCTATGGAAAAATGGGTTGCTTTATACTTACAAGGATATGAGGGATGGGCTGAATGGAGAAGATTAGACTATCCAGTTTTATCACCTCCTAGTGCAGCTATTTCAGGAACTGGTGTTCCTGTAAGACACGGTTACAGTGCTTTATTACCAACAAATAATAAAGAAGCTTACGAAGCTGCTGTTGCAGCTCAAGGCCCAGATAACCAAGACACTAAATTATGGTGGGATACTAAATAATTAGTAAAACAATTATAAAATAAAAAAGCGCTCTACATCTAGAGCGCTTTTTTTATGCAAAAATTTAAAAAACTAACTTTATAAAAAAAAGAATTAAACCAAATAGAATATTAGATGTCTTTAATATGTAGTTCTAAAATAGAATTACATACTTTTGGCATAATTAATGATTTATTTTAAAAAAAAATCAAATGAAAAAAATATTACTCTTATCATTTTTAATTATATACCATTATTCAACAGCACAAGTTGTAGAATTACAATCAATGTCTGACTTAACTCAACAAAAATTATTTAGTGCTGGTAATGTATTTATTAAAGATAAAACAAAGAAAAAGTTACCAAGTCAAATAAAAGGTCACCCTTATTTAGATAAAGAATTTAAAAAAGGTCATTTATTGTTTGAAAATAATAAAAAATACAGCGCTTTAATTAGGTTTGATGTTTCAGAACAAAAATTCGAAATTAAAAAAGATAAAAATAGCCCTGTAACATCTGTTGGAATTGATAAATCTGTAAATGTTAAAATTGGAGAAAAGATATTTAAATCTCACTCTTTTACATTACATAATAAATCTCAAAATACAATTGCCATTTTAGAGGAAATAAAAAAAACTAAAAACTATAGCTTGTACATTTATCCTAAGAAATTAATAAAAATTCCAGAAGAAAAAGTGTCTACTGCACCTGGGAACGTAAAAGAAAAAGTTGCACAATGGAAAGACGACAACAGGTTTATAATTATAAAAAACAACGTAGGTTATATCATCCCAAAATCACATAAAAAAATGTCCGATCTTAAACTTTTAAAAAGTGATGATTATAAAAAATTTAGAAAGAAAAATAAATTAAACTTGAAAAAAAGAGAAAGTTTAATAAAATTTATTGACTATTTAAACTCTTGATATTTAAGTGGAAAATAAAAATACCCAGATTTATGGCTTGAGATCAGTAATTGAAGCTATCGATTCTCAAGAAACGTTAAGTAAAGTCTATCTACAAAGAGGTCTTACAGGGGCTAGTTCTTATGAACTAATAAAAAAGTTAAAAAAGAAATCAATTGAAATTTCATATGTTCCAGTTGAAAAACTAAATAGATTAACACCAAAAAATCATCAAGGAGTTGTAGCTACAATTTCACCAATAAATTTCTTATCAATCTCTGATTTAAGTAACTTAATTGAATCAAAGCCTAAATCAATTTCATTATTAATATTAGATCAATTGTCTGATGTCAGGAATTTTGGAGCAATCGTAAGGACAGCTGAATGTACTGCAATAGATTGTATAGTGATTCAATCTAGTGGAAGTGCACCTGTAAACGGTGACACCATTAAAACATCCTCTGGAGCAATTTTTAATGTTCCCATTTGTAAAGTTCCTCATATTAAAGACGCTATATTTCTTATAAAACAACATGATATAAAAATATTTGGAGCATCTGAAAAAGCAGAAAATAATATTTATCAAACACAGTTCGGTAATGCACAAGCCGTTATAATGGGATCTGAAGGAAAAGGACTTTCTAGTTCGGTCATTAAATTATGTGATGAGTTAATAAGAATCCCTTTACATGGAAAAATTGAATCTCTAAACGTATCAGTCGCATGTGGTACTATTTTATATGAAATAATAAGGCAAAAAAATTATTAATTAAAGAATTTCTTTTAAAGAAATTAAGTCTTTAATTATTATTGAATTCTCGTGTGAAGTTTCATTGTTTGAATTTAAATGAATAGCCTTAAAGCCGTTTTTAATAGCTCCCATTACATCTGCTTCATAATTATCGCCAATCATTAAACATTGACTTTTGTTTGTTGCTTTAGAAATATCATAAGCGTATTGAAAAATTTTTGAATGAGGTTTTTTAACACCGACTGTCTCGGAATCAATTATACAAGTAAAGTATTTTTTAAGATTAGAATTTATAATTTTTGTATTCTGAACTTCTGTAAAACCGTTAGTTATTATGTGTAATGTATATTTTTTAAATAAATAATCTAAAACTGTAATAGCGTCTTTTAAAAGAAAATTATTATCTGGAAGATGTTTCACATAATCATCAGAAATATTATCAATTACGCTAGATTTAATACTTATGTTTAACTTTTCAAAAGTAGATTTCAACCTGTTGTATCTTAAATATTGCTTTGTGATTTTATCATCTCTGTAAAGATTCCATAAAGAGAAGTTAATTGGCATATAGATTTTCAAAAAGCTCTTAAGATCAATATCAATATTGTATTTGTTTAATAAAAACTTGAAAGTTAGTGATGAGTTTTTTTCAAAATGCCATAGCGTATGATCTAAATCAAAAAATATATGTTTAATATTATTCATTAATTATTTTTAATAAAATCAGTTATAACATTTAAATCTAATGAAGCATAATTACCTGAGCTCATAAATAATAAATTCGTACTCTGAAAAGACAATTCAAATAAATAATCTTTTAACTGATTTGAATCTGAAATTACTATCATATTATCATCATTAAACGAATCCTTAATTTTTTGAACTGAGATATTCTTTAATCCTTTATTTACAACAGCTTTTGGATCATAAAATAAAATTCTAACATCAGCTTGCTTTAAACTATTTCGGTATTCACCAATAAAATCTTCATTTAAACTACTAAATGTGTGTAGTTCAAGAAGGGCTATTAATTTTCTATTTTTAAATTGATTTTTTAAAGCATTTGTTGTTGCACTAACTTTGCTAGGAGAATGAGCAAAATCTTTAAAAAATGCTCTGTCGTCCATTTCTAACAAAGATTCTAATCTCTTGTCAGCACCTCCAAAAGATGTAATGGAATTATAGAATTCTTCTTCTTGAACACCCATTAATTGGCATATTAATTTAGCTCCTGAAAGATTACTTAGATTATGATTACCAAATATTTTTAATGGTAGATTGCCTTCATCTGTTTTTAAAAATGAAATATCGTTTTCAATAAAAAATTCAGGTAAGGAATACTCAAGTTTTCTAATTGAATTTGAACAATTCAAAACCATTTGATTTAATTCTGAATCCAATTCATTGTATACAACAACTCCCCCTGAAACTATAGAATCAAGAAAAATCTCAAATTGTTTAGAGTAAATTTCCTTTGTTGGAAAGACATTGATGTGATCCCAAGCAATTCCACTTAACAAAGCGATATTTGGTTTATATAAGTGAAATTTAGGTCTTCTATCTATTGGAGAAGACAAATACTCATCACCTTCGAGTAATATAAAATCATTTTCGTCAGTTAAATGAACCATAGTACTAAAGCCTTTCAACTGAGCTCCAACCATGTAGTCTACTGAAATATTATTATCATTTAGAACATGTAAAACCATAGCTGTTATAGAAGTCTTGCCATGACTTCCTCCAATAACTACTCTAGTCTTGTTTTTAGACATTTCGTAAATAAATTCTGGGTAAGAAAATATTTTAATTGATTTGTTTTGCGCTTGGATTAACTCTGGATTATCCTTTTTTGCATGCATACCCAGTATAACATAATCTAAATCATCTGAAATATTTGAAGCATTCCAGCCAATTTCTTTTGGAAATAAACCATGGTGAATTAATCTTGATTTGGAGGGTTCAAAAATCGAATCGTCACTTCCTGATACAATGTACCCTTTAATATGTAGTGCTATTGCTAAATTATGCATTGCACTTCCTCCTATTGCTATAAAATGAATTTTCATGAAATTAAAACTCTAATTTAAGATTAAAATCTATTCATTTAAAACCTTCCATAAAAGATCTTTTATTTCAACTATTCCAATATTAGAGACAGATGAAATAAATTCAAAAGGGATGTTTTTAATATTTTTAGAAATATTTTTTTTGATTTTCAGTTTAGTTTTGTCATCAATTAAATCTGACTTAGATATAGCAATAATCCTTTGTTTATCTAATAATTCAGGATTATACTTCTTTAGTTCATTAAGAAGAATTTTATATTGATTAACTAAATCTTCTGATTCAGTAGAAAGCAAAAAAAGAAGAACTGAATTTCTTTCAATATGCCTAAGAAAATGATGTCCAAGTCCTCTACCCTCTGACGCTCCTTCAATTATCCCAGGAATATCTGCCATAACAAACGATCTGTAATCTCTGTATTGAACAATTCCTAAATTAGGTTTAAGAGTAGTAAACTCATAATTCCCAATTTTTGGTTTTGCAGAAGTGATAGTTTTTAAGAGTGTCGATTTTCCAACATTTGGGAATCCAACTAAACCAACATCAGCTAATAGTTTTAATTCTAATGTTAATTGTCTTTCTTTTCCCTTAATTCCGGGTTGAGAATATCTTGGAGCTTGATTAGTAGAAGATCTAAAATTCCAATTACCTAAACCTCCTTTTCCACCGTCTAAAATGATTTTATGGTCACCATCTTCAATAGTTTCATATATAATTTTGTTGGTTTCCGTATCTCTTATAACAGTGCCTACAGGAACTCTAATAAGAGCATCAGTACCGTCTGCACCTGTACTTCTGCTTCCACTTCCATCTCCACCATGACCACATTTAAAATGTTTTTGAAATCTAAAGTGATGTAGTGTCCACAATGATTTATCAGTAACAAAAATAACATGCCCTCCTCTACCTCCATCTCCTCCATCTGGACCTCCTTTGGTAATGTATTTTTCACGTCTAAAATGAGCAGATCCTTTTCCTCCGTTTCCAGAAAAAACATTAATTTTTACATAATCAACAAAATTACCCTCTGTCATTATATGTTATTATCAATAGTATTAAAAATTCTAGCACTTATTTCATTAATATCTCCTACTCCGTTTACTTCAAAAAATTTATTTTGATTCTTATAATAATTAATAAGTGGAGAAGTCTTGTTATTATACTCATCAAACCTGTTTTGAATTTTAGACCTATCTTGATCGTCTGCTCTTCCACTATCTTTTCCTCTGTTAATTAATCTATCAATTAATAAATTTTCATCAACTTCTAAAGCAATTGTCATAGAAATATTCAATTTTAATGTACTTAAAAACTGATCTAATATTTCAGCTTGAATGGTTGTTCTGGGAAAGCCATCAAAGATGAATCCATTTGCGTTAGGATGTTTATTAACTTCTGCTTCCAACATTTTAATTGTTACTTCATCAGGAACCAAATCTCCTTTTTCCATGTAAGACTTTGCCAATAACCCTAAATCTGTATTATTTGAAATGTTATTTCTAAATAAATCTCCCGTAGAAATATGAATCAAATCATATTTTTTTTTAACAAACTCAGCTTGTGTTCCTTTTCCAGATCCTGGTTTTCCAAACAATATTAAATTAATCATAGTAATTAAAAATATAAGAAAACAAATATAACCCCAAAATCAATAGTTAAATAATTTTAAACCAAATAACATTTTAATGTATTTTTGCCAAACAATCTTTTTTAAATGAATTATTCTACATCAGATTTTACATTAGGTATTTTAGGAGGTGGTCAACTAGGTAAAATGTTATTACAAGTAACATCTAGATTAAGTATAAAAACTAATGTTTTAGACCCGAGCGATGATTCGCCTTGTAAAGAAATGTGTTCTGAATTCACAAAAGGACAATTAATGGATTTTGATGCAGTATATAATTTTGGAAAAAAATGTGATGTTGTTACTTATGAAATTGAACATGTTAATGTTGATGCATTGGAAAAATTAGAAAAAAATGGTGTAAATGTATATCCTGACTCTAAAACATTAAAAATCATACAGGATAAATCCACTCAAAAAAAATTTTTTTTAAAAAACAATATTCCAACTGCAAATCATAAATACTTTAAATCAATGAATGATTTAGAAAGTATAAAATATCCTTGTGTTTGGAAAAAAACTAAATTCGGCTATGACGGATATGGAGTTAAGATATTAAAATCAAAAGAAGATTTTAAAAATTTACCGGAAACTGAATTTATTATTGAAGATCTTATACCTTTCAAAAAAGAATTAGCTACGACTGTAGCAAGAAATAAAAGTGGGCAAATAGAAATTTTTCCTATAGTTGAGATGATGTTTAATGATACCTCAAATCAAGTTGAGTATGTACTTTGTCCTGCACAAATAAGTTCTGAATTAAATGAAAAAGCCAAAAAAATAGCGTTAAAAGTTTCTGAATCATTTAAACAAGTGGGATTGTTAGCAGTAGAAATGTTTTTAACACATGATGATAAAATTTTAATAAATGAAGTAGCTCCTAGACCACATAATAGCGCACATTACTCAATTGAAAGCTGTGTTAATTCACAATTTGATCAACATATTAATTCTGTACTAGACTTACCGCTTGGATCATCAAAATCTAATTCTTTAGCAATTATGATTAACTTAGTAGGTGAATTAGGACATGAGGGTGAGGTAGTGTATAATGGGATTAAAGAAGCTATGTTAATTGATAATGTTAAAGTACATATATACGGGAAAAGTAAAACAAAACCCAATAGAAAAATGGGACACGCTACTGTATTAGATTCTAACTTAGAAAATGCATTGAAAAAAGCTAAAAAAATTAAAGAATTAGTTAAAGTTAAAACATAATTATTATGGCAAAAGTTGGTATTATAATGGGAAGCAAATCTGATCTTCCAGTTATGCAAGAAGCAATTGATATTTTAAATGAATTTGGTATTCAAAATGATGTTGATATTGTATCAGCTCACAGGACACCTGAAAAAATGATGAAATACGGTAAAAATGCTCACAAAAATGGATATTCAGTAATTATAGCAGGTGCTGGAGGAGCAGCACATCTTCCTGGAATGATGGCCTCAATAACACCTCTTCCCGTAATAGGGGTCCCAATCAAATCAAGAAACTCAATTGACGGATGGGATTCAATTTTATCTATTCTTCAAATGCCTAGTGGAGTCCCAGTTGCTACAGTAGCTTTAAATGGAGCAAAAAATGCTGGAATATTGGCTGCTGAAATTATAGGATGTAGTAATAATGAAGTTTTAGAAAAAATATTGAAGTTTAAAGAAAATCTTAAGAAAAAGGTTTTAAACGATTCTATTAAATAGAATAAATTGAATAATTAGCCAATATATAGGTAAAGATTCAACCCAGAAACTTGAAAAATACTTTGTCTGATTTTTCTTTGTTATATAGATCATAAAAATCAAAACAAAAGATATTAATAAATCAGAAATTAAATCAATACTACTTCCATTGCTAACAATAGAAATAGAAAAAAAAATAAAAATAAGTATATAACAGATATACTTCGAATTTTTTATTCCAAAAATCTGAGGAATTGTTTTTAGATTGTTTGAGTCATATTTTAAATCCCTTATTTCAAATGGCATGGTATAAACTATTACAAATAAAAAAAACTGAACAAATAATAACATAGAATCACCATAAGCTATACTGTTTGATTCTATAAAAGGAAAAATTACAGTTGAACCAGACCAACAGATTGCAACTAAAAAAATTTTAATCTTACTTCTATTTCTAAAATTAGAAATAGAATGATTTATTGGAAAAACATATAATACACATATTAAAAAAAGACTAAATCCTAAAAGCAATGCTTTAAAACTTAAAAAAAACAAAGAATACAAAAGAAAAAATCCGATAAAAAAACTTAGTATTTGAATTTTTTTTATTGGAGCATTTTGTACAAAAAAATAATATGGTAAAGTTGAGGCGTATTTTATAAAATTATAGACAACAATAGTTGAAGAAAAAAGACAAGTTAGTATGTAATAATTTAAATCAATATTAAGTTTTAAAATCGATATTAAATAAAGTGAAACTACACATAATCCCAGATGAAAACTTGACTTTATATAAAAATCAAAAAGTTTTTTTACAAACATCTTTTAAATAAGTTTTCTAATTTAAATTTTTGGTTAATTAATAAGTTAAAAACTTTTTTTTCTTATTGCTAAATTTATGTATTAATTATGTTGATATTAATTATTTTTAAATAATAATTTTTTATAATATATGTACAATTTTGCTGATAGACACATAGGTGTTAATAATTTGGATAAAACTAACATGCTTGATTACGTTGGTTCAAAAAGTATTGAAGAATTAATTTCTGAAACAATTCCCGATAATATAAGGTTGAAAAAAGAAATGAATCTTAAACCAGCTCTGTCGGAACAAGAATATCTATCTCATATAGAAAAACTAGGGGGGAAAAATAAAATTTATAAGTCTTACATTGGTTTAGGATACAACCAGGCTATAGTTCCATCCGTAATAAAAAGAAATATTTTAGAAAACCCAAGCTGGTATACAGCTTACACCCCTTATCAAGCAGAAATTGCTCAAGGAAGAATGGAAGCGCTTTTAAATTATCAAACTATAATTTGTGATTTAACAGGAATGCAATTAGCTAATGCTTCATTATTAGATGAAAGCACTGCGGCTGCCGAAGCAATGACTATGTTATATAGTTTAAGAAATAGAGATCAAAAAAAGAATAATATATCTAATTTTTTTGTTTCAAAAAACACTCTTCCACAAACAATCAGTTTATTAGAAACCAGAGCAGAACCTTTGGGTATTCAAATACATATTGGAGATTTTGAACAATTTAAGTATGATTCTAGTTTTTATGGTTGTCTAATGCAATATCCTGGAGTCTACGGTGATATTGAGAATATTGAAAAACATTGTTCCCGTGCAAAAAACAACAATATTAAAGTAATAGTTGCTGCAGACTTATTTTCACTTTGTTTATTAAAAAAACCTTCTCTGTTTGGAGTTGATGTAGTTGTTGGAACCTCGCAAAGGTTTGGAATCCCACTTGGTTATGGTGGGCCGCATGCTGCATATTTTGCTACTAAAGAAGAATACAAAAGGTCTGTTCCTGGAAGAATAATTGGACTTACTAAAGATTCTGATGATGATTCTGCTCTAAGAATGGCTCTTCAAACAAGAGAACAACATATAAAAAGAGATAGAGCAACTTCAAACATATGTACTTCACAAGTACTACTAGCAGTTATGGCTGGTATGTATGGGGTTTTTCATGGACCAAAGGGTCTAAAAGAAATTGCAGCAAATATTCATAAAAAAACAGCAATTTTAGAAAGGAATTTAACTAAAATAGGGGTGAAACAAAATAATAAATATTTTTTTGATACTTTACTTTTAGATGGTCCAACTGAAAAAATAAAAAAAATTGCAGAACTTAATAAAATCAATTTTAATTACATTAATGAAAAACGCTATTCTATTTCATTAAACGAAACAACCTCTATCAAAGATGTTCAAAAAATTGTTGATACAATTGCAAAGGCATTAAATATTGATCTTTTCGAAATAGATTTAAAGGATATTACAAATAGATTTCCAGATAAACTAAAAAGAGAATCCAGATTTATGGATTCTGAAGTTTTTAATAAATATCATTCAGAAACAGCACTAATGAGATATATTAAAAACCTTGAAAGAAAAGATTTATCATTAACACATTCTATGATTTCACTTGGGTCCTGTACAATGAAATTAAACGCAGCCTCAGAAATGCTTCCAATTAGCTGGGCCAAATGGAATAATATTCATCCGTTTGTACCACTAAATCAAGCACGGGGATATCAAAAACTAATAAAAAAACTTGAAAAACAACTTAATGAAATAACAGGATTTAGCGGAACATCGTTACAACCAAATTCAGGCGCACAGGGTGAGTATGCAGGACTAATGGTAATAAGAGCCTACTTAAAAAGCATTTCACAAGAACACAGAAATATTTGTTTGATTCCATCATCAGCCCATGGAACTAATCCTGCTTCTGCTGTAATGGCAGGTATGAAGGTTGTCGTAGTTGGAACTGATAAACATGGTAACATTAACGTTGATGAATTAAAAGAAAAAGCTGATCAACACAGAGACAATTTAGCAGCTTTAATGATCACCTACCCTTCAACTCACGGAGTTTTTGAGTCTTCTATTCAAGAAATTACTGAAACTATTCACTCAAATGGTGGTCAAGTCTACATGGACGGTGCGAATATGAATGCTCAGGTTGGACTTACAAATCCCTACATAATTGGTGCAGATGTTTGTCATTTAAACTTACACAAAACATTTGCTATTCCACATGGCGGAGGGGGACCAGGAGTTGGACCTATTTGTGTTGCTAAACATCTAGTCCCATTTTTACCAAATAATGCAGTAATTAATATAAGCTCCAAAGAAAGTGTTAAATCAATTTCTGGAGCACCATGGGGATCAGCGTTAGCCTGTGTTATTTCTTATGGATATATTTCTATGCTTGGAGCAAAAGGATTAAGATCATCCACTGAATTTGCAATTTTAAATGCAAATTATATAAAAAACAGAATTGAAAATCATTATGATATTTTATACACAGGAGAAAATGGTAGAGCAGCTCATGAATTAATTATCGATTGTAGACCTTTTAAATCAAATGGAATTGAAGTGATGGACATAGCAAAAAGGTTAATTGATTATGGGTTTCATGCTCCAACTGTATCCTTTCCAGTTCCAGGAACTATGATGATAGAGCCAACTGAAAGTGAAAATATTGAAGAGATTAACAGATTCTGTGATGCTATGATTCTTATAAGAAAAGAAATAGATGAATGTGAAGAAAATGAAACAAATAATTTATTAAAAAATGCTCCTCACACTATGAAAATGATAATAAAAGAAAATTGGAACTACCCCTATTCAAGACAAAAAGCAGCATTTCCAACATCATATGTCTTAGAAAACAAGTTTTGGCCCTCAGTTAGAAGAGTGGATGATGCTTATGGTGATAGAAATTTGATTTGTACATGTGAGCCAATTGAATCTTATCAATGACTTTATTAACTTAGTTATATAATTTATAATATATGTCAATTAAAATTACTGGAACTGGGTCTTACATTCCTTTATTAACTAAAAAAAATTCTGATTTTTTAAATACTAATTTTTTAAATGCTGATGGTACTGCTTTTAAAGTCAGTAATGAAGTAATTATAAAAAAATTTAAATCAATAACTGGTATTGAAGAGAGAAGATATGCTAAAGATCATCACAATGCTTCAGATTTAGCATTTTTTGCTGCTGAAAAAGCTATAAAAGATGCTGAAATTAATCAAGAAACAATTGACTATATAATAGTAGCTCATAATTTCGGAGATATTAAACATGAAACCAAACAATCAGACAGTCTACCAAGCTTAGCTAGCAGAGTAAAATTTAATTTAGGAATTAAAAATCCAAATTGTGTTTGTTATGATATAATTTTTGGATGTCCAGGTTGGATAGAAGGTGTTATTCAAGCCACTGCTTTTATCAAAGCGGGAATGGCAAAAAAATGTTTAGTAATCGGAGCAGAAACACTTTCTAGAATTTATGATTTAAGAGACAGAGATTCTATGATCTATGCCGATGGAGCTGGCGCATCAATAGTTGAATTAAAAAATGAAATTAAAAATAGCGGAATTTTATCTCACAAGTCTTGTACATTTACAGACAAAGAAACTTTCTATTTGTTTTTTGGAAAATCTTATGATTTAAAATCTGATTCAAAAACTAAATTCATCAAAATGCATGGGAGAAAAGTATATGAATTTGCAATAGTTCAAGTTCCTCAAGCTTTAAAAGAATGTCTAGAACTGACTAATCACTCTATACATGACGTTAAAAAAGTTTTTCTTCACCAAGCAAATGAAAAAATGGATGAGGCTATAGTTGATAGATTCTATAAATTATATGATTTAGAAACTCCAAAAGGGGTTTTACCTATGTCTATTAACAAATTAGGCAATAGTTCGGTAGCAACTATACCTACACTATTCGATCTTGTGAAAAAACTAAAATTAAAAGATCATTCACTACAGAAGGGTGATATAATTATGTTCGGCAGTGTTGGAGCAGGAATGAACATAAACGCAATTACATATAAAATCTAATAAATAATTTATTATTTTTTATCTTTAGGTATATAATTTATTCATGTTATACATAGATGATATTGGAAGATATTTTTTAATGATAAAAATGTCGTTCTTTAAACCCAGCAAATGGAAAGTACAAAGAAAATTAATTTTTAAAGAAATTAATGATCTTATAATTGAATCTATACCAATTGTAGCTATATTATCATTTTTTATTGGTGGAGTTGTAGCTATCCAAACTGCATTAAATTTAAGTAGTCCATTTTTATCAAAATCCTTAATAGGATTCGCAACTAGACAGTCAGTTATTCTTGAATTTGCTCCGACTTTTATGTCAATAATTATGGCTGGAAAAGTTGGATCATACATAACTTCCAGTATAGGAACAATGAGAGTAACTGAGCAAATAGATGCATTAGAAGTTATGGGAATTAATCCATTAAACTATTTAGTTTTTCCAAAGATTATAGCTCTACTATTTTATCCTTTTGTTATTACTGTCGCAATGTTTGTAGCAATTTTTGGGGGATTTGTAGCAATGACATTTGCAGGAGTTCCAAGCGAGGCTTTCATTTCAGGTATTCAAATGGATTTCGATCCATTTCATGTTAGTTATGCTTATTTAAAAACAATTTTGTTTGCATTTATATTGGCTACCGTACCATCTTATCATGGTTTTTACATGAAAGGAGGGGCACTTGAGGTTGGAAAAGCAAGTACATTATCCTTCGTTTGGACTTCCATAATAATTATTATAGTAAATTTCATTGTTACACAATTATTACTGAGCTAATGATCGAAGTTAAAAACATAATAAAATCTTTTGACGGAAGTAAAATTCTTAAAAATATTTCTACAACCTTTGAAAGGGGCAAAACTAATTTAATAATAGGACAAAGCGGATCAGGAAAAACAGTATTGTTAAAATGCTTATTAGGACTTCACCAGCCTGACAGTGGTGAAATTGTTTATGACGGTATATCTAACATAAACATGAATGAAAGTGATAAAACTTTACTTAGAAGACAAATGGGAATGGTTTTTCAAGGAAGTGCTTTATTTGATTCAATGTCAGTATTAGAAAATGTAATGTTTCCACTAAACATGTTGACTAACAAAAATGGTGAAGAAATAAGAGAGAAAGCAAAGTCTGTAATAAAAAGAGTAGAACTAAACAATGCAATTGACAAACTTCCATCTGAAATATCTGGCGGAATGCAAAAAAGAGTTGCTATTGCAAGAGCTATTGTAATGAATCCAAAATATTTATTTTGTGACGAACCTAACTCTGGCTTAGACCCAAAAACTGCTATTGTAATTGACAAATTAATTCATGAGATTACTAAAGAATATAATATCACAACAATAATAAATTCTCATGATATGAATTCGGTTATCGAAATAGGAGAAAAAATAATATTTCTTGTAACTGGAGAAAAAAATTGGGAAGGTACTAATAATGAGATTTTAAAAACAAACGTCGAATCTGTTAAGAACTTTGTTTATTCCTCTGAGCTTCTTAAAAAAGTAAAAAAGTATTTATAACTATTAAAATCTAATTATTTCGAAAGTTTCATCTTTTAATTTAAATTTCAGCCAATTTTTGATTTTTTGCTCTTGATTATTTATTTCCTCATCAGAAATGTTTTCATTCCATTTTATGTAAAAAATTAAAGTTGAGTTTTTATCTTTTTGATTAATATCCAGTAGATTTTGAAGATTAAAATCTATAATTTGATCATAATTTAGTTTTACATCCTCAATAAGAGTTTTGTATAAAATATTTTTAGATTCAATTTTTTCTAAACTATTTAGCCTTTCTGTTAAAAGTTCAATTTCTTTTGTTTTGTTCGATAGTTCTAACGAATCTCTACGTCTAAGTTCTCCTAAAAAACGTTTTTGTTCTTTAAAATCGTTTTCTACTTTTTGCTGATTGAAACTTATTGAAGTCTGAGAAAGATGAGGATACTTTTTAATTTTAGCCTTTAATAAAACAATTATATCCTCAGAAATTGGATCTAATCCAAAACTATTAAATGTTAGTTTAGAAATTTTGTCTTTCCAGGGAAAAATATAATCGGAATCGTCAATATAATATTCAGTTTTCGAATTTACTATTAAATAATCTTTGTTGGCAATTCCATCCAATTCAAAATCTAGAAATTGTGTTATAGAATTATTAAACTTGTTCTCATACAATATTCCAACAAAAGTGTAAAATGCTGGAATTAACATTAGAATTGAACTCAAAGTAACTAATCTGGAAACAAGCCTTCTTCTTTTAGAATTAACATAATCTATTAAAGGGAAACGAAGTAATTTAATTATTAAGTATGTTGCTAAAACTATATATAAGGTATTAATCATAAACAAATACATAGCACCACTAGCAAAATCAAATTTTCCGATTGCTAATCCATATCCAACGGTACATAAAGGAGGCATTAATGCAGTGGCTATTGCAACACCATAAATCACAGTTGATATAGTTCCTTTTTTTGTTTTAGCTATAATAAGAGCCAAACCACCAAAAAAAGCAATTAAAACATCTCTAATGTCTGGATTAGTTCTTGACAATAGTTCTGAAGACTCCTCTCTAAGCGGAAAAAATGAGAAAAATAAATAGGCGGTAAAAACACTTAAAACAACCATTACTGAGAAATTGAGAACCGATTTTTTAAGAGTTTCTAAATCATTTATAGCAATAGATAAACCAAACCCTAAAATAGGACCCATAAGGGGGGAAATAAGCATTGCTCCAATAACAACAGGAATTGAATTTGCATTTAAACCAACTGATGCTACAAATATTGAACATATTAAAATCCAAGCCGTAGGGCCTTTAATTGAAATATCATTCTTAATAGAATTTAGAGTAGCTTCTTTATCTGTTTCATTTCTAAAATCTAAAGTTTCTTTAAAAAATAATAACATTGACGAAAACAAACCTTTTGCGTTGCCAGAAATTGAGTTATCAGTATTTTTTAATGACGAATTTTCATCAGAAAAATTAAATTTATTTTCCATAAATTAAATTTGTTTTAAACCAGTCAAATCAGACGAACTTCGTATTTTATCCCCAAGTCCATCTGTCATTTGTATATTATATTTTTCACAAATCTTAGACTCAGGCACCTCTCCAACAGATCTATCTCCACCATTCGCAAAAATATTGGGTTTAATAGCTTCTAAAGAAGCACATACAGTTTTATCTTTATCTATAGACAAAAACACTTCATCTACCATTTTTAAAGATTTTACAATCTCTAATCTATCTTTTTCGTCCATAAAGGGCTTTCCTTTTTTCAAGATACATTGTTGATTATTGTTAACTATGACAACAAGTTTGTCACCAAGTTTTTTTGACATTCTCAAATATTCCAAGTGACCTACATGAATAGGATCAAAATATCCACTAACAGCTACTACTTTCATTTACTTAATTTAACTCTTGCAACAGGTGAAAACAAAAACTTTTTTCCAGTCAAGATATTTTTACAAATATATCGTTTTCTTCGTTTATGTAATTTGATGAAATTTTTATTATCCTGAAATACAAATGAATCATTAAATGGAACTTGAAAAAGAAAAATTTTATTATCCTCATTTAACTCATATCTATGTAAGGCTATTACAAGATCAATGTCAGAATCAGTTGTTGCAGGAGGATTAATCATATGCAAAGCCAAAAATTTTAAAATATCATCTGGAAAAATTTTATTATTTAAAAATGGCAGCATTAAATATTTATAAATTTTTTTCCACTCAAATCCGTGAGGACTAACTCTATACTTATAGGATTGACTCACTTTAAAATGAGCTAGCTCGTGAATAAGAGTTATTAAAAATCTAAATTTATTATCAATATGATTTAAAGTAATTTGAAATTTGCCATCTTTTAAAGATCTAAAATCTCCATGTTTAGTTTTTCTAGACTTAACAATTTTAATTGATAAATTTTCGTTTTTAATCAACTCTGATAATAATTCTGTAGAACTATCAGGAACTAAATCAAATAAACTAATCACCTTAAGGATTTGAAATTGATACAGGAAGTATTTTGCCATTGTAATATTTATGACCTTTTATAGAAAAATCATAAATATAATTTGCCATTTCAGCAGAAGATAATGGAGCTTTGTAACCAGGGAAAGCTTCCTCAAGCATTTCAGTTTGAACAGCACCTAAAGCTAGAGTATTAACAACTGGACCTGATGTTTTAAATTCTTCATATAACATTTCAGTCAACACATTTAAAGCTGCCTTACTACTAGAATAAGCAGATAAACCAGGAAACTTACTAGAACCAGCAATTCCACCAATACTACTAATATTAATTATGTGTGACGTGTCACTAAAGGAGGGTAATAATAGTTTTACCAACTCTGCAAGTCCAAAAACATTTACACTATAAACTGAAATAAAATCTTGTTTAGTTGTTTCAATAAAAGGTTTGTTTATTAATTTACCGGCATTATTAATTAAAATATCTACAGAACTAAATTTATTATTAATAAACTTTACAGCTTTATTTATTGAACTAGAATCGGAAAGATCAGTGCTAAACGTAGAAACATTATTCAAATTTAATTTAGAGATTGAAGAAATATTTCTTGAAAGAGCAATAACATTATAATTATTTTTATTAAATAAATTGACTAATTCAAATCCTATCCCTCTGCTTGAGCCTGTAATTACAACATTTTTCATTAAATAATTATTTTAAACTAACATAGTAACTGGATTTTCTACAAAACCTTTTAAAGTTTGTAAAAATAAAGAACCTGTTACTCCATCTACAGTTCTGTGATCACATGCTAAAGTAAGTTTCATTGTATGACCAATGGTGATTTTATCTTCTCTTACAACTGGCTTTTTTACGATACTTCCAACAGATAAAATAGCAGAATTTGGTTGATTAATAATTGAAGTAAATTCTTCAATTCCAAACATTCCTAAATTAGAAACTGTAAATGTACTTCCCTGCATTTCGTCAGGTGACAGTTTTTTATCTCTTGCTTTTGCAGCATAATTTTTAACTAAACTTCCAATTTCAGGAATTGATTTTTCATTTGCGAAACGAATAACCGGAACTACAAGGCCATCAGGAACACCTACTGCAACACCAACATGAACGTGATTATTCAGTCTCATTTTATCTTCATACCATTGTGAGTTTACTCTTGGATGTTGTTTTAGAGCTATAGCACAAGCTTTTACAACAATATCATTGAATGATATTTTAGTATCTGGAAGTGAATTGTATTGATTTCTAAAAGCAATAGCATTGTCCATTTCAAATTCTACACTCAAATAGTAATGAGGGGCAGAGAACTTAGACTCTTTAAGTCTTCTTGCAATAGTTTTTCTCATTTGAGAATTTTCAATCTCTTCAAAACTTTCAATTCCTGATTCAGAAATTTTTGAATCAATTTTATCTTTAACAGTTATTGCTTTAGGTTTAAAGTTTTCAACATCCTCTTTAATAATTCTTCCGTTATCACCAGAACCATTAACTAAATTAATGTCTATATTTTTTTCTTTTGCAATTTTTTTAGCTAGTGGTGATGCTAAAACTCTTGAATTTTCTTCATTTAAAGTTGGTTCTACAACCAACTCTGGTTTTATATCAGGTTTTTCAGAAATTAAAACAGGAACATCAGTTTGTTCAATTTTATCACTTGTAACTGGACTAACTCCAAAATTATCTACAGCGGTTTTATAATCAGAATTAGCATCTCCAATTACAGCCAATAAACTATCTACTTTTGCAGTTTCTCCAACATTTATTCCAATATATAATAAAGTTCCTTCATGAAATGATTCAAATTCCATAGTGGCCTTATCCGTTTCAATTTCGGCAAGAATATCACCTTCTTTTACTATATCACCAACATTTACAAGCCAAGTAGACACTGTTCCTTCTTCCATTGTATCACTTAGCCTAGGCATTGTAATTATTTCAAATGAATCATTTGAAATAGGGTCACTTACCATTAAAGTTGGTTCTTCTTCAATATTTGAAGTTAAGTTTTCGGATTCATTTATCTGATCGACTAAATCTAATTGTCCTGAGTTTGTTGATGGATTCAATAATCCAGAGATATCTTCATCTTTTTCTCCTACAATTGCTAAAAGAGTATCAACAGCTGCAGTTTCACCTTCTTTAATTCCAACATGAAGTAAAACTCCATCATGAAATGATTCAAATTCCATAGTAGCCTTGTCAGTTTCAATTTCAGCAAGAATATCTCCCTCTTTAATAGTGTCTCCAACATTTACTAGCCACTTAGCAACTACTCCCTCTTCCATTGTATCGCTTAAGCGCGGCATGTTTATTATTTCAGCCATTTATTTTAATTTATGAGATATAAAATTATAATTTTCTTGTTCGTAAACTGCATCATACATAACCGATTTTTCAGGATATGGAGAATCTTCTGCAAATTTTTGACAATCAAGAACTCTGTTTTTTATACTAGAATCAATCGACAATATTTCTTCTTCTGAAGCAAAATCGTTTTCTAAAATTACTTTTTTTACTTGAGAAATAGGATCAATTTTTCTGTACTCGTTAACTTCTTCTTTAGTTCTATATTTTTGTGCGTCAGACATTGAGTGTCCTCTATATCTATAAGTTTTCATTTCTAAAAAACTAGGTCCATCACCATTTCTAGCTCTTGAGATGGCTTCATGAAGAGCTTCAGCAACTTTCACAGGATTCATTCCATCAACTGGTCCACAAGGCATTTCATATCCTAAACCTAATTTCCAAATATCAGAATGGCTTGCTGTTCTTTCAACGGACGTACCCATTGCATATCCATTATTTTCTACAACAAATACAACCGGAAGTTTCCATAGCATTGCTAAATTCAATGTTTCATGTAGAGATCCTTGTCTAACAGCACCATCACCCATATAACATAAAGTTACAGCTCCCCTATTAAAATATTTATCTCCAAAAGCCATACCAGCTCCAAGTGGAATTTGACCTCCTACAATTCCATGACCACCATGGAATCTATGTTCTTTAGAAAAAATATGCATAGATCCTCCTAAACCCATTGAAGTACCTGTTGATTTTCCGTAAAGCTCTGCCATAACTCTTTTTGGATCAACTCCCATTCCAATTGGCATCACATGATTTCTATAAGCAGTAATCATTCTGTCTTTTTCATGATCAATTACATGTAAGGCTCCTGCTAAGACCGCTTCTTGCCCGTTGTATAGATGTAAGAATCCTCTAACTTTTTGTTGAATGTAAACAGCAGCTAATTTATCTTCAAACTTTCTCCAAAACAGCATGTCTTCATACCATTTCAAATAAGTTTCCTTCGTTATTTCTTTCATTTAATGAATTCTATTTAATAATTCTTTCTTTTAATTGGAATTATTTATTTTTTGCAAAGTTAATGTATCTAACTAATAGATTAAAAATAAAATTAAAAATATTGGTTTTACTTAAAATTATAAGTAAAAGAGAATCTTAGTGTATTTTCTAATGGACTTATCACATCTGAGGTTGATAAAAGGTAAGATAAGTCTAAATTAATATCTTCTAATTTAAAACCAGTTCCAAACGTTATATACTTTCTTGCTCCCTTATTTTCATTTTCTCCAAAATAACCTATTCTAAGAGCGAAAGAATCATCATATATGTATTCTAGGCCCAAAGCGAGAGTTACTTCTTTTAATTCTTCCTTAAAACCATCTGGTGCATCTCCGAAAGATTTAAATAAACCAGACAAAAAGTTTACATCGGCCTGATTGTAACCTATAATTTGATTATTAGAGTTTAATATTGGAATACTTGGAGAAGGAACTAAAAGTTTATTAAATTCAAGATTTATTGACAATTTATTGGATGAATCAAAAATAAAATCAAATGCAGAACCTAATTTTAAATTTGTAGGTATAAAATTTTCCTTACCTAACTCTTCATATTTCATCCTAGGGCCTAAATTAGAAATATTGAATCCTAATCTCCATAATCCATTGAAATTCTCATAAGCTTTTTCATCTGATTGATAAAATCCTGAGATATCTACTGCAAATGAGTTTGCAGAACTTGAATCTGAATCAACGCTTTGTAATTTCACATCTGACATTAAAAACCTTCCTGTAACACCCATAGAAAAATAGTCACTTAATTTTAAAATGTATGAGGCATCTAAGGTAAATTCATTTGGGTTTTCTAAATAAGGAATATCTTGAGGATTTTGAAGAATATCAATATCACCAAGACTAAAATATTTAAAACTAGTAGACCAAGAGCTTCTATCGTCTATTATATTATAATAGTTAATATTCGCTAAAAAAACATCACTAACTAGCTTACTTAAATAAGGTGTGTAACTAACTCCTACACCTGACTTATTATCCAAAAACACATATTTAGCAGGATTCCAATGCTGTGAAAAAGCATCGGGAGATGTAGCTACCCCTTGTTCACCAAGTCCGGATGCTCTTGCGTCAGCAGAAATCATCAAAAATGGCACAGCTGTTGTAATAACTCTTCTATCTTGTGAATGTAGGTTTAAATTGAATAATATTATTAAAACTAAACTGAAATAAATATTTGGCTTATTCATAAATCAAATATAATTAATGATTATAAATGAATAATTTTTTTTTTAAACAATTTACTATCTTGCAGATTAAAGTAATTAAATTAATGAAGATCACTATACATAACCCACTTATATTGCTATTAAGTATTCTTGTTATAGGATGCAACAGTAACAATCCTTTCAAAAACAACAAGAATGTCTCACAAGCAACAGGTTGGAAGATAAGTACCAAAGACGGTGGTTTTAAAAACAAAAAATCATACAAAGGGCAAAATACTGGTCCTGGTTTAGTTTTTGTTGAAGGAGGTACATACACCAAAGGAAATGTTCAGGATAATGTAATGCACGATTGGAATAATACACCTACTCAACAATACGTAAGATCATTCTTTATTGATGAAACTGAAGTAACTAATTTAATGTATGTTGAATATTTACATTGGATGAATAAAGTTTTTGCAAAAGATTTTCCTGAAATATATAAGTCATCTCTTCCTGATACTTTAGTATGGAGAAACCCATTAGGTTTTAATGAAGATATGGTTAATAATTATTTAAGACATCCAGCTTTTGAAAACCATCCAGTTGTTGGAGTAAGCTGGAAGCAAGCTGTGAATTATGCAAAATGGAGAACAGATAGAGTCAACGAGCAAATATTAGTTTCTAACGGTTATATAAGACCAGGTGCTATAAGTCCAGATAGTCTTTCAAACGGATATTCATTTAATACAAAAGCATATTTTTTAGATCCATCAAATGCATACAATGGAAAAATGAACGAAATGGCGGACAGTAAGCAAATAAATACTGACGAAAGCGGAGAAACTACTTTTAATTATGCATCAAGAGAAAGTGGAATTCTATTACCAGAATACAGACTTCCAACTGAAACTGAATGGGAATATGCTGCTTTAGCTTTGAGTGAAATTTCTGAAGAAAATTTATACAGAGGAAAAAAGAAATTTCCATGGGATGGAGAATACACAAGATCTGGAAAGAGAAAAAATCAAGGTGATCAATTAGCAAACTTTAAACTTGGAAAAGGTGATTATGGTGGTATTGCTGGATGGTCCGAAACAGGATCTGGAATTACATCTGCTGTAAGATCATATCCTCCAAACGATTTTGGATTGTATGGAATGGCAGGTAATGTTGCTGAATGGGTTGCAGATGTTTATAGGCCAATCATTGATGAAGAAATGAACGATTTTAATTATTACAGAGGAAATTTATATTTCAAGCCATCAATAGATGAAAATGGAAAAGTCCTAACTGTAAGCTCTGAAAATGCTAATTACGACAACTTACCTGGTTCCTTAAAAAATGAAATTGAAGATGAAGATTCAATTGACAGAACAAATTACAGCAAGGGTGATAATAGAGACTATAATGATGGAGACAGAAATTCAGTGAGAGACTTTAAACTTGATGGTGAATATTCAAAAATGTATAACTCACCTGATGAAAACAATCAATTCGAAGAATCTACAACGCTTATAAATAATGAGGCTAGAGTTTACAAAGGTGGTTCTTGGTTGGATAGAGCTTATTATCTTGATCCTGCACAAAGAAGATATTATCCCGAATCAATGACTTCTAATTTTATTGGTTTTAGATGTGCAATGTCATACTTAGGAGAATCAAGGAATAGTAAAAAATCTAGAAAAAGATAAAATAATAACTTTATTCATTCTGTTCTATTTTGTTATATTTAGCTGATGCTTACGTCAGAACTTTACAATTATTTTAAAGAATCAAATTCAGTTTCTAC
>CBFHJJ010000012.1:0-45386 GCA_965655865.1 Flavobacteriaceae bacterium | reverse complement strand
CTAAGTGAGATTGACTAATATAGTCTTCAAGTTTTTTTGGTCTTAATCTTTCAGCTAATGGCTCATTCATTTAATTAAAATTTTAGTTTAGCTAAAATAGGATGATGATCAGAAGCCCAGCGACCCTCTGGTGTTTTTACAATAATGTGACGTGAATTTATAAGTTTAAAGTTTTTTTCAAAAACATAGTCAATTCTACTTTTTGAAACAAAATTTAATTTAAAATTATTAAATGTGCCATAAGATTTATCTGTCTTTTTAAGAGTTTTATTGGTGTCATTAAAATTACTTTGAAGATTTATTATCGGTTTAGAATCATCTGGTGAATTGAGATCTCCAGTAATAATTATATAGTCTTCTTGTTTTGTTAATTCGTGAATCACATTAATAATAAGATCAGCCGATTTTTCCCGTGCTAAAACACCTATATGATCAAAATGAGTGTTAAAAACCCATATTTTATTATTATTTACTTTACTCCTAAATACTCCATATGTGCAAATTCTTTCCATAGAAGCATCCCATCCTACAGAAATTTTATTTGGACTTGAAGAAAGCCAAAAAGTATCCGAATTTATTAATTCAAATAAATTTTTGTTATAGAATATAGGACTATACTCACCCTTTGTTTTGCCATCATCACGACCAACACCGACAAACGAATAATTAAACAGATTCGAATTTAAAAATAATAATTGTGAGTTATTAACTTCTTGTAGTCCCAAAAAATCAGGACTTTCTTTATTTATAAAATCAACAATAGTGTTTCTTCTATTTTCCCAGATATCTTTACCATCATTAGGATTATTGTACCTAATATTATAGGAAATTACTTTTATTTCATCTGTCACTAAACTTGACAGTAAAAAATAAATAAAAAGAAAGATTCTCATAATTAGCAATATTTAATAACTTTAAAATACTAATACATATTTAAATTTTTAATTAAATGAGGATATATTTTTTATTGACTTTATCACTATTCTTATTTGGATGTCAAACAAGTCAAACTATTGAAGTTGATTTAACTGAAAAAATAGTTACACCAAAGCATTATGTAGTAAGTAAAACATCAGATCCAATTTTGATTGATGGATTAGATAATGAAAAAGTATGGAAACAGGCTGATTACAGTGATGATTTTATTGATATTGAAGGAGTTAAAACTCCAACTCAAAAAACTAATGTAAAGTTACTGTGGGATGAAAATTATTTATATGTTTTTGCTAAACTATACGAAAATCATATTTGGGGCGACATTACTAAAAGAGATGCTGTAATCTACTATAATAATGACTTTGAAATCTTTATCAACCCTAACAATCATGTTTTTAGTTATGGTGAAATAGAAATAAATGCCTTAGGAACAGTTTGGGATTTATACTTAAATAGACCATACAGATTAAAAGGCAAGGCAGATAACAGCTGGAATATTGAAGAATTAAAATCATCAGTAAACATAAATGGAACAATTAATAACGCTAATGATATTGATAATTTCTGGACTGTTGAAATGGCTATCCCGTTAAACAAAATATCACAATTAAAACGACCTTTAGATTATGATCATCCAAAATCAGGAGATGTATGGAGAATTAACTTTTCAAGAGTAAATTGGGATTACGAATTAAACAATGGAAAATACTTAAGAAAAAAAATAGATGACAAATATCTTCCCGAGTATAATTGGGTTTGGTCTCAACAAGGAACTATTAATATGCATCTTCCTGAAAACTGGGGTTACTTAGTTTTTTCTGAGAATAATTATGAATATTTAAAACCAAAAGAAGAAACTCCTAAACATATTCTTTACGCGCTATTTAGAGAAGTGTCATTTGGAAACTTAAAATATTTAAAAAATTTTAATACTAATACTTTTATAAATTTCAAACTAAAAGACTACAATAAAAAAATTTCATGTAATTTTCTTAAAACTGACAAAGGGTTTACTTTGTCTATCAAAGATGGAAATATTAAATTTTCAATAGATGAAACAGGAAAAATTAAAAATAAATTATGATTAAAAAACTTATACTAATAGCAATATCAATTTTGTTTGTTAATTGTGGAAATGAAATCAAAGAGAACACTTTTACAATAAGTACTTGGACTGGTGCCGGTAAGGGATTTATTCAAAAAAATTGGGAAAAAAAATTAAGTTATTACGATTCTTTGGGAATAACAGAGGTTTTAATTCATGGATCACCAGAAATATTAAGGAAAATTATTCCAATAGCTAGTAAGAAAAAAATAAAAGTGCATGGATGGATGTGGACAGTAAATAGACCTGGAGATACTATTGCAAATAAAAATCCGGATTGGTATCAAGTCAACAGAAATGGAGATAATTCTTTAGACTACAGGGCTTACGTTAATTATTATCAGTGGTTGAGTCCATTTCATCCTGATGCCAGAAATCATATTATAAATAATGCAAAGCAGTTAATGGAGGTTGATGGTCTTGCATCTGTACATTTGGATTACGTAAGGTATCCTGATGTTATTTTAGGAGCAGATTTACAACCTAAATACAACATTGTTCAAGACACTGAGTTACCAGAATATGATTATGGTTACCACCCTAGAGCTATTAAAGAGTTTAAAAAAATCTTCAACAAAAATCCATTGGAAATGAGAAACCCTCAACTTTCAACTGAATGGAGGCAATTTAGGTTAAATGCCATAACTAGCTTAGTAAATGAAATTGTTGATATTGCTCATTCTAAAAATAAAAAAGTAACTGCTGCTGTTTTTCCTTTTCCTGAGATGTCAAGACAAATGGTTAGACAAGCATGGAATGATTGGAATTTGGACTCTGCATACCCCATGCTTTACAATAATTTTTACAGAGAAAATATCAATTGGATTGGATTTGCAACTAAACAAGGTGTTAGTGATGTAGACTTCCCAATTCACTCAGGACTTTATACTGGAGCTTTAAAGAATCCTGGAGATTTTGAAAAAGCTTATAATATTTCTAAAGAAAATGGAGCCAGCGGTATTTCTATATTTACAGCAGATGGACTAAATGATGAACAGAAGTCATTTCTTGTTAACTTAAAAAATTCAAAGAAATAATAATCTAATGAAAAAGTTTTTAGTACTAATTTTAATAATTCCTTTAATATCGTTTAGTCAAAAAAAAAATAATTATTCATACCTAGCTATTGGAGATAGTTATACTATTGGAGAAAGCGTTAAAGAATCTGAAAGATGGCCCGTGCAATTATCTAATTCGTTAAAAAATAAATTAAATAAGCCGATTATCATTGCCAAATCTGGTTGGACTACTGACCAATTAATTGACACTTTAAATAAAATAAAATTTAATAAAAAATTTGACTTCGTATCATTACTAATTGGAGTCAATAATCAATATAGGGGAAGAAGTATTGAGAAATTTAAACAAGATTTCATATTACTTTTAAATAAATCTATTAGATATGTGAATAACAACAAGGAAAGAGTTATCGTTGTCTCAATTCCTGACTGGGGAGTAACACCATTTGCAAAAGACAGAAATAGATCAATAATTACTAATGAAATTAATGCATTCAACAAGGTGATTCATAATGAATGTAAAAAAAATAATATTACGTTTTTTAATGTAACTGAAATATCAAGAAAGGCTTTAAATGATAATTCATTAATAGCTGAAGACGGATTACATCCAAGTAAAAAAATGTACAAGCAATGGGTTAAAATTATAAAACCTTACTTTAAAAAGTTTTAAAAATGGATTTAAAAAAAATTGCAATAGAAAAAGACAGTAATGATGATTTAAAAACTTTTAAATCAAAGTTTATAAATAGCCCAAATGAAATATATCTAGACGGAAATTCTCTTGGTAAACTTCCTGTTGAAAGTATTAAAAATTTAAATGAAGTAATTAATAATCAATGGGGGCAAAATTTAATTCGTAGCTGGAATGACAATTGGTTAAAATTATCCGAAAAAACTTCTTTTAAAATGTCAAAACTAATTAACTCGGATAATCACGAAGTTTTAGTAGGTGAATCAACATCGGTGAATCTTTACAAGATTTTATATTCTCTGTTAAACAGTTGTCAATTCAAAAAGAACCTAGTAACTGACTGTTTAAACTTTCCAAGTGATATTTACATCATTGAAGGTTTAAAAAAATACACAGAAAAAAAAGAAATTACAGTTATAAATTATGGTAATAATTTAAGCTGTAACATTAATATTCTAAAAAAATCAATTAAAGAAAACCCTGGAATATACTGTTTAAGTCTTGTAACTTATAAAAGTTCTTTTCTATACCCTATTAAAGAATTAAATGAATTTGCTGAAAAAAATAAAAGTATAATTGTTTGGGACTGTAGTCATGCAATTGGAGTTATAGATATTGATGTTAAAGCGTCTAAAACAAAAGCTGCTATTGGTTGTACTTATAAATTTTTAAATGGTGGTCCAGGCTCCCCCTCTTTTTTATATGTGTCGAGTGATATATTGAATCATATGCAAAATCCTATAAAAGGTTGGTTTGGACATTTAAAACCTTTTAATTTTGAAAACAAATATGAACCTGCTAAAAACATAAATAAATTCAAAACAGGCACACCTGCTTTACTTTCTTTAGTTCCCGTCAATAACGGGCTGGACCTTGTTCTTGAGGCAGGAATAATAAATATTAGAAATAAAAGTATTGAATTAGGCGAGTATTTAATAAAAATCATAAAATTTGAGCTAAATAAATTTGATGTAAAAATAACATCACCAATTGAATCAAAATCTAGAGGTTCACATATTACAATTCAACACAAAGAAGCTTGGAAGATTTGTAAACTCCTTGTTAGGGGTGATAAAAATAGAAAAAAAATAATTCCTGACTTTCGACCAGAAAACAACATTAGATTAGGGTATTCTCCTCTATATGTGAGTTTTATTGATCTTTATGAAACTGTTCTAACTATTAGAGAAATTTTAGAAAACAAAGAATACTTAAAAATCGATGACAGTAAATCTGAGGTTACCTAAAAGCTAATCTAAACAAAGTTCAGTTGTTTTAAAACCAAGATTTTTATATTCATTATGAATTGTTTTAAGCAACGAATATTCAGAAAAAGAATCTTGACCTAACTCCCAAATCATAATTCCAGAAACTTGCTCTCCAGCAAGCTTTACTTTTGATTTAATTGTTGGTCTTCCATTATAAAATTTAGAACCAACATTGTCTAGTTCAGAATAAGAACTATTTATAGAAACCATTTGTCCAAAAGTGAAAGATGTAACATTTGAAGAATTAGAAAAATCATATCCATAAAAAGGAACTCCTAATGTTAATTTATCATGAGAAACACCATTGTTTTTCCAAAAATTTATTGACTCATTAGCATTATTATATGAACTATGTTGACCAGAAACTGTTGGGTTCCATGGACCTGTAAAATCATAAGCCATTAGATTAATAAAATCGAAAGTTTGTATAGCTTCATCAGTGATATTATTAAACTTGGTTGTACCAGGTAATGCAGCTGTCATTCCCTTTCCTTTTGCTGATAAAGCACTTTTTAATTCAATTACAAAAGGACTGTATCCTGGTGTAACATATTGCCATTCTAAATCAACATCAACACCATCTAAACTATTGTCCACAACAAAACTAACTATCTCATTAACTATTGTAGGCCTATTTTCTTTAACATCGATTAAATTTGACCACATCGAAGCTTGTTCGTTTGTCAAATATCCACCACCAATAGAAATATAAATTTTTATATTATTATTATCATTTCTTGCTTTTAAAACAACATCACTGAAATCATTAATTATTAGTTTTCCATTTGAACCAGGGTTAGCAAATGCAAGGTTTAAATGAGTTAACTTACAGTATTCAATATTATTATTTAATTCAAATCTGTAAGATGGTAAATAACCAACTATTCTCGCTGATTTATCTGTTGTGATTACTTCCTCTTCAATATCTTCATCTTTAGAACAGGATATTAGAATAACAACACACAAAAAAAGTAAACGTTTAATCATTTGAATTAGTCGATTTATTATTTAGATATATTGATATACAATATATTATTGGGGTCATAAGAACCCATGTTGATTGAGATTGAAAAGTAACAGGTCTACCTGAAATTTCAAAAAGAGTAGGATTATAGTACGAACCTAAAGGCATTAAAGGACCCCACGATAAATCTCCACTTGTACCTAACTGATCATGATAAATAAATAACTCAACATAAATGTTTTGTGCTACAAACCAAACAAGAAGGACAAGAAAAATTGACCAATTCCATTTTTTAAAAGGAAAAGGAGATTTATTAAATATTTTTTTGACAAGAAATAAACCAATCCAAACAATAAAAACATCACCTAACGAATTTAAAACCCAATTCAAATCCTGAGGAATAGCGCAATTTAAAGCTTCTGACCTTCTTTCACTAACTGGAAGACCATCAAATAAACCATAGGTTAACCATAATTCAAATCCAGCTGCACAAATAAAAAAAGTTGAGCATAAAATTATAGCTGTATTATAAGAAATATTTTTTTTAATTAAATAATACAAACCCAAAACAACTGGAGATAAGGCAAAAGCATAAAGTCTTACGACAAGCCAAAGTTCATCACTAGTTAATTCACACATATTAAATTAGTTACTTTAATTAATAAAGTTATAACAAATTTAACTCTTCCCACTTTTTCATTAGAGAATCTAATTTAGATTTTTTATTTTCATAAGAGGAAAAGAAATTTTCTCTTGAAATTGTTTTTTCATAATCTTTCTCCAAATCACTATCAATGATTGAAATTTCATTTTCTAATCTAGAAATTTTACTTTCAATATTGCTAATCTTTCTTTTCAATTCTATTTCTGTAGAATTACCAATATTTTTATTCTTTTTTACAGTTACTACTTTATCTTTCTTTTCAATTTCTCTAAAATCTTCAATTTTTCGTTGATTTAAGTAAAAATCAATATCACCTAAATACTCTTTAATATTTTGACTTTTGAATTCGTATACTTTATTAGTTAGATTTTGCAAAAAATCTCTGTCATGTGAAACTAAGATTAAAGTTCCGTCAAATTTAACTAGCGCTTGCTTTAAAACACTTTTAGATTTAATATCTAAGTGATTAGTTGGCTCATCCATTACTAATACATTAAATGGTTGCAAAAGAAGTTTAGCAAGTGCTAATCTATTTCTTTCACCTCCTGAAAGTACTCTAACATATTTTTCAACATCATCACCTTTAAACAAAAAAGAGCCCAATACATCTCTAACTTTAGATCTATTTGTTTCATTAGCAGAGTCTATCATTGTTTGCAAAACAGTTTTAGAACCATCTAAATACTCAGCTTGATTTTGAGCAAAATATCCAATTTGAACATTATGACCTAGTTTTGAATTACCAGATGAAGGAGTTAATTCACCAACCATGATTTTAGCTAAAGTAGATTTACCTTGTCCATTTTGACCCACAAATGCAATTTTACTTTTTCTTTCAATAAGTAAATTCACATTAGACAATACATTATTATCACCATAATTTTTTGATAAGTTTTCAATTTCAGTAACAACTTTTCCTGGATTTATTGAAATATTAAAATTTAATTTCATTACACTATTATCATCCTGATCGACTTCAATTCTATCAATTTTTTCAATCTTCTTCATAAGGGATTGAGCCATTGATGCTTTGGAAGCTTTAGCTTTAAATTTTTGAATTAATTTTTCAGTGTGTTGAATGTGTTTTTCTTGATTTTTTTGAGCACTAATTTGTTGAGACTTTATTTCTTCTCTTAAAATCAGATATTTTGAGTAAGGTTTATTGAAATCGTATATTCTTCCCAAAGAAATATCTATAGTTCTATTAGTCACATTATTTAAAAACATTTTATCATGAGAAACTATAACTACTGCTCCTAAAAAAGATTTAAGAAAGTTTTCGAGCCATATTATTGATTCAATATCCAAATGGTTTGTAGGTTCATCCAATAATAACAAATCATTGCTTTGAAGAAGTAATTTTGCTAATTCTATTCTCATTCTCCATCCACCAGAAAAGGTATCTGTGCTCTTATTAAAATCATTTCTTTTAAAACCAAGACCTTGTAATATTTTTTCAGTGTGTCCTTGATAATTATACCCTCCTATCAATTCATACCTATCATTAACATCACTTAAATCATTAATTAATTCTAAATATGAATCACTTTCATAGTCTGTTCTCTTACTTAACTGAGTATTAATTTCATTTTGTCTTTCTTCGAGAGTTTTAATTTCACTAAAAGCTTGATAAGCTTCATCAAGAACAGTCCTACCTTTATCAAAATCAATATCTTGTTTAAGAAATCCTATTTTTAAATCTTTCTCGTAAGCAATAGAACCTGAATCCATCTCAGTTTCTTTAGACAAAAGTTTTAACAAGGTTGATTTTCCTGCTCCATTTTTTCCAATCAAACCTACCCTATCACCTGAAATTAATTTAAATGAAATTTCTTTAAACAAATATTCACCCGAAAAAGAAACAGAGAGGTTGTGTATGTTTAGCATCAACTAAAATTTCTGGCAAATGTAAATAATTATATCAATGATGTTTCAAGAGATTATCAAAACTATTTGAACTTTTCATTAACTCATTATATTCAAGAACATTTATTCCTGAATTTGAATTAATAACTTGATATATCATAGCTTTTGAAATATTTATTGCAGAAATACTTTTATACTTTGTAAATTTTCCAAAAAGAAGTTTATCAATGAAAGAAAATAAAATTTTTCCTATTTTTTCACCAACTCTACTTTCATTTCTTTTTCCTAAAATTATACCAGGCCTTACTATACTTAGATGATTTAACGAAAGTTCAGAAATATCTTTTTCTATTAAACCTTTAGTTTTAGGATATAAAAAAATTGAATTAGGATCTGATCCAACTGAGGATATTATGGATATACTTTTTATTCCACAATCACTTGCTATCCTTGCCAAATTAATACAATAATGATAATCTACTTTTATAAAATTTTCAGCACTTCCTGCCTTTTTTCTTGTAGTTCCTAATGCAATATACAAATGATCAACACCATTTAATTCACTTTCAATATTTAGATTATCAAAGTCAACTACAACATTTTGAATGTTGGAATTTGAGTAATTGACTTTTTTTCTGGTTAAAGCAAGTACTTTAGGGTAGATTTTTGATAAATTTTTTAATAAATGAGAACCAACTAACCCTGTAGATCCTGCTATGCAAGGGATATGTTTTTGGTTAATCATTACATAATGAAATTATATAAAAAACCAGCAGAAATGGCTCCAAGAATTGGTCCTAGTACAGGAATCCAGCTGTAAGACCAATCAGCATTTTTATTCTTTCTAGGAAGTAATGAATAAACCAATCTAGGACCGAAATCCCTAGCTGGATTAATAGCAAAACCCGTAGTGCCACCAAGTGTCATTCCTATTACCCAAACTAATATACCAACAGGAAGAGCGTCAAGAGCTCCTAAACCAAAATTAACCACTTCACCTTCAATTTTCAAGTTGGGTTCAACTATATAAAATATAGCGAATACTAAAATAAAAGTTGCAATAGTTTCACTAAAGAAATTATTTTTATAACTTCTAATTGCTGGTCCTGTACAAAAAGAACCTCTTACTGCATTTTCGTCTGTAGTTAATCTGTAGTGGTCTATATAAACAATATATGCCAACCAACTACCAAACATTGCGGCTACAAGTTGAGTTATTAAATATCCAGGGACTAATGACCATGAAAATTTTCCAGCTATTGCTAAACCAATCGTTACGGCTGGATTTAAATGAGCTCCACTAAATTGCCCAGTGATAAAAACAGCAACAAAGACTGATAGTCCCCAAGCCATACTTACTAGTACCCAATTGGAATTTTCGCTTCCTATTGTATTTTTTAAACTTGTATTTGCATTTACTCCAATTCCTAATAACATAAGAATTGATGTGCCTATAAATTCAGCTAAAATAGAGTCCATATTATATTTTATTAATGTTAATTAAATTATAGAAAGATTTGAGTTGTTTATCAATCCAATCCTTGTCTTTAGAAAGCTCATTTGACATTATTTTAGCAACCATTGGAGCAATTCTTATACTTTCTTTAGTATTTAAAAATAAGCATCTAGAACGACGTGACATAATATCATCTAAATTTAATGCCATTTCATTTCTAACATAGTGAATTATCATTTCCTTGGATAAGAAAAAATCATCGCTTAAAGATTCTTTTGAAAAATCAATATCGACTAAACCATTTTTAATTTTCAAGTCAGAGGTCTTACTTTTAATAAATGGTAATTTTGTTTTTTTTAATGTAAGATCTATAACATTTTCGGCCATTCTTCGATATGTTGTCCATTTACCTCCAATAATACTAACCATACCTGATTCGCTCACTATTATTTTATGTTTTCTTGACAAATCTTTAGACTTAGAACTAGAATTATTAGCAACTAATGGTCTTAATCCAACAAATACACTTTTTATATCTTCTCTTGTAGGGTACAACTCTAGGTAATTTTTAATATTTTCCAATATAAAATCAATTTCTTCCTTTGTTGACTCAGGATTAAAAGAAGGATTATCAACAACTGTATCGGTTGTACCAATAATTACATGATCTTGCCATGGGACAGCAAACAATACTCTTCCGTCGGATGTTTTCGGAACTAGTATTCCAAAATTGCCATTTAAAAAACATTTGTCAACAACCAAATGAACTCCCTGACTCGGTCTAATTACGGTTTTTAATTTTTTAGAATCCAATTCCATAACTGATCTTGAAAAAACTCCAGTTGCATTAATAATATTATCACTATTAATAGAAAAGTTATTATTATTTACAGAATCATGTGCAATCACCCCTTTAATTTTACCATTTTCTTTAATTAATGATTCTACCGACATATAGTTGATTAGAACTGCATTATTATTTTCTGATGTTAAAGCAATATCAATTCCTAGTCTTGAATCATCAAATTGGCCATCAAAATAAACAACCCCTCCCTTTAATTTTTCTTTTTCTACATTAGGAACTAATTTAATAGCACTTTCTCTGCTAACTGTTCTAGATTTGTCAAAACTTAAATTACCTGAAATAAAATCATATATTTTTAAACCAAAAAAATAATAAAACTTCAAAAAATAATTATAAACTGGTATTAAAAAACCGACCTGATTAACCAAGTGAGGTGCATTATTTATTAGAACATCTCTTTCTTTTAAAGCTTCGTAAACCAGACTAATTTGACCCTTTTCTAAATACCTGACTCCACCATGAATAAGTTTTGTGCTTCTAGAGGAAGTTCCCTTACAAAAATCAAATTTTTCTAATAATACAACTGAATAACCTCTGGAAGATGCATCCAGTGCACAACCAAGTCCAGAAGCACCGCCTCCAATTACTATAAAATCGAATTTTTTATTATTATTTAATAATTTAATATTTGAAGATCTGTTCAATTTTAAAGAACTTTTTTAATTCTATTTTCCCAATTAGAAATAACTTTTTTATCATACTCATGTACTGCAGGATGAAATTTCTTTTCAATATCCCAAATACTTTTTATTTCATCAACTGAACTCCAAAAACCTGTTGCCAGCCCAGCAAAGAAAGCAACACCTAAAGCGGTTGTTTCTGTGATTTTTGGTCTAATTACTTGGGCTTGCAGTAAGTTAGATTGAATTTGCATTAGAAGATTATTATTACTTGCTCCTCCATCTACTTTTAATTTATCAAAAGTAGTTCCTGAATCTTTTTGCATTTCAATTATAATCTCTCTTGATCTCAATGCTATGGCTTCAAGTGCAGCTCTAGCAATATGTCCTTTTTTAGTTCCTCTTGTTATTCCCATTATAGCACCTGTAGCATTTGGGTTCCAATATGGTGCTCCTAGTCCAGATAAAGCAGAAATAAAAGTAACTCCTCCGTTATTATCTACCGTCCTTGCTAAATCTTCAATTTCTGAGGCATCATTGATAATATTCAATTGGTCCCTTAACCATTGAACTATCGCTCCTGCAATAAAAACACTCCCTTCTAAGGCATAAACTGTTTTATCACCAATTTTCCAACCAATTGTAGTCAACATTCTATTATTAGATTTAACTGGCTTGTCTCCGGTATTCATCATGCAAAAACAGCCTGTTCCATAGGTATTTTTGACATCCCCTGGCTCAACACACATTTGGCCAAATAATGCAGCTTGTTGGTCACCTGCAATTCCAGAAATAGGAATCTCAAAACCTAAAACATCTAAATCAGTTGTTCCTATTATTTTAGAACTATCATAAACTTTAGCTAACATATTTTTTGGAATATTTAAAATAGATAATAACTCATCGTCCCAGTTTAAAGTATGAATATTAAAAAGTAATGTTCTACTAGCATTTGTGTAATCTGTGACATGTAATTTTTTATTTGTTAAGTTCCATATAAGCCATGTATCTATTGTTCCAAACAAAAGATCTCCGTTTTCAGCAGCTTGTCTTATTGACTTGTCTGAATCTAAAATCCATTTAATTTTTGTACCAGAGAAGTAAGCATCCAATAGTAATCCCGTTTTGTTATAAAAAGTATTTGCCTTTCCTAAATTATCTAACTCATCGCAAAACGAAGCAGTTCTTCTATCTTGCCAAACAATTGCATTATAAACAGGTTTTCCAGTGTATTTATTCCATACAACTGTTGTTTCTCTCTGATTTGTTATGCCAATTGAATCAATTTCATCAATACTAATCTTAGATTTATTTATCACATCGTGGATCGCTTTTAACTGAGTATTCAAAATTTCAATTGGATCGTGTTCAACCCATGATTCTTTTGGAAAAATTTGAGTGAATTCAAACTGTGAAATAGAAATTTGAATTCCATTTTTATCAAACAAAATAGCTCGTGAACTAGTTGTTCCAGCATCAATAGACAATATGTATTTTTTCATAAATTATAGTTATTCAATTATTAGTTCATCAGCAAATATCCATGAGGGTAAATCGGCTCCATGGTGCCATATAGGTGCTTTACTTATATTATCTGCTATTATTTTTATATACCTAGTATTTAAATTTTTAAGGTCAATAGAAAATGTTTGAATATCATTTACTTTGCTTTTTGGAGATAACTCAAATTTATTGAATGCATTCCCTAAACTTTTCCAATTTAGATTATCATCGGAATAAAAGAACTCAACTTTTTCTGGAAAAAAAACTATATGATTAGTTACCTGAAGAAAGTTAATACTTATGGATTTTATATCTTTTGTCTGATCTAAATCTACGACTGCGCTTAAATCATTGCCTTCAAAGCCTAACCAATTTGAATAAAAACTGTTACCGCCCAAAGCTCCATCAGTTAATACTTTAGGGTCTTCATTTGCATATTTTTTTGGGGATGTAAGAAGGGTAATATTTTTTAAACTTGCAAGATTTTCTTTAACTGCAGTTTTCAATGCATTTTTATAGTTAATTACATAATCAGAAACTGTAAAGCCCATTTCGTTCATCAAAGTAATATTATTATTAATGCAAGTATTTTTAAAATCATTAAGTCTTTTGATCAATTTTGGATTAACACTTTTTATGTCATTTTGAAATACTGTCAATTGAAATGAATCAGAAAAGTTTTTTCTATAGGATTCTAAAATTGCATAATCTATAGAAATTTTAGATCTAAGAATTCTTTTGTAATAATCTGAATTTAACTCAACACTATTTAATGCCTTATTAAATAATAAATCATAGCTTAATAGATTTTCAGGACTCAAAAAAGAGTCAAAACCCTGTGAAGGATCACCATATAAGAACAGAAAAAAAGAAGTGTCATCAATCTGGTTTTGTATTTTATTTACGTAATCAGAAATATACTTACCCCCTCTTCCATAATACCTATTATTAAATTGATTTAACAGAACTTGAAAATCTAAATTAGGATCCCAAAGTAGTTTAGCCATAAGATAACTTCTAAGCTCAAAAAGCTCACTATTGTTATTTGAATGTTGTTCAAAAATCCATTTTGCATTATTGTCAACAAACAGATTTATGTTTGGTTTTATGGTTCCCCAATTTGGAAAGGGTGCAAGGAAATTTGTAAACTGAGTAGTATAATCCCAAATTCTAATGTTGTCAGTTAACTCAGACCAACCCTTTAAATCAGAACTGAAATCTTTACAACCTATTTCTATTGGAATACTTCTGTCACATTCGATAGAGCATAATGTTATTAAAACATTTTCGATAGGTTTAACCTTTGGTGGTTTTCTGGTATATTGATAAGCTAGTGTTGATATTGTTTTGTTTGGAAAAGATTTAGCAACTTCATTTACAAAATGTATCATTGTTCCGGCTGGGCTCCCCTCTTCCATGTCAATCTCTGAACACTTATCACATTTACAATATTGAGTATTATCATCTTGGCTAACAGAAATTACATCAGAACCTGGAAACTTATTGAAAAAAGACTTTACACTGTCTTTCACAATATTTAAAACATCAAGATTTGTTAAACACAGTTGAGTGGGCAGTCTTTTATCTCCTATTAAGGCATAATATTCAGGGTTATTTTCGTAAAAAACATCATAAGGAAGAAAGCGATGAAAAGTATGTACTCTAGCATTTGGAACATATCTTGGAAATGCTTCATTTGTAACTTTTAGTTTATCAGCAAAAATAGAATCTTTATAAAATAATTTTGAATGAACGGTTCTAGTCAAAACAGGTGGTTCATAATAATAAGAATAGTTATTTGGAAAATTTATTGATTTTACATCACTGTAGTAAGTAAAATCAGTTGATAGCCAATTTACGTTCAAAAACTTTTCAATAAAATCATAAGTAGCATAGTATAAATTTGTTTTATTATTAGCAGAAATTGTAATTAAGGAATCCTTATAATTTATAGATATAAAATCTTTATTATAATCAGGTTTTTCAGTTAAAATTATTGATCTATTTTTCTTTTTTTCTGAAATCTCTAATGTTAAACCTAAAGTTTTGTCTAAATAAACATTTAATGTGTCTGCGACATCATTATAATTAGTAACGATATTATACTTAGAAAGAGTAGAAATGTCAATTGAAACTTGATTTTCGGAACAAGAAAAAATAAGAAATAAAATTATAAAATATAGCTTTTTCATATGAAAGCTATAAGTTAAGAAAACTATTTAAATATTAAATCTAGGTTTACTAAAAAGTAACATTTTTTGAAGATATTTTATTATCTCTTTTGTACTCAACCTTTACTAAATCACCACTTTTTAATTTAGATAAAGCTTTCATATAAGACATCATATCATCAATTTTGGCTTCTCCTAATTTAGTAATAACATCACCCTTTATAAAACCTGCAATTTCAGCAGGTCTTCCTGACGAAACTCCGTCAATTCGCATTCCTTTACCATCGTATAAATAATCTGGAATAACCCCTAATGAAACCTTAAATCTTGGAGATTCTTGACTTTCATTTTTTGTTTTTCTAAACTGTAACTTTCCATTGTCATCAAGATCAGATATAATAGAAAAAATATAGTTTGAAATTAAATCCAAACCTTCGTAATTAATCAAATCACTATCATCACTAGGCTTGTGATAGTTTTCATGTTGGCCAGTAAAAAAATGAAGAACCGGAATATCTTGCAAATAAAATGATGTGTGATCAGATGGACCTATCCCAGATTCATTTTCAATAATTTTAAATACTTCATTATTAGATTTAATGGTTTGTTTGAAAATAGGAGAAGTTCCAAGACCATAAATTGCTAAAGATTTTTCATCATTTAATCTTCCCACCATATCCATGTTTATCATGTAATTAATTGATGAAATATCAATTGTAGGGTTTTTGACAAAGAAATTTGAACCAAGAAGTCCCATTTCCTCTCCGGAAAAAGCAATAAACAAATAGTTATTACTTTTATTTTCATTAATTAATTTAGCTGCTAAATCCAACATTAATGAAACTCCACTTGCATTATCATCTGCACCATTATGAATTTTAATTTCACTTCCTCTGTATAAAGAGCCTTCGTCTCCAAAACCTAAATGATCATAATGAGCACCAATAACAACAGTATTTAATGAGTTATTGTTTATAAAACCAATTACATTATTTCCTGTAATTCCATTACTTTTCAAGGAATCATTAAACTTAATTTCTTCATGTGGATGAGATTTTGGCTTAAAAGAAAAAGGATGTAAATACTCAATTGCTCCTTTAGCTTGTACATTCAAATCTTTAAATCTTTTTGAAATATAACTAGCAGCAATTCTTTCTCCTTCACTTCCCGTAGCTCTACCTTCTAATTCGTCCGAAGACAAAAACGTTAAATCTGCTTTGATTTGATTAGTGTAAACAACAGGGGAAGTACAAGAAATTGAAAAAATTAAAAAGAAGATGATATAAGTCAAGGGATTTCTCATAATTTGTACATATTTTTGCGCAAATTACAAATTTATAACATGAAACAATTATCTATTATTATAATTTTATTCGGACTGTTTTCTTGTCAAACCAAAAAAGAAAATTCAAATCCACTAATTTTTGAAGATGAAGTTAATTTTAAAACATTAAGACAAGTTACCTTTGGAGGCGATAACGCAGAGGCGTACTGGAGCTTCGACGACAAACAACTAGTTTTTCAGTCTAACAATAATAATTGGAATGTTGAATGTGATCAAATGTTTTTAATGAACGCTGACCAAACATTTAAAAATAATGATCCTAAAATGATTAGCACTGGACTTGGAAGAACTACATGTTCTTATTTTCTTCCTGATAATGAGCATATCTTATATGCCTCTACACACGAAGACAATGAAAAATGTCCTGAAGTTCCCTTAAGAAAAGAAGGAAAATATGTATGGCCTATTTATGATACATTTGACATTTATGTTTCTGATTTAAATGGAAAAATTACAAACAAACTTACTGATCAGGTTGGATACGATGCAGAAGCAACTGTTTCTCCAATGGGAGATAAAATCGTTTTTACATCAACAAGAAATGGTGATTTAGATTTGTATACAATGAATATTGACGGTTCAGATGTTAAACAAATAACTTTTGATTTAGGATATGATGGGGGAGCTTTCTTTTCGCCTGATGGTTCGAAATTGATTTTTAGATCATCAAGACCTAAAACTGATAAAGAAATTGAAGAATATAAAAATTTACTTGAACAAGGACTAGTACAACCTACTAATATGGAATTGTACATATGTAATTCTGATGGAAGTGAACTTCGTCAATTAACAGATCTTGGTAATGCGAACTGGAGTCCAGTATTCCACCCCTCCGGAGAAAAAATTCTATTTTCTTCAAATTTTGAAGCAGAGAGAGGATTCCCTTTCAATCTGTACATGATTGATATTGATGGTAAAAACTTAAAAAGAGTTACACACAGTGAAACGTTTGATGCATTTCCTGTTTTTTCTAGGGATGGAAAAAAGTTAGCTTTTTCTTCAAACAGAAATAATAACGGCACAAGGGACACCAATCTTTTTATTGCCGAGTGGCAAGATTAAATTAATTACTTTTTTTAAATATTAATTTAAAATTAATATTTGCTAAGTCATCCATTTTGACAAGCATTAAAGAAGGTAATTTAATATCAAAATCTGTAAGAATAATCGAAAAACTTCCTTCAATAGTTAAGGTGTCATTTTTCTGATTAATGTAAGCATTAACTATTTTATCAACTTTTTTTCCATGGAAATCTAATTCGCCATTGAACTCAATATTATTAGATGTTAGTAAAATTTCATCTGAAAAAAACTTAACACTTGGGAAGTTTAAAGCGTTTAATACTCTGATAGCATTAGAATCTCTATTACTAATTCCGCTATCAAAATCAGCTATATTTGCTGAAACAGCAATTTTACTTTTAGATTGTTCCAAAAAAACTCCCTTTATATTTTTATTAATTCCTGACCATGCATGAAGAAGGTGTTTTGCTTCATATTCGATGACAGACTGTTTACTATCCAACATCCATGTATTTTCGTTTTGAGCAGATAAATTAGAAAAGGAAATTAAAATTAAAAGGAAAATAGTTTTATACATAATTAAAATTTGATAACTAATACAGCAGTAGCGTAACTAGCAAAAGCAGTATATGCTGCAGCTTTGTGATTACTTTTATTTTTGTCTTTATAATAATTTGTTGCAACCATTGCTGAAAAATGAAGAGTCGCTAAAATCTTATGTGCTTTGATCGAATTTAAACCCTTGACCTTTTTATTAATTAAAGGTGGGGGGGAAAATAATGACAAACCTGCACCAGTAAAATATCCAATATTTACAATTTTACCCATTGTTTTGTGAGTATTGTAAAGATCATCTTGACCATTGTATAACTTACCACCAATAATGCCTTGAGCAACCATTGAAGCTAGTGTTAAATAACCTATTGCTTGGTGTGCGGTAAGCATCGTTTTTCTAATCTTAAGCTCCTTTTCTCTATTTTCTAAATTGAGAGGAGAAATACCTGTTTTTCGAAATAAACCCTTTTCACCCCAAAGTATGCTTTGCGTAAAAATCATTTTTTCTGGGAGTAATTCGATTTGATCATCCTTGTTTTCAATCATATTAAACAAATCATCTTTTTCTTGAGAAAATGAAAAAGAACAAATAAGAAAAACAAACAATATTATATAATTACTTTTCATATTACTTTATTATATGGTCCAAGCTATTCCGTTAGTAGTTTCTTGTAAATCAACACAACCTTTTTGTTCACCAGGAACAGGTCTATATACTAGTATGTTTTTACCAATATATTGATTTGTTTTGAAAGCGTTAATTAAAAGTTTTCTAAATGAATTTAAAAAAACATAGGAAAGTGATTCGCCAGAACTCATAAAACTATTAATCCAAATATCATGCTTAGATTTATTTTTGACTAAATAAAAATCTAACAACTCTGTAATAGAGTTTAAATCAATCTTTTTCAACTTTGTTTTTTTTAAATATTCAGACTTAAATGATTCAAAAGAATTATTAAATGTTTTTTGTTCTTCATTATCTAAAACCTTAGAAACATAAACATCAACAAATTTTAATAAATCTAATTCTTTTGAACCTGGAATTTCCTTGGAACTAGGAATTATTAAGTCAGCTAATTCACTTAAAAAGTTAATATTTTCTTTTTTAAAAAAAACAGGTTTCCAATTCAAATCATTTTTACAAGACTGAAATAAGCTTACAGTAAGCGGAGTCACTGCTAATGTGCCAATACCTAAACCAATTTTTTTTAATAAATTTCTTCTATTCATTTTAAAGTTTATTATTTTTAAGTTCCTTAACAGCATAATCAACAGCTCTTGCAGTTATTGCCATATAAGTTAATGATGGATTAACATTTCCGGAGGAAGCCATACACGATCCATCAGTTATAAATAAGTTTTTTACAGCATGAACTTGATTGAAAGCATTAAGCACTGATGTTTTAGGATCTCTACCCATTCTTGCTGTACCCATTTCATGAATTCCTAAACCTAATCCATATGGGCTTTCCATTGGTTTAACATTTTTAAAACCAGCATTGTCTAACATTTCCATGGCTTGTAATTGCATATCCTTTCTCATATTTAATTCATTTTCTCTAAGCTTAGCATCAAAAGTCACAGTTGGAAGACCCCATTGATCAGTTTTGTTATAATCTAAAAATATTTTGTTATCGTGATAAGGAAGAACTTCTCCAAAACCATTTAAACCCATAGTCCATTCACCAGGTTTTATAATTGCTTGCTTTAATTTATCACCATAAGATGCTTCCTTAACGTATTTAGTCCAATCTGTTCTACTTGCTCCTCCTTGATAGCCATATCCTCTTAAAAAGTTTTTGTTTTTGGTTTTACCACCTATATTTTGGAATCTTGGAATATAAATACCATTTGGTCTTCGTCCTGTATAGTATTTATCCTCAAAACCATCATAAGTAGCATCCGCTCCAATTTGAAAATGATGGTCCATAATATTGTGTCCAAGCTCTCCAGAATCATTTCCTAGCCCGTTTGGAAAACGATTAGATTTTGATTGCATTAAAATAGAGGTTGTTGGTACCGTAGATGCACACATGAAAATGATTTTAGCTTTAAATTCATAAGTTAAATTAGATTCTGAATCAATAATTTTCACGCCAGATGCTCTTTTGTTTAATTCATCATAAATTACTTCATAAACTATTGAATTAGTTCTTAATGTCATATTTCCTGTTGCTTCAGCTGCAGGAAGAGTAGAAGAATTACTACTAAAATAAGCTCCAAATGGGCACCCTCTTCTACATCTATTTCTGAATTGACAATTTAATCTTCCTAACCCAGGTTTAGTACCTTCTGTTATGTGAGCAACTCTTCCAATAGTCATGTGTCTATTAGAATATTTTTCTGAAATTGAGTTCTGTAAAACTTTTTCAACACAATTTAACTCCATTGGCTTGAGAAGCTTTTGATTTGGAAATTGATTTAAATTTAAATTCTCTCCACTTACTCCAATATAATTCTCTACATAGTCATACCAAGGTGCTAAATCTTTATATCTTATTGGCCAATCAACACCATATCCATCCTCTTTGTTAGCTACAAAATCAAATGGGGTTAACCTGTAACTTTGTCTAGCCCAAAGCAACGATCTTCCTCCGACATGATACCCTCGAATCCAATCAAATCTTTTTTTCTCATTGTAAGGATGTTCAATATCATCAACGAAGAAATCTTTTGTTGATTCCGTATTTACATAACCTGTTCTGCTTTGTTTGGGTTGTCTTTTTTTAATTTCCTGAGTTATAGAATCTCCTGCAGGAAATTCCCAATCTTCCTTATTTGCCGTTTTATAATCTTCGACATGTTTTATCATTCTTCCCCTTTCCAAAACGAGAGTTTTTAATCCTTTTTCACAAAGTTCCTTTGCAGCCCATCCTCCACTAATTCCAGTCCCAATTACAATTGCATCAAAGTTTGTTTCCATGTATAAGATATTTTTTAAGTCCTAATTTATAATTTTAAAAATAAGATAAATGTGATTATATAATTCAAAATTGTTCTCCGTATGACCAACCTTTTCTAACAGGTGGCTTTAAAAAAGCATTAACATCTTCTCTATTAGTAATTTTCATCTTATCTGCGTTGTATTCTAAATCTGCATTAAATCGTTGAGCTAAACAACCTAATAAAGCCATTTCAGTTAAACCAGCACTATATTCAAAATTAGAAAGAGGTAATGTATCGTTTTTGATAGAATTAACCCATTCTTCTACTGGAGTCTCATCTTTAATTCTGGGAATTGTTTTTTCTGGAGCATTTTTATTAAAATCGATCCAGTCTGAATCAGACATAAGTAGACGAGGATTATTTGGTCTTCCACCTGTTATTAATGTATTTTTATCTCCTACCATTATCATACCTTGTCTATTATAAGGTTCCATTTTATCAATACCCAAATCATGATATAGTTCGGGTTTTAAACCACCTTCATACCATTTTAAAGTGACTTTAGGTCTATTTTTATTTTTTGCAAAATTATAGGTTACTATAGATTTTTCAGAAACAAAACTATGTTTAGTCATTGGGTTAGTTACATTTACATTAATACTTTTTGGCATACCTAAATCTAATGACCAATAAGGGCCGTCAAGTGTATGACATGACCAATCACCTAACTGTCCATTTCCAAAATCATAAAATCCTCTCCATGATTTTGGAGCATAGGCTGTATTAAAATCTCTGTATTTTGCGGGGCCTAACCATAAATCCCAATCTAAATAATCAGGAATAGGATGTTTAGGTGGAGGGAAACTTTCTGGTTTAGTCCAATAATTTCCTGGCTTAAAATTAAAAGCACCAATCCATGCATGAACTTCCTTAACTTTACCCAATAATCCAGCATCGTACCATTCTTTAATCAGTCTAATTCCATTTGTAGTGTGACCCTGATTTCCCATTTGTGAAACTATTTTATAATATTTTGCAGCTTTTTTTAAAGCTCTTAATTCCCACACATTATGAGCTAGTGGTTTCTCGACATATACATGTTTTCCTAATTCCATTGCTGCCATTGTAGCTGCAAAATGTGTATGATCTGGTGTGCTTATTATAACTGCATCAATTTCCTTATGCATCTTATCAAACATCACTCTAAAATCTTTAAATTTTCTAGCATTGGGATGCATTTTATAGCCATCCTTCGCTCTATTATCATCAACATCACACATGGCAACTATGTTTTCTTGCGGAACCCTACTCCAATTTGCTCTTCCTCTGCCACCCACACCAATAACAGCAACATTTAATCTATTATTTGCCGAAAAACTATATAAATTGGGTAAAACTAGTAAACCTGAAGAAAGTACAGATGTACGTTTTATAAACGATCTTCTTGATGTTTTTTTCATTATCTATTTTTTTACAATTGGTAATGAAATTGAAGAGGGATATTTTTTTGAATGATGAATTGTATTTCTAGCTATAATTCCTTTAGATTCATTAAAATTATCTCCTCCGGTATTTAGGTTTCTAGCAAATCTTGGAAAATTACTACTTGAAATTTCTATTCTAATTTTATGATTTTTCTTAAAATAATTACTAGTTGACATTTGAGATAAATCTACTTTATATACGTTACCATTCTCCATAAAAACTTCTTTTTCATATCCTTCTCTATATCTAACCCTTTGAATTGTTTCATCAATATTATAGGCTGTCCCGTCAGGGTAAACATCAATCAGCTTAATAGTTATGTCTGTGTCTTTAACATCAGATGAAATATAAATTGAAGAATTAATAAATCCGGTTACTTCAAATCCATTTTTTAGAGATTCTGAGGTATAAACTAGTACGTCATCCCTTGTTTCAACTTCTTGTTGATCGTATGCTCCACCTTTTACAGCATTCCCCATACAACAAACACCACCACCATTTGAAGTTACTGGGTCCATAGGGTCGTATAAAAAAGAGTCACTATTATTTTTAATTTTTCTTTTTAAAGTGGTTAGTTTTCCATCACCATACATAGTATTGGCACTTCCATCACTACTTAAATAAAATGTTGTCATCTCGGTATTTTCTGGGGGCCAAACTTCAGAACTTTGCCATTTATTAGATCCCATAGTATAGTACTGAACTCTTGGTGTGTTGTCTTTAAAATCGTTTTGCTTTTCTTTCAGCATTAAATCAAACCAATCATAAATCTGTTCTTCATAATTTAATCTAGCATCTCCCACACTTCTTTCACCAACAATTGTGTTTTCGGTAGCTCTAGTAAAGCCACAATGCAATGTAGGGGCTATAATCAAATACTGATTATCATTTACATACTGGTCTACAGAGTTTTCTCTAACATGATTAAATAAAGCTATGTTTGGAGTTGTTGCAACATCATACCATGAAACAAACCAAAAACTTGGAACACCAAAATCCATATCATCATGATATAAGCCTCCCTTAAACCAGTCCTGGTCGTTTGGCTTTCTTTTAATCATTTTATCAAAGATTTCTTTCTTTCCTCCAACGTTTTTTAAAAGATCTTGTAGCGGCAAGTGTTTAATTTTTTCAGCCCAATCAACTTGAGGGTTTTCTGGCGCCAAATCATAAAATCTAGAAATTCTAATTAAGTCTTCTTGGGATGCGCCTGCAGGAATTCTTGGTTTAAACTTATCATGTTCTACACCATATAACCAAGTTCCAAACAATAATTGTTCTACTCCCCCTCTGTACCAATTTCCTTGCTCATAAAAATCTCCTATCCTACCTACTCCTGCTCCAAATCCCTGTGGAACCATAGCAGCATGAGAAGGATGATCTAAAGCTGCAACTGCCATTTGCCACTCAGCAGTTGAAGAACATCCAAGTGTACCGATTTTACCATTAGACCAAGATTGTTCACTCATCCATGAAAATGCATCGTATCCATCTGTCAAAGGAACTCCTAAAATATCCCATTCACCTTCACTAAAATATCTTCCTCTTTCGTTTTGAACAACATAAGCATATCCTCTTTTTAAAGCTTCATAAGCTCTTTGGTGAGTACGGTTTTTTTCTTCACCGTCTCCCCAGGAATTAAAATTGTATGGTGTTCTTGAAAAAATTATTGGAACCTTTTTATCAGATTTAGGAACATAAATATCAGTCGCTAGCTTAACACCATCTCGCATAGGCATCATAACTTTTTGTTCAAGGGTTCCAATTTCATTTATTTTAGACAAAATATCGTCTTGAGATTTAATAAAACTTGAGCTAAAAAGTATAGTAATTAAAACCAGTATATTATAAAGATTCTTCATATATTAAAATTATTATTTAAGTTAACAAATAGATTTTTATATGAAAGCTTTGATTCCAGAAATATTAGAAATTTTTTCAGCTTTGTCGTTTGTTTTTTACGGAATCATGTCTTTCACCTCTAATATAATGAAATCTGAATTCAATAGATGGGGCATTTCTAAATTTAGAGTTGTAGTTGGCTGCGCTCAATTAACAGGTGGATTCGGTTTATTATTAGGCTTTTATTTTCCTGTAATGACACTATTATCTTCACTAGGCCTTACAGTGCTAATGCTTTTGGGTTTTATTTTAAGATTAATTGTTAAAGACGGAATTATTAAATCTAGTCCAGCTTTTATATATATAATAATCAACTTATTTATATTACTTAATAATTTAAATATTGATTTTTGAAAAAAACAATTGCAATTGCAGGAGCAACTGGATTTATAGGACAATGGTTTATTGAAAAATATAAACACGAATACAATATCATTGCTTTAAGTAGAAATAAAATTAAGTATCCTGATTCAACTGATGTCAACTGGAAGCAAGTTGATTTATATTCTATTTCTAGCACAACAAAAGCCTTAGTGGGAGCAGATATAGCAATATATCTTGTTCATTCAATGATGCCCTCAACAAGGTTAAATCAAGGTGATTTTGAAGATACCGATATATTACTAGCTGATAATTTTTCAAGAGCTGCACAAGAATGTAATTTAAAACAAATAATATACGTAGGCGGGATACTTCCAAAAGATGATCACACTATATCCAAACATTTAAAGTCGAGATATGAAGTTGAAAAAACACTAGGTTCTAGAAATACTCCCTTAACTTCTATTAGAGCTGGTATAATAATTGGACCTAATGGATCCTCATTTAGAATAGTTCAGCAACTTGTTAAAAATCTCCCCCTTATGGCATGTCCGGAATGGACAAAATCACTAAATCAACCCATTGATATTTTAGACGCACTTAAAATTATAAAATGGTCTGTAGGAAATGAATCAACATATAACAAACCTGTTGAAATTGGCGGAAATCAAATAATAACCTACATGGACTTATTAAAGATTACCGCAAAAAAAATGAATAAAAGAAGACTCATCTTTTCATTATCATTTATAACTATTGGATTATCAAAACTATGGGTAAGTCTAATTACAGGAACAAGTAAGTTTTTAGTTTCTCCTCTTGTTGAAAGCTTAAAACATAAAATGACATTAAATCCTGATAATATAGTAGATCTACCAATTGATTACATAAGTGTGGAAGATAGTGTACAAAAAGCATTATATCCAAAAGAAAGAATTCCTAAAAATCCAGAATTTTACCCAAGAAAGAAAAAAGAAAACACTGTTAGAAGTGTTCAAAGAATAGCCAATCCAAGTAATAGATCTATGGATTTTGTTTCTAGAATTTATCCAATTTGGCTGAAAAAAAGATTTGCTGATATTTTGAAAGCTAATTTTGATGGTAATTTTATAAAGTTTAGTTTTTTAATGATTCCTCTTTTAGAACTCAAAGTAATAAAATCAAGAAGTGATGATAATAGAAAATTATTTTATATCACTGGAGGTTGGCTTGTAAAAAGGACTTCACTCGGATGGTTAGAGTTTAGATCAGTCCTGAATAATGAATACTTGATAGCTGGAATACACGAATATGTACCCAGTTTACCATGGTATATTTATAAATACACTCAGGCTAAACTACATTTAGTTGTGATGAAAAGATTTGAAAAGTTTTTATTTGGTGTTCCTAAAAAATATTCAAAAAACATTAAACAAAATTAAGACTCCACCCTTTTTCATATTCTCTTGACCAGAACTTTTTCTTTATTTTCCTATCAAGAATATTTCCGTTTCTAGAATCTATTTTAAAAGATTTTCCTGATCTATGTGCCAAATTAGCATAATGAACCATACTTTGACTAATCACAGCATCGTTTATTGGAGAATTAAGCACTTCCCCGTTCCTTATAGAATTAAAAAAGTTTCTAAAATGTTTAGTTGTCATGTTTCCACCTCCACCAAGTTGAGTGCTAGATTCTTTATCAATTGAAATACTATTTTTAATTTCTTTTCCGTTTAAATTATAGACTGTGTAACCGTTTCTGTTAACTAAAGCAGAACCCGTTGATCCATATATCACTGTTCCTCTTCCACCCATAATTTTATTATAATGAGCATTTCTACTATGACAATTCCAATCAATTTTTAAATTATTTGGAAAATGAAATTTTGCTTCCATAGTATCGTACATAGTCCAACCGTCGTCTATAAAATGATTTTTACTTGAATATACATCAACACTTTCAGGATAATGAACACCAAGTGCCCATCTAGCGACATCAAGTTCATGAGTAGCATTATTTCCAGCTTCTCCAGTACCAAAATCCCATCCATACCATCTCCAGTTATAATCCCAAGTATTGAAAGTGTAGGGCTTTCTCTTTGATGGCCCTTGAAACAAACTCCAATCTAATCCATCAGGGATTGGAGCTTTTATTTGATTAGGAACTCTTGGTCTATTATTATTATAATATGCTTCTGCTTTCTTTAAATCTCCAATTATACCATTTTGAAGTAATTTTATAAGATCTGCTGTTTCATAAGATGATCTTTGTTGATTACCCATTTGAACTGATTTATTATAATAACTCTGATAATTAACTAGAAGCTCACTCTCTTTTAAATTATGACTACAAGGCTTTTCAAGATAAATATGTTTCCCAGCTTCCATCCCTTTACATGCTGCGTAAGTATGCCAGTGATCTGGTGTGGCAATTATTAAAGCATCCACATCTTTATCATCAATAATTTTATGAATATCTTTCTCAGAACTCACCTTTTGCTTTGTTAAATTATAATAACTATTATTTGCCTTATCAAGCTGATTATCCATAACATCACAAAAATATTTAATCTCAACATTTTTCATTTTTAAAGATGAGTTCAACAACCCTGGAAATCTTCTTCCCAATCCTTGAAATGCTAACGTAATTCTATCATTTGAACCTAAAATTCTAGAATAGCTTTTTGCAGATGTAGTGTAAAAGGGGGAAAGCAAAGATGCTCCAAAGATTCCCATTGATGATTTTTTGATAAAGCTTCTTCTGTTTTTCATGAAGTGAGTTTAAAATTCTCTTATTTTAATATTTTTGAATGACACTCTATCTCCATGATCTTGTAAAAGTATGTGTCCAGATTTTAATTGACCAAAATTTTCCCATTTAGAATATTTACTATATTCAACTAAAGCTCTAAACATCTGAGAAAACCTATTATATTCAAGAACTTTAATGTTATCAAGCCAATGTTCAACATGCCCATTATTTACAATAATTCTAGCTCTATGCCATCTCTCTGGGTGAACAGGTCTTTTAGATCTTTGTTCATTTAAATTTTCAGCTTCAATTAAATCGTATAATGATCCAACTGTTCTATTTTTTTTAATTCCATCTTTGTGGGAATTCCAATTTCCTTTGGCATACTCTAAAACCTTAAATTTTTTGTAAGCGTCAGGATTATTTTTATCATCAATAATTTGAAATTCAAGCCCAATTGAAGAACCTGCTCCCTTATTTAGATTAGTATCAACAAAATATTTAATTCCACTGTTTGCACCTTTTGATATTTTAAAATCTAATTCTAATTCAAAATTTGAAAATTTTTTTGACGTGACTATATCTCCTCCGTTAGTAGATTCTGAGCCATCGCTTGCTAAAACTGTTAAAATATTGTTTTCTATTATCCATCCTGATTTTGGAAAAGTAGAAAGCTTGGCTCCCCTCCATCCTTCATATGTTTTTCCATCCCATAAAAATCTCCAATTATTTTTTTGTTGATTGTCACTTAATATATTATCTAAATTATTTATTTCTGTCGCGTAATCCTCAGATTCAGATAAATATTGAGTCAAATTATCAGTTAATATTCTTATGTTTTTCCATTTTACCATTTTACCAACTAAAGACTCGTCAGCTATATTGTGAATTTGAAGAGCTATAAATCCTTTTTTTGATAATGGGTCTAATAAATTGGTGCATTGAACTCCGTTAATCCAAGTTTTAATAGAACTACCAACAGCTTCAATTCTAGCCTTATTCCACTCACCATTTTTAAATGCTTTTCTTCCTTTTTCATTTCTTGTTATTGGATAAAGAAAAAAGTTTTTTCTTGATTGATCGTATATTCCACCAGACCAACCTCTATTTTCATTTGTATCTAATTCAAATTGATAACCATATACACGACTATGTTCAGGGACATTTTTGTTAGTTGAACTCCTAAATTGAACACCTGAATTCAAACCATTATCAACATAGACTTCAAATTCTAGAATAAAATCGTCATATTTTTTTTTGGTTCCTAAATACGTGCTTGGTGTGTTTAAAATTGAAGTTGCTGAAATTACTCCGTTTTCTAATATAAATTTAGCAGAGCCTTGTTTAATTTCCCAATTATTTAAGTTGTCATTATTAATTAAGGATACCCAGTTTTCTTGAGAAAAAATACTAGAAAATGTTAATAATATAAATAGAGTTTTAAGAGTTTGCATTACTGAATTTAATGTATGAACTATTTTTATTAAAAATTATAATTAATGAAATTAAACTACTTAATATAAAATAAGATATTATCAATAGAAACTCGGTTGGATGATTAACAAATAAAGCATCATTATTAAATGAATACAGAATAATAATCGTAAGAGTTGACCTAAATAATTCAAAAAATGGAGCCCAAGATTGTAAATCTAAAAGTGAAGTAAATCCAAAAACAGATACAAAAATAACTAATCCAAACACCAGTTTTAAATCAGATTCTATTATTGAAAAATTACTTAAAAAGAAGTAGAGTAAAAAATTAATTAAAACAAAATGAAAGATTGCAGTGAACTTCATAAAAAATGAATAATTGGGACTGTACTTTTCACGATTGAAATGATCTGTTGTTATTGGTCTAGGAAATTTTTCTATTATATCACTAGGTCTCCATCCTGTGGGCATAAACCATATTCTAAGTTTATCTTTAAAACTAGAAGTATTATATGCATCCTGAATTACATTAAAAGCATGTTGGAAGTTAATGAGTAATGGATTCCAAGTATTTACAGGTTTTAAAACACCATAAACAGGCGGTTCATGATCTAATTCCTCTTGAAATGTTCCAAAAATCCTATCCCAAATACAAAAGATCGCAGAAAGGTTTTTATCGATATAAATAGGGTTAATTGCGTGATGTACTCGGTGTTGAGATGGGGTAACTATTATATATTCTAAAAAGCCTAACTTACCTATATGTCTGGTATGATACCAAAATTGAGCAAACAAGTGTATTGGAGCCAAAAGAGTTATTAATTGAGGTGGAACTCCAAAAAAAGCAGCAGGAATTAAGAAAAATGCCCCAAAACCAATCCATGCAGATATACTCTGTCTTAATGCACATGCTAAATTAAATTCTTCACTACTATGGTGAATGACATGACGATTCCAAAATATATTTACTTTATGATTTAATCTATGATTCCAATAACTAGCAAAATCAATACAAATAAAAGCTACAACGTATAACAAAACACTAGATTCTAAATCAAAAACAGCAATAGAATCAAGAATATATGGATAGGATAAAATGACTAAAACTAAACCTAAAGAATCTTTTAAAACATTTGTAACTCCAGAGCTAAGACTAGACAAAGTATCCATAAAAGAATAAGTTTGTTTATTTGTAAAATGACCATAAAGAGCTTCAATAGTCATAAGCACCATAAAGCCAGGAACTACCCAAAGTAATATTGAGGCGTAAGTGCTCATATTGTCATGATTTACATTAAATTTTTGTATAAATAATAAAGTAGAGAATATATTCATGTTTTTAAATTAAATAAAACCTTTCGATCTCTATAAATTTAAACATATTTTTTTACATTTGCATTCGTTAAAAAAGGTCGCGTAGCTCAGCTGGATAGAGCATCTGCCTTCTAAGCAGACGGTCAGAGGTTCGAATCCTCTCGCGATCACTTGAAACCTTACCTTAGTTGGTAGGGTTTTTTTGTTTGTTTTATGATAGGAATTTTTAAATAAAAAAACCCTCTTGATGAGGGCTTTTTAATTTGAAAATAATTTTTATTTTTCTAGTGACGCAGTATATGCAGCTATCTCTCTATTTTCTGCAGTTTCATCAAAATAAGCTAAAAGCTCAACTATTTTTCCGTCTTCCCATTTGTAGTCAAAATGACCTCTGTTTGAGTATTCTTGTCCAGTTGTTTGCCCTTTTCCTTTCCAAGTGAACCAAGCATTTGTCCAAATGTTTCCATTACTTAAATAATTTGTATGAATATAAACATCTTCGATGTTAATATTTACATAAAGAATTTCATGGTGAGATTTCCATCCTGTCATTAAATTGTTTTTGCCATCAATAACCGTATTATTGATTTTAGCCACTACATTATCAGAATATTGATCAGAAAAACTAAAATCATTTGCAGCATAATTTTCATATTGAAGCTTAATTTTAGCACTTAAGTCATCATCTGTTTTTATTACTGACTGGCTTGAATTAGTGCAACCTATTAGTAGTGCACTTAGTAAAATAGTATATAAATATTTCATAATTAATTTTTTAATGGTTTAAATATAATAAACATTCTTTAAAGAATTATTTATTAAATTTATATATAACATTAAAATTTTATATTATGAAAAAACTATTATTTTTTATACTTTTTATAGGAATATCTTCTACAGGGTATTCACAAGACGGTGTATTGACAAACGTAGAGAGGCAAGAACTTTTAGCTGCTAGCCCCTTTAATTCTGTATATCCAGAATCAATTTTAAAAAGTGCAGACGCTTATTTTAAAGCTCAAATGGGATTATACAAAGAAGGAGCAATTCCAGAAAAAGAAGCTCATCTAGTAGCACTTGGAACTTCAGCTGCAACTAAATGTCAATATTGTATCCCTTATCATATTTCAGAGTTAAAAAGATTAGGTGCAACAGAAAATGAAATAAAAACCGCAGTTCTTATTGCTGCCGACATCATGAAAATGAGTACATTATTTTATGGAAATGAATTTGATTTAGTAGCATTTAAAAAAATGCTTAGCGGAGAGTAACTGTTAAATTACAATTATTTTATTCAAATAAAATTTTTCAAGTAAAATTTAATTGAAACCAAACCTTACCTTAATCGGTAGGGTTTTTTTATATTTATAAGATGTATTTGGACTCAAACAACATTGAAAAATATTTAAAAAAACTAGACGAAAATAGCTCTCCAATGTGGGGAACTTTAAACCCTAGTCAAATGCTATTTCACTGTAATACATTTATTGAAGTTTCTTTGGGAAGAAAAAAAATGAGTTTTATTACTAGGATATCCTCAAGATTATTTTTCAGATTCTTTTTCTTAAAATATTTGAATTACATAGATTTTAATGTTAGTAAATTCAAAAGAAACTCAGCAACACTTCCCATTTTTAAAACTTTTCCTAAAGCTATTAATCTTGATAATGAAAAAAACAGATTAATTAATATTTATAAAAAAGTTGAAGAAATAAATACTGAAAAAGTATTCCATCAAATGTATGGTCAAATTCCCTCATTAGTATTAAAAAAATTAGTCCGCTTTCATACCTCCTATCATTTAAATCAATTTGGTCTTTTTTCTTAAAAAAGTAAAGTAAACATTACATAATTAAAATATTTTCATATATTTGTAAAGTAAACATTACAAAACATAATTATGAAAGAACAAAAAAAACAAACCAAAATTATGCTGGGATGGACGATTGCTTGGGTAATAAGTCTAGCTTTTTTATCAGGTGGAGAAAACTCACTATGGGACAGTTTATTAATAACCAAAATAGGATTAATAATAAATCTTGCCATTGGAATTGGTATGATAATCGCAAATAAAAATTTATTTAAGACTTATGACGAGTTGCAAAAGAAAATCCAATTTGAAGCAATGGCCATCACATTAGGATTAGCTGTTGTTGTTGGTCTAACATATGAAGTTTCTTTTGATTTTGGAGTTATTGACAAGGAACCCGAGTTTGAATATTTAATGTTATTTATATCTTTTTCTTATATAGCTTCTAATATTATTAACGCGAGAAGATACAGATGAAAAACAGAGTAAAAGAACTAAGAAAAAATCAAAAATTAACTCAAGAAGAATTAGCAGAGTTAATTGGAATTTCAAGACAAGCTATTAATGCAATTGAAAAAGAAAAATTTGATCCAAGTTTGCCAACTGCCTTTAAAATGGCAAATCTATTTAAAACAACAATCGAAGATATATTTACATTTTCCAATTAATATGAAAGAATCTAAAACATCAATAGGAGCAGGAATAGGTTTAATTGCTGGAATTATAATCGGAAGTATCACCAATAATGTTGGCTTATGGATTGCATTAGGTTTATGTTTTGGTGCGGGCATTGGGCAGATGCTAGATAAGTAATAGCTTTAATTAAATAGCTGAATCCTTTAAAAATATTCCATATATAATTTATTTGATTTTAAATTAAAAGGATTCAGTTATTACTTTAAAAAATCTGAAATCAATCTGTGGAAATGATGTACACCCTGTTCTCTAGTAGGTGAAAACCTCCCTGCTTTATAAAATGACGATCTTAAACCATTATGAACATTTTCTACTACAAACTCATCTTCTTCTTCTACCTTTTGAAGTTGGTTACCTGCTCCCCTATTTAGTTTAGATTCATCGAGAACATAAGATCTAAAAGAAACCTTAGTTAAAGAATCTGAAATTGGTTTAACTATATTTATGGAAAGTCCCCAAGGATAAAAATTAAACATCATGTTAGGAAAAACCCAGTAATAATATGCTGCTACATTTTTACCATAATCCAGATGGCCCTTTGGTAAATCAAAAACATCAGAATCATCTTCACTATATCCAATTTGCAAATTACAATGATCATATACTTCTGTTTTATAAATATTGTAATCTAAAACCTCATTTAAATCTTTATGAACGAATGGAATATGAAATCCCTCTAAATAATTATCACAATACAACGCCCAATGAGCATTAATGGTAAAGTCTTTTGATAAAGAACCATCAAACTCAAAATTTTCAATTGGGAGAAAACCTATCCTTTCATTTATTTTATCTATTACTTTTTGAAAATCAAACGAAGGATTTAGTCCAGCGAATAATAATTTTCCCCACTTAATCAGAGGAAACTCATGTAAATTATCACACGGTCTTGGAAAATTCTTAGCCTTTTCAAACTCAGGCATATATTCAAATTTTCCTTTATTATTAAATCTTCTTCCATGGTACATACAAATCAACTTTTTTGATTTTCCTGGTTCAAAAACTAAAAGATTTCCTCTGTGAGTACATACATTAGTTAAGCAATAAATTACATCATCTTCATCTTTAGTTAAAACAATTGGCTCATTTAAATAGTCTTTTAAAATCGTTAAAGGATAAACTGAACTTTTATCATTAACCATATCAGTGTCACCTACCCACTGCCATGATTTTAAAAATATTTTAGATTTTAAATCTTCAAAAACTTTTGAGTCTTTATAAAAAGATGATGGTAAAGTTTCAGCTTTAGAAATATCGGACTCGACATTGAATTTATTTTTCATTTTATGACTATTACCTGATTCCAAGTTAGCTGAAAAAATAAACAATTCAAATTTGATTAAGTTTGCTTATCAAATTATTAAAAATGAGTCAAAACAACATATCAGAAATATTAATAAAACTTGGAATTAAAGATGAACAACAAGGTTGTTCAAATGGAACAGAATGGTTTGGTTCAGATTCTAAAATTAGCTCTTTTAGTCCTGTTGATGGATCTGAACTTGGAAAAGTAACCACTGCCAATAAAGATGATTATGAAAAATTAATTACAGATGCTCAAAACGCTTTTAAATCGTTTAGAAAAATTCCTGCTCCCAAAAGAGGAGAACTTGTTAGACAACTTGGTAACAAAATAAGGGAAAATAAAGCTGAACTTGGAGAACTGGTTTCAATAGAAATGGGTAAATCTCTTCAAGAGGGATTAGGAGAGGTTCAGGAGATGATTGATATATGTGACTTTGCAGTAGGTCTTTCTAGACAGCTGTACGGTCTTACAATGCATTCCGAGAGACCTAATCACAGAATGTATGAACAATATCATCCACTTGGAATAGTTGGTGTTATATCTGCTTTTAATTTTCCAGTAGCTGTCTGGAGTTGGAATGTTGCACTTGCTTGGGTTTGTGGAAATGTTTGTATTTGGAAACCATCAGAAAAAACTCCACTGTGCGGAGTAGTTTGTCAAAAATTAATTGCTGATGTTTTAAAAGAAAATGATATGGATAACGGTATCTCCTGTTTAATAAATGGAGATAGTCAAGTTGGAAAATGGATGTCAGAAGACAATAGAATAAATCTTCTTTCAGCAACAGGGTCAACAAGAATGGGAAAAGATGTTGCTCAAAAAGTTGGTGCAAGACTTGGTAAGTCATTACTTGAACTTGGTGGAAATAATGCAATTATAGTTACACCAAGTGTTGATATAAAGCAAGCTGTTATAAATATTGTTTTTGGAGCCGTAGGAACTTGTGGACAAAGATGTACATCAACTAGAAGAATAATTGTACATGAATCTATAATCTCAGAAATTAAAACTGAACTAGCAAAAGCATACAGTCAGTTAAAAATTGGTAATCCACTTGACGAAAGTAATCATGTAGGACCTCTTATTGATGTTGATGCTGTCAAACAATATAACTCAGCCTTAAATCAAATTAAAGATCAGGGTGGTAAATTAATTGTTGAAGGTGGAGTTCTTTTAGGTGATGATTATAAAAGTGGGTGCTACGTTAAACCTGCAATTGCTGAAATCAAAAACGAAGCTTCAATTGTCCAAACAGAAACATTTGCTCCTATTTTGTATGTAATTGAATATAAAGGAGAAGTTCAAAATGCTATAGAAATAATGAATGATGTCAAACAAGGTCTTTCTTCGTCAATTATGACTAAAAATCTAAAAGAATCTGAAATATTTTTATCAGCATCTGGAAGTGATTGTGGAATTGCTAATGTAAATATAGGTACCTCTGGTGCTGAGATTGGTGGAGCATTTGGAGGAGAGAAAGAAACTGGAGGAGGAAGAGAAAGCGGATCGGATGCTTGGAAAGTATATATGCGTAGACAAACCAACACTATTAATTATTCAAGTGAACTAGCCTTAGCACAAGGAATTAATTTTGATTTATAAAAAAACCCTCTTCCAGAGGGTTTTTTTATTTTTTTGGATACTATTACTTTTTTTCAAAAAAAGCTAAAGGTTTATCTTTTTCACCTAACCAGTGAACCATAAAAATAAGATCTTCAGAGCCTTTATTTTCTGAAAGATGCCAAGTGTTAGGAACTCCTAAAAAAGCATCCCCTACTTTATATGTTTGAGTTTTAATAATTTTTTTTTCTGCACCTAAATTATCAATTGACGTTTCAGTGTCATAATTCACAGTTAGTTCACCCTGAACAATGTAAGCAGGGCCAGAATATGGATGATAATGCCATGGCGACTTAAAGCCTGGTTTCCAAACTTTAACTTGACTTGTAACTGCTGCATTATAATCTGGATAATCCAACACATTCCCCATTGGGTCTTCTGAAACATTTGTCATAAGATCACCGTTTTCAAATAACGGTCTTGATGCAGATTCATTTGATTCTAAATCTGATGGGTTACCAGTTGAGGTATCAATTTTTATATCGCCACAACTGAAAAGAATTATTGAAATAGATAACAGAATAAAGTTTTTCATAACATTTTCTAATAAATATATTAAAAATTAATTATTTGGATCATATTGACAACATACAGGTAAGTTATCATACGCCTCCTGATTTAAATCCACTAAGTCAGTAGAATATCCTGAACTAGCAATCGTATTATGAATTGTGGTAAGTTCAACCAATTGATCATCATAAACTAAATCTATTTGCTTAGTCTTCACATCCCAAATTGCCTTGTGAACTCCGTCAAGTGATAATGCAGAAGTTTCTATAGTCTTTTTACACATCTTACAGTTACCCTTTACCCCAAAAGAAGTTTCAGTTCCCATTAATTCTACTATTGTCTCTACTTTGTCCTGGTTAACAATTTCAACTTCTTCACTAGTCATAGAATAGTCTGCTATTGAGTAGCCTACAAAAGCTCCAATTAGTACTGCAAATGTAATTTTCAATATTTTTTTCATAATTTATAGTTTAATGTATTTCTAAAGTTTCATACAAACAACAATCTGGAAGACTATTATATATTTCAGATGGTGCAGTATATTTGTTTGTGCTGTGCCCAAGTAAAGAAATTCCCTTGTGAATAGCATCTAGAGTTATTTTTTTAGAATTATATATTAATGAAATATTATTTGACATAATGTCCCAATTAACATATTTAACTCCTTTGAGCTTTATTGTTCCTTCCTCAATTCTGTCTTTACACATTTCACAAACCCCCTTAACTAAAAAAGAGACTTTTTGTGACTTTAAATTATTTTTTTGAGAAAAAGTTAATGCTGAAAAAAAAAGTGAAATTATTATTAAATATTTCATACTACTAATTTAGTTATTAAATCTTAAACCTATGTAAAAAAGTGCACCATGTATTGGTGCATATACTATTGAAGTATCAAAGTCTGTTTCAAAAGGGTATCCTCCTAAAATTGGATTATCTTGAGTATATCCTCCAATATTTTCTCCTCCTAAATACATTTCAAATTTTTTAGAAAATACTTTTGTTATTTGAGAATTTACTAGACTGTAATTTGGAGAATAACCTTCAAAATCAATTAATTCAGTGTGACTTGGTAATCTTTGTTTACCAATCCAATTGTAAGTAAAATCGAATTTCCACTTAGATCCATTTTTTCGTTCATTAGTGAAAACTTCTAAATTTGCAAAAAATCTATTTTTTGGAGTTAAAGGACTAATCTTTAGTCCAGAATTGTATTGTTTTTTTACATCAAAATTCTTATATGTTGATTTAATCAAAACATTATCACTTAACTGATATTCAAAATCAATCTGTAAACTTTTAGCAAAACTTTTACCATCCAGATTATAAAATGATACCTCGCCCTGAGTTTCCCAATCAACAATGACTTGATTCTCAAAATCGGTTACATAATAATCAAAAGTAATATCACCTTCTTTATTATTTATAAAAAACCCCTGTCTAAAACTTAGACCATAATTAAATGCTTTTTCTGGATCTAGTCCATAAAATTTTCCTAATTTTTTTGAAATTTTAATTTGACGTCCTGATGTAAATATATTTTGATTTTCAGAAAATATATTTGAAGATTTTCTTCCAGTTCCTGCAGAAAAACGTAATACAGATTTTTCAAAAGGTTGATACCTTAAATGAAGTCTTGGTGTGAAAAAATTTCCTAAATTATTATGAATATCATACCTAAGACCAGCAACAAGACTTACTTCATCTAAACTATCATAACTATATTCAAAAAAACCCCCAATAGAATTATCTATTCTATTATACGAAGTTTTTGTTTGATCGATAATTTCATCAAAATCGTCATGTGAAAAATTTAATCCTACTTTAATTTTGTTAAGGGTGCTTCCTATAATAGAGTTGTATATTAAGCTTGAATAAAAACTATTTTGATTTATATCATAATTTCGCTTTCCAAAAAAAGAATCCTGATCATGCCTAGAAAAAGCCATTTGAAATCCTAATGATTGGTAAGGAATACTAGGGTTTACATAACCAAATTTGAAATTTGAATCAAATCTGTTAGTACGAATCTCTCCTCGCCAAGGATCGCGAATAAACACTTTATTTTCAATATTTTCACCCAGTTCTTTTTTGTCACTCATAAATCGGTATCCAAAAAAAGCAACAGTTCCTTTAGTGGGGTTTATATATTGCCATCTATTGAAAAAATTAATTGCATTAGAAAGTGGATGATCTAAAAAACCATCATTGTTATTATCATTAATGTGATTATTCTTATTGGCATGTAAATACAATCCTGTACTGACTTTGTCATTGATTATTTTATTACTGTGAAGATTAACTTCATTCCTGCCCATATCATTTGTATAAATATTCACAAAAAACGGTGAGTCAGAATATGGTTTTTTTAACTCAACATTAATTTGACCCGAAATACTTTCAAACCCATTAACCACACTCCCTGTTCCTTTTGTTATTTGCATACTCTCTACCCATGTTCCAGGAATAAAAGACAAACCATAGACTTGTGAAGCTCCCCTTATCATTGGAATATTTTCCTCAGTTATAAGTAAATACGGGCTTTCTAAGCCTAACATTTTAACCTGTTTAACACCAGTTACTGCATTGGAATAACTAACATCTATAGAGGGATTAGTTTCAAAACTTTCAGAAATATTACAACATGCTGCTTTTAACAATTCATCACTAGAAACGTTTATAATATTTTGAGTTTTAAAATATGATTTTTGAATTGTTTTTCTTTTTTTATTTACTACTACTTCATCAAGAATATTTTCATCTTTGAGCATTGTTGTATTATAAAATCTTTTATTACTAACGTCACAAATTTCTTCTTTATAACCCAAAAATTTAAATACAAGGCTCTTAGATAAGTTAGACTTTAAAAGTTTATAATTTCCATCAATATTAGAAATGGTTCCTGTTGATGTGTTTTGCCAAAAAACAGTTACACCAGGGAGTGGAATTATTTCACCAGATTCATTTTCATAACTTATTACCCCCTCAATATAGTCTTGTGAAAAGCCAATTGAGCATTGTAATGCAAGAGTTATTAGCAATAAATTAAAAAATTTAATCACTGTGCAGATAAATATGACTTAGATCTTTCAATACTGTTCAGCCTAATGTCTTCCCAAAACAAATTGACATCAGCCTTATGATAATCCTTAACAGTTGAAAGTAGTAAACGCTTAACAATGCCCATTTTTGGAAGTTTAACTAATATCTTATTATCAATACTTTCAATTTTGACTGTCTTTGGAAAAACCTTATTGTTTAAATATAAAAAACCTTTGTGGTCATCATAATTTGAGGTTTTGTTATCGTCCCATGTAATAGGATTTGAACAAAGTGCATCTTCAATCCATTCTTCACTAATTGTAAAAGAAGATTTCTGTTTTTTTCTTTCTGACATTAACCTATAAGTATTCCAAGTAACAAAACCACCAGTTTCGTTTTTATCAATCATTAAATCTAATGTTTTAAAATCATCATTAGTTATTTTTGTTCCTATTAAATATGCTGCAACTAATTTATTTTTTAGAGGTTTACCATCAAAAAATTCCTGAAGAAGTCTTTTGGCATGTCCAGAACCTTGGCTATGCCCTGCAATAATTATTGGTCTGTCATTATTATATTCCTTCATGTATGTAATAAAAGCTTCTTTAACATCATTGTATGCCATTTCATAAGCTTCTTTACCACCATTTTTCCAAAAGGATTCTCTAAAAACTCTTAAATGTGCTTGCCTGTAGTAGGGAACATAAACATCACCAGTTGAAAACCACGCTGATGCTTGATATTTAACTGAGGAACCTAAAACATATGATCTTGTAGTGTTATCATATATGTCTGCATTCCATCTTGTATTATTTTTGTCACTGAGCAAAGTAGGATAAATAAAGAAAACATCAACAGGAAGTTTTGAATCATCAAAATCAAATTCATCAAAAATACTTTGATCACCTGAAGGATGTACCGCCCATGAATTCAAATTGGTGTAATCAGGTGCTTTTGATACTTTAAATTCTTTAAAAGACTCACTGCTGTAAACTACCGGCTTATTGTTTTCTGATAAAAGTCCACATGACATTAATGATAATAAACAATATATTGAAACAAAATATTTCATAACTTTAAATGTACAAATATCATGCTAAATAAATCATATACTCAGATGAAGAATATTTTCCTATTTATTACTTTTTCAATCCTTATTTCTAGTTGTTCAATACCCAATATGGTTGTAATTGAACTTGAGTCAAAAAGTTCTTCACAAACGAATGGATTTGTGGTATTTATTGAAGATGATTCTCAAGTCACTATGGAAGCAACCATTAACAATTTAGAGCCAGGTGAACATGCTATTCATATTCATGAAAAATCAGATTGTTCATCTGACAATGGAAAATCTGCAGGTGGTCATTGGAATCCAACTTTAGAAAATCATGGTAAATGGGGTAATTCTGACGGATTTCACAGAGGAGATATTGGTAATTTCACTGTCGATGAAAATGGTAACGGTACAGTTTCTTTCACTACCGATTTGTGGTGTTTAGATTGTGAAGATCAAAACAAAAATATAATTGGAAAATCAATAATTGTCCACAAAGGCTCTGATGATTTTGTATCACAACCATCTGGCGCAGCTGGATCTAGAATTGCTTGTGGTGGAATTATTGAAAATAATGCATTAATTAGAAGCAAAGATTAATTACCACTCTCTTTGTTTATTAGTTTTTTCTAACTCTAAAAGATCTTTTTCAGAAATAACTTTTAAAAACGAAGGATGTTGTTCAATTGCATATTCAATTTTTTCGACTATGCTTTCAACAGATTCGTTTTCGTAATCAATATCTAACGGTTTTTTAATTTCCATAGATTGAAGAATATTTCTTTTTTTAATTCTAATACCCTTTTTATCAAAAGATCTTCTAAATCCGTCTATTACTATTGGAACAACTATAGGATTATATTTTTTAATAATATGAGCAGTTCCTCTTCTTATTGGTTTGAAGGGAGTTGTAGTTCCTTGAGGGAATGTTATAACCCAACCGTCATTTAGAGCTTTTCCAATATTACCTATATCACTCATTTTGACTTGTCGTTTTACATCCTCTCCTTTTGATCTCCAAGTTCTTTCAATTGAAACTGAACCCACGTATGCTAATATCCTTGGTAGAAGACCTGCCTTCATTGTTTCTTTAGCAGCTACGTAATAAATATTTAATTTTGGTTCCCATAAATAAGTCATGTTTTTGATAGAATCTACTCTTCCACTTAAACTCGCATTAAATACGTGTATCATAGCAGCAACATCGGCAAAATAAGTTTGATGATTTGAGACAAACAAAACATTATTTTCGGGCAAAGATTTAATTATATCTGAACCCTCAATTTTTAATTTATTAAAACGATTAAATCTTTGGTGTGTCAGTACACCTAAAACTCGAATTAACCACTTCTTAACAAACAGGATGTGTCCGAAAGGATTCCTTTTTAAAAAACTCACACAATAATTTTTGGTTTGACAAATGTATTAAGAATTAACCATTTGTTTAAATAATAAAACAAATTCATGAATCATAATTGCTGTAGCTCCCCATAAAATATGATTATCAATCAGAAAACTAGGTACTTTTTGTTTTGAGTTATTTACTTCAACAACAGATTCAACTATTTCCATACCTAAAATATAACTAAGTTTAGGACTTAAAATAAGTGAGACCTCCTTTGAATCAGGAAGAAATTTTGGTGTTTTACTGGAATATCCTATAAAAGGAAAAACATTAAAATTACTTGGAGGAATATAAACCGAGGACAATTCACCAACAATTTCAATATCATCTCTATGTAATCCTATTTCTTCGTATGTTTCTCTTAAGGCTGTGTCTTTTAAAGATTTATCTAATCTATCAACTTTACCACCTGGAAGACTAATTTGATTTGAATGTACTCCTTTGTATTTATTTCTTAGCATTAAAACTAATCTAGTTTCATTATTATTATCAGGATAAAAAAGCATTAAAACTGATGCTGTTTTTGAATCTTTAGGAATAAAATTTTTTTTAAGATGCTTAATTCTAGCTGGAGGAGAAATTTTTAATAAATAATCATGTCCAGGAAGCTCATAATCGTTTATTTTTAATAAATAATTTTTAAAATCTATAAAATGCATTTTTATAAAATACTTTTAGTTAGCCTTTTATTTATTTCATGTAAAGATAAGATAGAAAAACCTGAAAAAACAGAAATAAAAAAAATAAATAAAAAGATAACAAAACAAACCAAAAAAGAGTTTGTTTTGAATGACGATAATGCTATCCCATTCTTTTTTGAATACGGAAAAAAAAATAAAGAAAATAAAGTAAGAATAATTACATCCTATGGAAATATTGATATTGAACTATTCATCAATACGCCATATCATAGAGCTAATTTTATTTATTTAACAAAAAATAAATATTTTGAAGGGGAATATTTTCACAGAGTTGTAAAAGATTTTATAATTCAAGGTGGAAATTCTGATAATATCAGTACTTCAAAAAAAAGAAGAAAAATCGGGAGATACTTATTGCCTCCAGATACAAAAAAAGGTCATAAACATCATAGAGGAATAATCTCAATGCCAAGTAGTGAGATTGAAAATCCTTACAAACTAGCTTCTCCTTATGAATTTTTCATAGTTAAGAAAAAAGATGGAGCTTATCATCTTGACAAAAACTATACAGCTTTTGGAAAAGTAATCAAAGGAATGGAGGTTGTTGATAAAATTTCAAATTTAGAAACAGACAAAAGAGAGTGGCCACTAGATAATGTTCGTTTTAAGATTGAAATCATTCAATAGTTAATTCTTATATAAATTCATATTTTTATAATAAATACTGATATGACAATAAATCAACTCAAATATGTTCTTTCGCTTTACAAATACAAAAATTTTACAACTGCAGCAGAAAAATCTTTAGTATCTCAACCTTCTTTAAGTATGCAAATACAAAAGCTAGAAAAAGAATTAGATACTAAAATATTTGATAGATCAAAAAAACCAATTGAAACAACTTTAATTGGAGAAAAGCTAATTAAACAGTTTCAGATTATAGTAAGTGAATCTTTGAAAGTTAAAGATTTAATTAATTATCAAAAAAATAAAATAATTGGAAATTTAAATATTGGAATAAGCTCTACATTAGAATCCACAATACTTCCAATTTTTACAAAAGATTTATTAGAAAAATTTCCGGAAATAAATATTAAATATACCTCCAATAAAAGCAAGTTTCTTTATAACTCATTAAATAATAACGAACTTGATTTTGTTATAGGAATTACTCCGTTAAATGATTCTAATCTAGCTTTCAGACCACTTTACTATGAGCCGATATTAATGGTAATTCCAGAAAATTTTAAAAATGACGAAGCAATAGAAGTTGAGCTAAGTAAGATTAATTCAAAAGACATATTAATACCGGAAAAAGAAAACGAATTTCGAAATACAATTGATAATGTTTTTCAATCAGAAACTTACAATGAAAAGTTTAAAAATAATAGCTTAGAAACTTTAGTAAACTTGTCTATTAATGGAAATGGAATAGCTTTTATACCTTACTTAAATTTCTTAAACTTAGCAGATCAACACAAAGACAAGGTTTATAAATTTAAGGCGCCTGAACCTGCCAGAGAAATTAGTGTAGTATTTAAAAATAATAATTTAAAAAAACATATTTTGGAAGAAGTGTTTTTATTACTAAAAAATTCATTTAAAAAAATTCAATCTTTTACAGATGTTAAAATTATAGATCCTAAATTTTAAACTTCAACGTAATAAAGATGTGGGTTTTGAAATTTAAAGTTCTTAGCCCAAATCATTAACTCAGTATATTCGTGTGGTAAAAGTTTTTTTGATGCCTTTTCAAGCTCTCTTTTAAATAATTTAGGATTAAAGCTAACTTTTTTTAAAACTTCAACTGTGTAATTATAAATGGTTCTAGACATATTATTAGTTTTACTTAAGATAAGTATTATATCTAATTTAAAATGCAAACAAAATGTTAATAGTTATCTTTTTGATCGAAGTTTTATACTCCAATTAAAGGAAAATTCAGAAACAACATCGCCTTTTTCATCTACTCCATTGGTTTTAATAGTAATTGTTTGAGCTTCTTTTGTCTTTACGGCCTGATTAACCAGTTCGTCTAACAACTCACCATTTTCAAAAGTAAATAATATCTTTCCTACTGCTTTTTTAGTAAACTTCGAAGAAGATCCAACTAAAAGCATAGCTATATTTTGACCACTATTTTTAATTTTATTTTGAAGTAATAGTCCTCCAGGCATTTCAGCAGCCATACCTTGTACAGCCCAAAAAAGAGATTTAAATGGATTTTTGTTAATAAAGCCAAGCTTAACTCTGACAACACATTTATTACTTTCTTCCGAGTCTACTCTAACTCCACAAATCCATGCAGCGGGAAGCCAGAAAAATGACATTTGATTTTTAAAAAAAAGAGTTAGTTTTTGCATTTTAAATAGTTTAGTATAAATATACTACTTAAAAATTATCCTTAATCAAGACTTGCTAAATATCTTTCAGCATCTAATGCAGCCATACAGCCAGTACCTGCAGCTGTAACTGCTTGTCTGTAATCTTTATCTTGAACATCACCAGAAGCAAAAACTCCTGGACGATTTGTATGTGTGGACTTTCCTTTTGTTATAACATATCCTGAATCATCCATTTCTAATTGACCTTTAAAAATATCTGTGTTGGGTTTATGTCCTATAGCTATAAAAAGACCAGTTACAGGGACATTAGTAATTTCTTGAGTTTGATTATTTATTATACTAACGCCTTCAACAACATCTTTACCTAAAACTTCTTTAATTTCAGAATAGTACTTAACATCAATATTGTCTCTTGATTCAACTCTATGTTGCATTGCCTTGGATGCTCTCATTTCACCTTTTCTCACAATCATAGTTACTTTAGAACATATATTAGCTAAATATGTTGCTTCTTCAGCTGCAGTATCTCCACCTCCAACAATTGCAACATCTTGACCTTTATAAAAAAATCCGTCGCAAACAGCACATGCAGAAACTCCACCTCCTCTTAATCTTTGTTCTGAGGGAATACCTAAATATTTTGCAGTTGCTCCTGTTGATATAATTACACTTTCTGCCTCAATTTCAATATTATTATCAACTGTTACTTTGTGAATTCCACCAGGTTTTTCACTTAAATTAACTTGAGTTACTAAGCCAATTCTAACATCCGTTCCAAATCTTTCTGCTTGCTTTTGAAGCTCAACCATCATTGTAGGACCATCAAC